>CAZMHO010000040.1:989-16401 GCA_964566085.1 uncultured Thermotogaceae bacterium | reverse complement strand
GCGACACCGGCGATCCCTAAGATTTCTCCTTCGCGCACGGTTAACGAAACATCCTTAACGGCTTCTAATCCCCGATTGTCCCTAACCCGAAGCCCTTTGATCGCCAGGACGGCTTCTCCGGCTTCTTTCGCCTTCTTTTCGACTCTTAGCAGGACTTCGCGCCCTACCATCATGTTGGCGAGTTGTCGTGGCGAAGTCTCCGATATTGACAGTCTCCCGGTTACCTTTCCGAGTCTCATCACAGTAACGTTATCGGAGACGGCCATCACTTCGTTCAGTTTATGTGTAATGAAGATGATCGTTTTCCCTTTTTCCGTCAATCTCCGCAGGACCACAAACAACTCGTCCGCTTCCTGCGGGGTGAGTACCGCCGTCGGTTCGTCCAGAATGAGAATATTGGCGCCTCGATACAGCGTTTTGAGAATCTCCACTCTTTGTTGGGTGCCTACCGGCAGGTCCTCGATGCGTCTGTCCACATCCACTTGCAATCCGTAGGTATCAGAAAGTTCGCGTACTGTTTTTCTCGCCGCTTTCAAGTCGAAAAAACGCCATGCATTGAGGGGTTCTTCGCCAAGAACGATGTTCTCCGCTACGGTGAGTGGCCCCACCAGCATAAAATGTTGATGAACCATACCGATCCCCGCTTTAATCGCTTCGGAGGGCCCTTTTATCTGGGTTTCTTTTCCCCTAATATAGACTCTCCCAGCATCAGGTGTGTATAACCCGTAGAGCAGATTCATCAACGTCGATTTGCCGGCCCCGTTTTCTCCGACAATCGCGTGTATCTCTCCCTCCTCGGCGTAGAGGTCCACGTTATCGTTCGCCAAAACCGAGGGAAACTGTTTGACAATCCCTTTCATAACGACAGCGTATTGCGTGTATTCCGATGGTTCGGGTATATGAAAAGGCATCTAACCTCCGTTCACTCAAATAAGGGATCCGGATAAATCCCACGACATCCGGACCCCCGATGATTTGTTAGTTTTTACTTAAGAAACGCCCCGACTGCGGCTTCACTGTCCGGTACGACAAAGTCGCCTTCGATGGCCATGGTTTCCAAACCTTTCAACATGACGAGAACCCAAGCCGGGATAATCTCTCGGGTGTACTTCATTTCGCTCAACGTAGCGCCGCCTTCGATCAAACCGAGGTTCTCGTGGCCGCCTTCGAAGAATCCTTCGAAAGCGTCTTTTACGGCGTAGTAAGAAGCCATATTGACGCCTTTCATCGCGGAGGTTAAAATCCGACCGGGGGCTAAATGGTCTTGATCGACGTCCACACCGATCGCAAAGAAGCCTTCTCCGGCGGACTTCGCCGCTTCAAAGGTTCCCAGACCGCATAGACCGGCCGCCGCAAAAACGATATCGGCGCCTTGAGAATACTGCGCTTCGGTCATCGTTTTACCTTTTTGAGAATCGGTAAAGCTCTGGGTATAACCGATGAGAACTTGCACATCGTCATTGAACAGTTCATTCCACATTGTGACTCCCGCTCGGTATCCCCATTCGAACCGCTGGACCGGAGGAATCGGTATTCCGCCAATAAATCCGAGCACATCCGTCTCGGTCATCGCAGCAGCCAAAAATCCTGCTAAGAAGGCGCATTCCTGTTCTTTGAATGTATATGTCTTCACATTCGGAATGCCCGTTTCTGAGATATCGATACCGACAAAATATACATTCGGGTATTGCGGCGCCACCTGTTTCAGGGCGTCTTCCATCATGAAACCCACAGCGATAACGACTTTGGATTCCTTCGCCGCGTTCGACAAGTTCGGAACGTAGTCTGCCTGTTCGTAAGATTGAACAACTTTCGCGGAAATGCCCAGCTCTTCTTCCGCAGTCTTAACGCCCGCCCACGTGCCGTCGTTAAAGGACTGATCCCCGAGACCTCCGGTATCGGTGACCATAGTTACGATAAAGTTCCCAAAAAACATGGTTGAAACGAGAAGAACTAACGCGAGTACTAACACTCTTTTCATTGCTTCTTTCCCTCCTTTTGATATGTTTTCCAGCTAAGATAGACAGAAAACAAGAAAAACGTTATGGCGCAAACTAATACGAGCATTCCGGGGTGATTTTCTTTGAGATGAAGCAATGGATACCCTCTTTCGACCAGCAGATGGATATCGTTACTGAAAAGTTGGATAAAGAACGGGATCCACGAACCGACGTAAACAATCATTAAAAAACGCCTTTTCGGACGAAAGACGATTAAAGCCGCAGTCGCCAAAGTAATGAGCAGCAAAGCATAACTCCCTTCGAGAGACTGAAAGAGATAGAAACTCGGGCTGATAAAATCCGAACCGGCGGCTTCAGAATAAGATCGCATCACAGCCAGTTCCAAAGGCTTTAAACGAGAAGATTTCCACTTACCCGTCAGGTAGGATTCCGTATCCCGCCTGAGCTGAATGCCGGAAAACGGCATCGCCTTATCCAATCGTTTTTGGATGATGCCTGCGTAACGAACCGTTGCTTCCCGGCTGGTCAGGTAATCATTGAAAGGCTCTTCGTATAATCCGCGCTTCCATTCGAAGAGCTCTTCTTTCAGAACCTCATATACGGCAGTTTGGTAGAGGGTTTCTTGCCGATCCATCCTCAACGACTCCGGAGAGATCCAATAGGGAAAAAGCCAGAGAACTCCCATCGCCAAATACATCCAGAGATGGACCCAGTCGATCGCTCCGCGTTTTTTCCGATTGAGGACCCTGGACAACCAAAGAATCCATGAAAAGCTTAAGAGAGAAAAGGTAAGGAGTCCAAAAATAAAGGCTTCGGAATCGGAAAAGAGATAACCGTGCGTATAATGCTGGACAAAGGCTTCGAAGACAATCAGAAGGGTAAGGACCGGGAAACGCCAACTTTTCAGAAAAACGAGGGCTCCGACAACCAGACCGTACCCCAAAAACCGAAAGAACCAAAGGTTGACGACCTTTGGCGCTTTTTCAACAAATGCTTTCGCGAACTCCGTTTGGTCCGGCAACAGCGACGTATAGATTGGAGAGCCGACCGTCTGCGCCTGCCGCTTGATCAATCGGTCGAGGTCTTGATCCGATATTGTTTTCGCAGTTTCGGCTTTAATCCTCTCAATCGCTTGTATCAGACGCTGTTCTGCCTCCGGACTAAAACCCGAAGATAAGAGCGGAAAGATAACCAAATCGGGCGTAAAGGTGTACCGTAATCTCGTTCGCAAGGCTTTAGGGGGAGGATCGATAGAAAAGCGTTCATCGGGAGGCAAATTGACGATCCCGACCCCATATGCGATCCAATGAGAAAAATATTGAACGGCCGTATCGCGCAACTGCGTGTTAGCTTGGTTATACGTCGTATAATAAGGTGCGAAGCTGTTCAGTCCGCCGACGGTGAGGTCGCGGTTGAAGAGCGATGCGGACAAATAGGCCAAATAAGCCGCCAGGGCTAAATCCTCGTTGATATCGCCGGTTTTTATACTGCCAAAAACCAGCTCGAGTAGCTTGTTAACATCGTAAAACCGTTCGTCATCGCGAATGGGACCGATCATGGCTAAGCGGTATTTTCGGTATAGGGAGATGTCGCTGATGGCTTCGAAAATCCGGTCGGATTGATCCTGGGGCTGCGCGATCCATTCTTCGAATCGGTCGAGGGACTCATCAAAACTGATTCCCCAGACGGCGACGAAAAACGAAAGAAAGATTATGAGTAGCGCTTGTTTTTTCACCCGTATCTCCTCCGAGGAAATCTCCATTCCGAAACGACGGATAATTATAACACGGACATGTGAAAATCAGAAATCCTCGAGATTGGATCGAAATTAAAAAGCCCTGTAGATTATCCAGCGAAACAGCAGAGAAACGGCGAAACCCAATGACGGACTGATCCACCAGAGAGAATGGGATTTCTTTTTGAAAATCAGCCGATACGACAACGCGAACCCGATCGAGACCAAGGCTAACAACCAATTCAAAGCCAAAACGAAAATGAAGATGGCCAAGCGTTCGGATATACCTTCCGATTCATTGTCCGTCGGATGAATCCACCCAACCATACGAAAGATTTGCGTCGGGATTACAGAGACCGCCACCATACCGACAAGGTAGGTCGCGAACGGCGGAGTGATATAAGAGTTGGTGAAGAAAGCGGAGCTGACGATGCCGATGACAAGGAAAGAAATCCAAGAGAAGGTCTCAACCCACCAGACATTTTTCTTAGATATCCGAAGAAAATCCACGCAGAAGTGAAGGATCAGAGAACCCGAGAACAAGGCGATGCCGAAACCCGAAGAGAAAACGGTATCGAACGTAAAAGCCAAAAACACCAACACGAACCACGCCGTATGTTTGAGGATCGTTAACAAGGAACGTTCCCCGTATAGCTTCATCGGGTTCGTGAACGAGTAATCCGCCACCGAATGCGCTAAAAACAGATGCAGTGCCAACATTATGCCCCCCCCGATACATCCGCGCCTATCGCGCTCTTTAAAGATACGATCGCCACTTCCAGTTGATCGTCATCCGGCTCGGCCGTCGTCATCCGCTGCAGAAGCATGCCGGGCACCGCCATCGCCCTGAAAAACGGAGAGTCCAGGTGTTTCGCGGTGACGCGTTGGAACTCATAGGCAATGGAGGCGATGACGGGAATAAAAAGGATTCGGATAATGAACTTTTGCCAAAACCCGACATTCCAGATCGCGCCTACGATCGTTAAAACGATGATCGCCGCAATCATCGTGATGAAAAGAAAACTGGTGCCGCATCGTGGATGAATGCGGGAATACTTTCGGACTTCATCCACCGTCAGCGCGGCGCCCGCTTCATGGGCGTGTACTGTTTTATGTTCAGCGCCATGGTATTCGAAAACCCGTTTCACATCTTTCGAACGAGAAACCGCCCAAATATAAAGAACGAGGATAGCCGTTCGAATGATCCCTTCAAAAAGCGCGAACAAGGCTGCGTTGCCTTTTACCGCCGGAATCAGCTGCGCCAAAAGGAGTGGCGCGAGCACGAATAAACCGATCGCGAATGCTAAGGCTAAAAGGATCGCTCCAATAATATCCTTCTTTTTCAGCTCTTCACCCGTTTCTTGGGAAGAGACCTCCGCGGACCAGCTCAGCGCGACAATTCCCATATACATCGAATCCCAAAGCACAAAAATCCCACGGATAAAGGGCTTGCCTAAAATCCGATACCGTTTGATCAACATCGGTTTGTTATATTCACGGGTTACGATTTTTCGATCGGGTTGGCGAACAGCGATCGTCGTTTTTTTCGCGCGCATCAAGACGCCTTCGATAACCGCTTGGCCTCCGGCGGCCATACTTTCTTCAGCTCGTAATAACTTCATTCTACGCCTACCTTTTTTCCAATTTTTGCCGCATATTCCCTCTCCATCAAGACGGAGAAGAATCGTTTGGACTTCCTATCCTCATCCGTGTCGACCCCGATGAAGAATAGGGTCATCTTTTGACGAAAGTTATCTCTTTCTTCTTCAGTAAAAGATAAAATACGCCCCAGGATTTCTCTGAGGCGTTCATCTTCAATACATGCTATCGCAATCTGATTTAATTCTTCTTCTGAAGGAGTTTTGAAATCCCTCATTCATCAACTTTTGGCTTCTCTACCGCTGTCACTTTGACCGTGATGGCCGTTCTTGTTTCGCCGTCGATCGTGACGTCTTCAAAACTGGGAACCATAAAGAGATCTTTTTGCTGTTCGTCCAAAAACCGTCTCGCAATCGCTACGGCTTTGACCGATTGATTCACGGCTCCGGCTCCGATAGCCTGCAGCTCGACGCATTGGTTTTTGCTGAGTTCGCCCGCAATCGCTCCCGCGACTTTGTTTGGATTGGAATTGGAGCTTACTTTCAAAACTTCCATGGTTCGTTCCTCCTTTGACTGGTATAGACTGGAATAACGTAAACGGAAGAAAAAAACAGTTTACAGTTTCGTTGTATTATACCATGTTCGACGGGTTACAACAACGCGCTCCAAATGATTTCGCTTTAAGAACTCTGCTCGGAAATGCTAAAGTTGCCAACATTTAATACACCATAGAAGATGGTTCCGTTGGTGATGGCTTTGTTGGCAACCGTACCGGAAAAATCCAGGATATCGTTATAGTCGATCTCTTTGGCTTTAAAGGACAAAGAGGAATCTTTATACTCGCCGGTGGTGATGTTGAACTTGTAAAGCTCCGTCGTTATCCGTTCGCCGGTAGTTGGGAGAATAAAGGCGATTGTACCGCCGGTAATCTTGGAATTCCCAAAAAGCCATTCGAACTTAAACGAGATGGAAACCGCATACGTGCCCGTAGCCACATCTCCGGCAGCCTGTGTCAAAGTTACAGTACCCGCCCAGTTTTTCCCTACAGCTGTCCCTTTGAACAACACGCAAGAACTGAGCACGAAAATCAATGATATGACCGCAATCAGTACCCCTAACCCACTTTTCCTCAAAACAGACACCTCCAGTATGATTATGATCTAAAAACGCTTTTATCCAAAGAACGATCCGCAAAAGTTGGTTTTTCTATCAGTACGATCGTAGGGACGAGAACGTTCTGCGTCAGTTTCATACAGATATCTCCGCCTCAACTCTTAGCCGATTGTCCTAAAGCCACGGGAAATCGGCTATCATGATTAAGACGATTCTTTCCGCCCCTTATTTTCTAATCTCTTTACATTTGTTAAGAAATAGATCCAGCGTCGATAGACCTCTCGACTCCAAGATTCGAAAACGGGAGTTCCTTCTTCCCTCTCAAAGAGTTCATAACCGATGAGATACGGATACAGGAAAAACGAGCAATTTTCGTCCCTTTTCAACTCCGCGCTCGGATACGGCGCGTCGTTCACC
Organism: uncultured Thermotogaceae bacterium; assembly: GCA_964566085.1. Classification (GTDB taxonomy): domain Bacteria; phylum Thermotogota; class Thermotogae; order MWEM01; family MWEM01; genus MWEM01. The sequence continues at coordinate 9,576 of CAZMHO010000040.1, read as the reverse complement.
AAATGAAAGGCGTGGATCAAATCGCTTAGTTTTTGTCTTTCGATCGGTCGAAAAGAGGCGGCGACCTTATCCTTCATGCAGCCGGAGCAAAGGCGCACCCGCTTTCCGGCATATTCGGATTCCAGCGCGTAGGTCGTCACCCGTTCAGTCGTTCCGCAATAGTCACAGCGATCCATACTTCTCCTTCGAAAAGCGATTGATTTGGTTCATGACGATCTCCAATCGATCGTAAGTCAATTGTTCCATCGCCTCGGTAACGTTATCGATCGTCTCGGCTATGACAGACCGTTCCGAAGCCTTTAACGGCCGTAACACATAGTCCGAAAGATCCATCGCGGACGGTTTGGGGCCGATGCCTATGCGAATTCTCGCGATCTCGTCGGTACCAGCTACTCCCAGAATCGACCGGATGCCTTTGTGACCGCCATCCGAGCCTTTCGCCCGTATCCGAACCGCCCCTAATGGCAACGCTACGTCATCATAGATGATGACGCTTTCTTTGCTGGAGTATCCAAACCGTTTCTGCGCATGCCGATAAGCCTCTCCGCTATTGTTCATGTAGGTGAGTGGCTTGACCAGCAAATACCCGTTGCCGAACCGATCTTTGCAACTCCAGTAATGGTAAAGCATCGGAAGGAACCGTGATTCCATGATTTCTTTCCGATGCGTTATCACGAATTGGTCGATCGCTTGAAACCCGAGATTGTGTTTGGAATCGTGGTACTCGGTTCCCGGGTTCCCAAGGCCGAAGAATACCATCTCCCCGTCTCCTTCGGTACTACATGACTCTCCGATACACTTACTTCTCTTCCTTCTTTTCTTCCTTCTTCTCCTTAATCACTTCCGGCTGAGTAATTCCTTCTTCTCCGGCAACTTCTGTTTCTGCTTCTTCTTTCGGCAGCGTTACGGCTAGCAGGATTTCTTCAGAATCTAACAGAGGTTTCACTCCGGCGGGAAGTTGCAGATCCTTCGCTTTCAAGAAATGACCCAAATCGAGGCCGGAAATATCGACGGTTACCTTTTCCGGAATGTCTTTCGGCAACGCTTCCACCTCGACGGACTCGTAGAACGTGTCAACACGGCCGCCCCGATCAACGCCTTTGGGCGTATTCAGGTATTCGATCGGCACCTCGATTCTCATGACATGGTCTTCGGAGGGAACGAAAAAATCGAAATGGATCGGTAAATCCGTAACCTTATGCCGTTGAATCTGTTTTAAATAGGCTCTTTTCACCATAGAACCGCCATCCGACTTCGATATTTTCAGATCAATCGAGGTTGTCGTCGAGACCTTTTGTATCATAATAAGAAACTCGTCTCTACCCACTTCGATATTGACCGGGCCAAAATCGGGACCGTAGGCCGTTCCCGGGAGAATCTTCTCAACTCTTAGTTTACGAGAACCAGATGTTCTTAATCGGGTCCTTTCCGATACTTCTAATGCTTGCTTTGCCATGTTACTCCTCCTCAATTATCTGGAAAAATTGCTCTCGCTTATCTAAAAAGAATGCTTACCGATAGGTTCTTTCGCACCCGGATTACTGCTTCACCGAGTAAATGAGAGATATCCAGGATTTTAAACTTGTCGGGAAGCGATTGATGCGGTACCGTATTCGTCAACAGTATCCGCTCTATAACAGAGTTTTGCAGCAATACCACGGCCTCTCCCGATAGCAACCCGTGAGCGGCGCACGCCTGAACGCCGACAGCTCCTACACTCAGTAGAGTTTCCGCCGCCCCTACCAGCGATCGGCCGGTATCGATCATATCATCGAACAAGATGACTTTTTTCCCTTTTACCTCTCCGACAACGTTGACGATTTCCGCTACATTGTCACGCGGTCGGCGTTTGTCAAGAATAGCCAGAGAGGTTTTCATCTTTTCGGCAAACCTTCTGACGCGTTTTACCCCTCCTACATCGGGAGAAACGATCACATATTCTTCCGGGTTAAAAGACGCTTCCTCGGTGTAAAAATTAATGAAGACCGGGAAGGATTGAAGGTTGTCCAGCGGAATATCGAAAAACCCTTGTATTTGATCCGAATGCAAATCGACGGTGACGATCCTCTTGGCGCCCGCAACGGTGATCAGATTGGCCACCAATTTCGCGCTGATCGGATCGCGCCCTCTGGCTTTTCGATCTTGTCGCGCGTACCCGTAATAGGGCATGATGATCGATACCGAATTGGCCGAAGCGCGGCAAAAGGCGTCGATCATCACGAGCAACTCCATGAGATTGTCGTTCGCCGGATTACAGGTGGATTGAATGATAAAAACGTCGTGACCCCGCACGGTCTCCCCAATTTTTATATTGACTTCCCCATCGGCAAACTTTCCGATCTCTATCTCGCCTAGTTTTATCGACATATAGTCCGCCATTTTTTGGGCGAGTTCCGGATTCGATGAACCGGCGAAGACTTTCATTTCAGGACGATTATAAGGCATATCCTTCGATCCCCTTCCGATAAAAATGAACCGTTTTGTTCGGTCGTTTCATCGTTGTTTCTTATTCCGCTCCCGTATCAGAGCTGCTCTTCCAGGTTTTTGAACCTGTTGGCCGCGAGCAAGCGCCAACGCGTCCTTCTCGACATCCTCCACGATCACGGAGCCGGCGCCAACAATCGCGCCATCCCCGATAAAGACCGGAGCGACGATCGCGGTATTGCTTCCGATGAAGACATTATTCCCGATTTGAGTCGGGTACTTATGGTACCCGTCAAAGTTGCAGGTAATCGTTCCGGCGCCGATATTGACGTTTTCTCCTATCGTCGCGTCCCCCAAATAGCTGAGATGTTGCGCTTTTGAACCGTACCCCATAAACGTTTTTTTCAACTCGACAAAATCGCCGATTCTGACTTCTTCGGAGAGCTCGGTGCCTTCTCTTAGCCTCGCGAAAGGACCGATATGCACCCGTTTCGCAACCTTGACGCCATGCAGATGCGACCGATCGATCAGACATTCGTCATCGATCCAACTATCGGAAATTTGGCTGAAAGGTCCGATGACACAATCCTTTCCGATCACGGTCTTTCCTCTTATGAAACAGAACGGCTGTATAATGGTATCGATCCCTATTTGAACATCCGGTTCGATCGTTGTGTTGTCGGGATCGACAACCGTCACTCCTTCCGACAACCAGCGATGGTTGATCCGCAAACGCATCATCTTGTCCAGGGCAACGAGCTGAAACCGGTCGTTAATGCCGCTTACCTCAACGGCGTCGCTTACTTTCAAAGCAGAAATCTTGCCTTGATTCTGTTCCAGTATTTCCACGGTTTGCGGCAGATAGTATTCTCTTTGCGCATTTTCGTTATCCAATCGCTTTAACGCCCAAGAAAGGGAACGCGCTTCAAAGACATAGATTCCGGCGTTCACTTCCTGAATAGAACGCTGAACGGACGATAAATCTTTATCTTCAACGATCCGTTCGATCATACCGCGCGTATCCCGGAAGATACGACCGTATCCTTGCGGGTTTGGATTATCCATCGTAAGGACGGCTCCGTCGCAATCCTTAGCGCACTGAGCCAACTCTTGAATCGTCTGCGGACGAACAAAAGGCACATCACCGGAAAGGAGGACCACTTGCTCTCCCTCTATGCAGCGATCAATCGTTTCCTTCGCCATCAGAACGGCATGTCCTGAACCCAGGCGTTCCGTTTGGAAGACAATCTCAACGCAGTCTATACCGATTTCTTCTTTCCACCGCTTGATGTACTCGACGACTTCCGCCATATCCGGGTGGACTACCACCGCAATTCGATTCGATTGACTCGGGTCGAACGCGTTCTGGCAAGCGGATAGCACCCATCCTAGTATGGGTTCCCCCACAAGCGAATGCAAAACTTTCGGATGATTCGATTTCATCCGTTTTCCCAATCCCGCCGCAAGGACGATAAAAAGCATGGTCTTAACCTCCCTTGAACCAACGCCTATTATACCAAAAAATCTCAATTCCTCATAATGCGAGGAGGGGAACACGCAGCGTTTCCATTGGACCGGATCATCGCGTGAGAGGCGTTAGCAGCTTATGTCTTCTGATCCGTCAACGAGCGCTCCTTTTCTATGCCAACTGTTCTTCTCGTTTTTTCCGCCGTTTTGATCCATCGCCCGCTCGCGTAAACGCCTAATTTCAGTAAAGAACGGGTGGTGAAGTCCGTCATCATCCCAATCCAAGCACCTAATAACCCGAGATTGAAAACCTTGACCATGATGAAACCGATCGGTAAACGCAAGCCCCAGACGGCGATCAAAGAGATGATGAACGGAACCTTCGTTTCCCCGACCCCGCGAAGGCTTCCGGTGATCGCGGCGCACACCATGAACGCGCAAGCGACTATCCACCCTTGCTTTACAATGCCGCGAACCATTCGCAAGTCGTTCCGGCCGTTGTATTGGCCGACCAAAGCGGTCAAAGCCACCGAAACCCCAAACCCCGGCATAAAGGAGATCGACTCGATGTTGATCCCTACCCGATGCGCCGCGTAGGCTTGATCTCCCGCAATCAACAAGATGTTCGCAAAGACGAGCATACCCACGGAAAAAAAGAGGTTCTCCAGACTCGTCGGCAGTCCGACCCGCAAAATCTCTTTCGTCCTTTTCATGCTAAAGTTCCGGTTTTCTCTTTCGCGTAACCTGAATCGCGGCGAACGGAAGAGAATGATTCCGAGGATGGACATACCGACCACGCGGGAAAGCACCGTCGCCCAGGCTGCCCCTTCTATTCCCAAGGCGGGCAATCCGAGTTTCCCGAAGATCAGGATATAGTCTAAGAACGCATTCAGCGAGTTGGCGATCAGAGAAGCGAAGAGCGGACTTTTCGTATCTCCCGAGCCTCTTAAAAGGGCGGAGAGGACAAACATCAGAGATAAAACGACGCCTCCGAGCAAGTTAATCTGCAAGTAGGAAGCAGCCATACCTTTCACTTCTTCTGAAGCGCCGGCTCCTCCCGCAAGAACCAAACCCGAAGAGAATAGCGAAAAGAACGTGATGACTAAACCGATGATCAAAGCGAGGTAAAGGCCGTTCCAGGCCGTCCCGCGAATGGCGTTTTGGTTCTTCGCCCCCACCGCATTCGCTACCAGAACGGAACTTCCCGTTGCGATCGCAACAAGAAAGGCTTGAAAAATGAAGAATACCTGGTTGGCTAAACCCGCCGCCGCCATCGCCTGCCAACGCAAGTATCCCAAGAAAGCCGTATCTACTAGGCCTAAAACCATCTGTAAAGCATTTTCGCCCATCGCGGGCAAAGCGATAGCCAAAACCTCCTTACGAATCTTGGCTACTTCCTGAGCGGACAGATCTTGTTTGAAGACGTTGAATCGTTTCATCGGTTTGATTTTATCGCTATCCTACATCGAATGCAAGAGAGACGACCTCTCCTTTTATTTGAATTCTTAACAGGTACCGTTCTCCAAACTTCCGCAGGCTCCATCGAGCTCTTTTTGATAGGCTTCTATAAACCCCGCGTCGGCGGGCGGGAAATCCGCAGGCTTTATGAGTTCGGGCTTTATCCATTGGCCTTCCTGATGCGCATTCAGAACGATCGCTCCGTCTTCCCATTCACACTCATAAAACGCGATCTGCAATCGCCCAAACGGGTACGGATAGACCTCTCGTTGCAAGAACCGGGTCGGTCTGACGGTGATCGAGAGCTCTTCTTTGATCTCTCGCGCAAGTGCGGCTTCCTCCGTCTCGCCCGGCTCGACCTTCCCGCCCGGAAACTCCCAGAAGCCGCCAAAATAACCGCCGGCGTTTCGTTTCGCGATGAAGACGCGTCCTAGCGTGTCTTTGAGGATCGCGGCGACGACGTGGAGCGGCCGCCCGGCATATCGATCCAGCACTTTCCGAAAAGCTTTGGGGATCGCCAGAGAGTGGGTCTCTTCATGAGGGACAAAAGAAAAAACGCGGCCTGATATTGATTCTTCGGCCTTTGACGGATCGCAGAACACTTGAAAAACACGCATACGCCATCGTTGATGGGTAAAAACGTGCCGTTCCCGAAACACCTCTTTCGAATCGATGCAGTCGATTCCGAACCGAGTCGTGAGGTAAGCGGTCAGAGACAGCCCCGGTTCGTAATCGGAAGATGCCTCTATCGTCGGCAACCCCCAAAAATCTTTCAATAAGCCGCTTTCCTGACGTTTCTCGAGCAGGAGCCGCCGGCTGTGCCACACGATCCCTACTTCCATCTCTTTCGTTTCTATCGCGGGTTTCTTCGCTTTCAAAGGGTGCGCTTGTTGCAAACCGGTCTCTCGCGCGCGACAATACGCCGCTATCGGACAGTGGTCACATCGGGGATTTTCCGGATCGCAGACCAAAGCCCCCAACTCCATGTAGGCTTGATTAAAGTCCGCAGGGGAAATACCCCCCCGAAAGGCTATCTGAATGTGGGCCTCCGCTAATCTCCGCGTATACTCCTTTTCTTCGCGCTCTTCGGATATCGCGCAATCCAAGTAAACACGGGAAAATACGCGGTGGATGTTCCCATCAACGCTGGGAAAAGGCTTTCCGTAAGCGATGCTGAGGACCGCTCCAGCCGTATAGATTCCAATACCCGGTAGCTCGGTCAAAGCGTCGTAATCTTCCGGAATTTTCCCGTCGTACTGTTCCACGATTAACCGGCAGGCTTGATGCAAATTTCTTGCCCGGGCATAGTATCCTAACCCTTCCCAACTTTTCAGCACCTCATCGGGTTCTGCACGCGCTAATGATTGCGGGTCTGGAAATCGGCATATAAACCGCTCATAATATGGGATTACCGTTTCGACTCCTGTTTGCTGCAACATTATCTCGGAAACCAGTATCGCGTACGGGTCCCTTGTCTGTCTCCAAGGCAAGCTCCGCTGGTTCTCACGATACCAATCCGCGATGACCCTTTGGATATGTAGAATCTCTCTATCCATGATCCCTATGGAATGACCCCCCCAAAAGCGGTGGAGAACCTCAGAACGCGATCGACATAATCAAATCCAGAAAGGTTTCCTTCCAGGTTTCAGCTTCTTTCGCCGGGGCCATACCGATAAATACGATGTACTCCCCTTCGAAAATGTCCTCGATTATGGACTCAGAGAAGATCATGATCCAGGCGCGCGCGTCGGAGTACGACAATTCGAAGGTTTTCACGAAACCTAACCCGATATCCAAAAAAGGAGTTTTCTTGGCCAAAGTATAGTTGCCCAAACCCGAAAGATAGTTCAAGAGAAGATCTTGATACAGTTCGTCCACGAGGAGCTCCTCATCCGATCTCCCCACGAAAAGCTTGGCGATCGTAATGCCGTTGAAGGCGAAGTCAAACCCCTCCAATATGTCTGCGGAAAAGTAGGAAGGCGTGAAATCGGAGGCGTAGAAAACGGAGAAGGCGTCGCCATAGGCGGTTTCCCAACCTGCCGGCAATTCAGAAAGCCATTCTTCAGCGTACAACCTTTGCGCCAGTAGGGCTCCAAAATCTTGACCCGCAGGAACAGTGATCGTCTGAGGCGTAACCGAAATCGGCGTCGTAACCGGTTCGGTTTGTTTGGTAGAGGCAATCGGGGCGAATGCGTTCATCGCGGATCCCCCGATCCCTTCCGTCCAGGAAAGCAAAACCTCTTGTTGGTCGGCCGCTTGATAATGATGGGGCTCCACGATCATCATAACGACCGTTCCGCTTTTTATATCCGTCTGTTGAGCGCCCTGTTGATAAAGAAACAGAATAGGAATTGAGGCCGACTCGTTCGAAACCACCATTTTCGTGAGGTAAGCGATCTTGCCGTTTCCGAGCTCCGAAAACTCTTCAAAAGACTTGTTACCGCTCGCTCGTATACCATACAGAGAGGTCGTCAGATCTCGATACAACTCGTCCAATTGGTAAGAGTCCAATTGGTAGATGAAAAGTCGCGCGAATAGTCGGCCCGAGGCGTCTTTGATTTCTGAGTCAACGTTCGCGCCACTCTTTGTTGAACTCAAAGAAAAGTCGGCTGGGAGTTTGAGTGTGAAACCGCCGACAGACACTTCCGACCATCCCGGGAGATTGGGGACCTTCCAACCGGTTCTAAAAGAAGCAAGTAATGGATCCATCGTCTTTAGAGATAGTTTACCCGTTTCTACCGAACTGGTGGACGTTTCCGTGGTCGTGGCCTCTATCGTTCTCAAACCCAATAAGGTATCCGAAAAACCAATAACGCATAAAATTAACACTAATAACGACGCGAGTAAAGTAATTTTCATCCACTATCCTCTCCCTTACAAGATTTGTTAAGCAAACCGGATTATATCATACCTGCTGTTCCGAGAATACCCCGGCCCCTTACGAAAAAACCGAGTTGAATAGGAAAAAAACATCCGAATGATGTACAATTATCCGTATCGAGGCGCGGATATCCTATTGAAAACAGAAAAAGGAGAGATCGATGGGGCAGAAACCAATGGATCCGATGGTTCTGGGTTCTCCGTTAGGTTATGTCGTGCATCAAGCGTCATATGACAATGGAGGCGCCCTCCTCGGATATCGCTACGTTACCTCCAATGAAACCTTTGATGAACTGACCGGCTTTTCTCCTTCCTCAATTCAAGAGGAGAAGGTTAGCACTCAATTGCCGAGAAGATT
>CAZMHO010000040.1:0-979 GCA_964566085.1 uncultured Thermotogaceae bacterium | reverse complement strand
TTCCGTCTTCCTTTCGATGGGCTTCTTTGTACGGTCGGGCGACTATTCGGCACGGGATAGTAGAAACCTCTCTAAGGGCGGGGGACGATGGCCAAGGGTTTCGTCTCCTCTCCTTTTCTCCGATAGAAGACACCTATATCACCTTGGTTCAAAAACTATCCGATGGCGCTATTGACGCTGGGGAACTGGAACATTTGTTTTTCCTGGAAGAAGACTTGTTTTGCATTATGGATGAGGCAGGTGTTCCGTGCGAACTGAACCGAACTTGGGAGAGTATGCTTGGCTTCCCGGTCGAAGAAATCAAAGAGCGTTCGATTCTGAGCTTCGTCCACAACAAAGACTTGAAAAAGACGCAAAACTATCTTTCCAAGCTATCATCCAGCACAGTCACCGGAGATCTCGTCAACCGGCTTCTCGTCAAAGATGGAACCTATCGATACGTTTCATGGCATCTCCATTATTATCGCGGTCGGATCTACGCTGTCGCGCGCGATGTTTCCGAAGAGATCGTGGAAATTGCGATGCTAAGAAAACTGATCGGCTATTCCGAACGATTCCTGACGCAAATAGGTGTGAAAATCGATTGCCAAACCCTCATACACAATCTCACGGAGTTGGCAGGCGCTAAATTTGGGTTATACATTCAGCGAGAACCGGGGACGGGGAGATTTGTCACCGTCGCTCAATCATCCGACTATGAAAGCGAGGAGGAAACGGTCACCCTTTACACTCCGGAATTGATAGGGATTGAGTGGAGTTTCCCCGATTCAGGGAAGGAAAACGATCGAGTTTCTAAGATTCGTTCTGTTCCGACCTTTTCCTCTTATTCCACCGATCCGGTCGTTTCTGACATTATTTCGTCCTTCGAAAGGGAAAACGCCATCCATCGCGTCATCCTCATACAGATCGATGAGAAAGAGGCGGTTGACGGCTACTTCTGTTTATTCATCGGATCCGCGGCTTTCGCCCGCAATTTGAA
>CAZMHO010000039.1:0-16798 GCA_964566085.1 uncultured Thermotogaceae bacterium | reverse complement strand
GCTGGCAACGATTTTACTCTGGTTTGGCAAGTGTCTCGGAAGTCCTGCTTATACGCGCCTGATGAGTTATCGTTGTTTTTTACGCCCGATTACTCCCATTAACAGTGCTTCAATAGCAGATTCTTTACCGATTCCCATTCGATTTTCAGTTCTGATAGCATCTCCTGCATATCCAGACGGTTGGGTTCTCTTGTCGCTTCCTCGATCTTGACTAAGATAGCGGCGAATTCATGTAACCGCATCGTAAAAGCCCCTCCCTTCATTGAATGGGCCACAGCTTTGATTTTACCGTTATCCCTTTCATTTATGGCAGCAGCAAGCCGCTCGAGTTCAACAGGTATCGTTTGTAGGGATATCGCAATAATTTCTTCTATCAACTGGCGATCATTTCTAAGAATATCCGACAATTTTTCATACTCAAAATGAGCGGCCCCATCAATAGCGATACCTGCACTGGGAATTTCTTCACCGGGAACGCCTTCATCGCTTTTGGCAAAATACTTCTTACAAACCTTCTTTAGCTTCTCGTGGTCTATCGGTTTTGTTAATACGTCATCCATGCCTGCATTCAAACAATTATCTTGTTCCTCTTTCGATGCGCCGGCTGTCAGGGCGATAATCGGAGTATGCTTCCCCGTAGCGGCTTCCAAAGAACGAATTCGAGCAGTTGCGGCCAAGCCATCAAACTCCGGCATTTGTACATCCATCAATACCGCATCCGGTGATAGGATCACATATTGCTCGACAGCCTGCAATCCATTCGTCGCCTCATAAACTTCTGCGTCAGGCATAAGATAGCTCATGAGAGATGTTATGAGAAGCATGTTCATAGAAACATCTTCCGCAACCAGTATTTTTGCTTTTCCAGCAATGATCCCCTGGGTTGTTCTGCCATTATCCGATACGCAATCCTGTTCGGGAATGTCCTCTTTCGGTTGTCGAAGAGCGCAGAGACAACTGAAAAGATCCCTGCTTCTCACGGGCTTGTTCAGGATGAACCGAACACCCATTTCCTCGCACTTCCGGCGCAGTTCCGCGTCTTCCAAGGAGGAGTGCAGCAGTATAACCGGCAGTTTCTCCGCGTTCATCTTCAGCGTTTCACGAATGATGCGGATGGTTTCAAGCCCATCGTTATCGGGCATCATGTAATCGCAGAGGATTACGTCAAAGGGGTTTGAAGTCACGAGCCGTTTGAGCGCTTCGCGACCGTTGCGGTATTCATCGCATTCGATCTTCCACTGAGCCACCATGCGCTCCAGAATCTGGCAGTTCTTGGCGTTGTCGTCTATAATTAGGCAGCGTTTCACGTTTGCAATCCGGCTAATATCGGGCGTTTCACTGTCTTCACCGGTAGTAGTAATCGAAAAGAAGAAGGAGGTGCCGACACCCGGCGCGCTGCTGAAACTGATTTTGCTCCCCATCTTGGCGGCGATCTTATCGGAAATGATCAATCCCAGACCAGTGCCGCCAAATTTGCGAGAGGTTGAACTGTCGGCCTGAGAAAATGCTTTGAACAGTTTCTCCTTTTGAGCCTCACTGATGCCGATGCCGGTGTCGCGCACCTCGAAGGAGAGCTTTGCCTGGCCATCCCCAAGACCCTCATAGCCCGCTTTTAGTTCCACTTCTCCCTTCTCAGTGAACTTTACCGCATTACCCAGCAGGTTCGTAAAAACCTGCTTAAGGCGGACAGGGTCAACAAGGGCAAAGCGTGGCATACACGGGTCGATATCCAGAAGGATTTCAAGCCCCTTTCTATCCGCGGCGAATTTCACAATTTCCACACTGTTTTCCAGCAGCTCCACCATATCGGTCTTCACTGCTTCCAGTTCCAGCATGCCCGCTTCGATCTTGGAAAAATCGAGAATCGCGTCGATGATTCCCAAAAGGGTATGGCCGGAGATATTGGCGTTGTCCACATACTGCCGCTGCGCGGGGCTGAGCGGTGTGCTTTTCAGCAGGTCGGTAAAACCAATCACACTATTCAGCGGAGTTCGGATTTCATGACTCATGTTGGCGAGAAATGCCGACTTTGACTTGCTGGCGGCTTCGGCTTGCTCTTTGGCTGTTTTCATTACTTCTTCCGCCTTCTTGCGGTCAGTGATATCAATATTTGTTCCTATCCAACGATAAGGATTCCCCGCGGTACCTCGAAGGATTTTTCCGCGTGTCATGAGCCAACGCCATTCCCCATCTTTATGGCGACACCTGTGAATGATCTCATATTTTTCGCTCAAACCTTTCATATGGTCAGTTACCGCTTTTTCGATAGCGACGGCATCATCCGGATGCCACAGGTTTTTCCAACCTTCAAAAGAGTTTTCTATTTCGGCCTCTTCATACCCAAGCATCGCTTTCCATTGAGGCGAAAAATATACCTGGTTCTGCACCATATCCCAATCCCAGATACCGGCTTCAGTACCTTCTATCGCGGCGGTAAGGCGGATCTCGCTTTCCATTAATTCTTCCTCTGCCTTCTTGCGGTCGGTGATGTCGCGCGATATGCCTTGAAAACCAACGGGCATGCCTGTTTCATCGCGTAACAAACTGATGGAGATTTCCATCGGGACAACGCTGCCGTCGTTTTTATACTGTCTGATTTCTATGGTGCGGGTACGGCCGATATCTCCAGCAGGGGCGTGTTCTTTTTTAAGTTCCTCTCTTAAAATCAGCTGGATCCTTTGCAGAGTCTCAGGTGTGTAACGTTGTTCCGCAGTGAGTTTATTATACTCTTCGAGCGGAAAACCCAAAATCCGTTCAACCGACGGGCTGGTAAAGAGGGGACTAAGTTGTAAATCTGTTCTCCAGACAATGTCGGTCATGGTGTCGGTGATGTTCTTGAACCTTGCTTGTTCTTTCAACGCCTTTTTCTCGTCATCGATACGGCTTAGCAACATGCCGGTAAGATCGGCATAGGTTTCGAGGGTTTCGCGGTTTTCCAACCGGCCCCTTCGCGGAAAAATGAGGGTAAAATCGCCAAGCATCGTATTATCGCGCGTGGTTTTTACCACGGCGACTTGCCCTATGTCGAAAGTGTCGCATAACAGTATCGCGATTTTCTCCGGGATTACCGTCCCGGTTAAATCGGTAAGATGCTGAAACACCGTGGTTTTTTGATTGTCGATTTTCTGCTGCCTCAGCGGATCATATCCCCATTTTTTGCCGCGAATGTTAAAGCCCAACATAGAAACCGCGTTTTCGAGATGTTTGTTGACCCCGCAAAAAGCGATACTCGAGAAATCGCGACCGTTTTCGTCGAACTTATTCAGTACCACATAGGCCGCGCCGGATATCTCCTTGGCTTTTTCGACCACGTATTGCAAGTCGAGGGTTCGCGCCGAAAAATTGTTGAACGCAGCGGCAATAAGCGAAAGGGACTTCTGGGCCGTAATATCAACGAATATTACCGAAAAGTAATACTTTTGATCGGAGAAAGCATACCCCTTATACCACCTGCCCAATGGTTTTGAGTATTGTTCAAATTCACTTTCACCGCCGTTTATGGCAATATCGCCATAGGTTTGCACCCAATCGAAATGCCCTTCACGGATACCGGGAAGCACATCGCAAACTGTTTTTCCAATGATCTCCTTTTCATTCAATCCGGTAATGCGTTCAAAAGCGCGATTGACTTCAAGAAACTCGTAATCAACAGGGTTTCCATGTCCGTCAACGATGACTCTATGGTACGCGAAACCAAAAGGCGAGGCACTAATCATTCTTTGCAGATTTTTTTCATTCACTGCGTTCTCCTGCTTTACATACCGGTATCCTACCCAACGATAATGTGTTTGTTTCTCCGGGAGGGTTTCATCTCATTTTCGTTTCTAAACACTGCATAGATAAATTTTGGCACGAAACTCCATCTTCCCCAGAAGGATACGACTCTTGATTACAAATGATTATTTATTTTTTTCGTAATTTCTATATTGTACAACAAAACACTAAAAAAATCAAAAAAAGACATTCTACTTCTACCGTCCATCAAGATCCCGGTATTCGTTATCCCGTTCAACGAATAGAGTTTAGGAGTACTTCTACCAGAGAAAGTCGGGTGGACGCTACTTGCTCAGCATCGATCATTTGATTGGATATCCCTTCTCTCAAGTACCGGTTTCTCCACGTGATAACCGTTTTAGGTTCCGCGCCCGGGCTTCTCCTTTCCGGTTGTTCGATAGCTTCCGCAAATTCCTTTGTTCCGTTTCCGGTAGGATGACTTCTGTTGCTTCCCTCGGTATGGCTTTCACCTCTACGCCGACTATTTGACGTTTATTGAGGCTGTTCTTTATTAGTACAAGCGGGAACCCGCTGTGTTTCCCGAGGCCGATACTTCAATCGAAGCGCTGAGGCAAGAGCTTAATCTTCGATAAGAAAGCGGTGTTCCCGATAAATTCGTCTGATACGATCGAGTCGATCTTCCGGGATGAGGGTGTCGTGAGGTTGGTCGGAATAGGTTCTTCCGAGCTCTTCGTACTTCGAGAGGCCCAATCGATGATACGGAAGGATACGGATGCGTTTAACGCTCTGTTTTTCTATAAAATCCGCCGTCTTCGATGCATTTTCCAAAGAATCCGAGACACCGGAAACAACGGGCAGAGAAACCACGATCTTTTCCGCCGCGATCTCGGAAAGCCATTTTAGGTTCTCCAGGATCCGGTTATTCGATGCGCCGGTTACGATACGATGCGTTTCATCGTCCATGCACTTAATATCATAATAGATGCCTTGGCTTTTCTCCACGATCTCCCGGATCCTTTCATCCGGTTCCCAGTATCCGCATGTTTCAATGACCGCGCCGACAGAGAAGGGTTCGTACGCGTTTATCAGCGCTAATACCCACCGCGAGTACCCGAGCGGTTCTCCGCCGCTAAAGGTGATCCCCCCATTCGTGTTCCAATAGAAACGAATATCTTTTTTCGTTTCGCTGTAGGCCTCTTCAACCGTCATCAGCCTTCCCGCTGTCCGTAGCGCGTCATTCGGGCATTTTTCGATACACGGTTTATCTTCGCACCGATCACATTTCGAACGATCGAACACCGGCGTTTTTTCGTTGTTTTCGGCATCGAAAGAGATCGCGTTTTCCGGGCAAACGGTATGACAGGTTCCACAGCTTCGGCATCGGCTGATGCTCCATCGCAATTCCGGTTCAGAATGCTGTCCTTCGGGATTGGCGCACCACGCGCAGCGCAACGGGCATCCTTTCAGGAAAAGGATCGCTCGAAGGCCGGGCCCGTCGTGCGTCGCCATCGATTGCATATCGAAAATCGGGGCTTGAAGCTGCCAATGGTTCAAAGCGTATGCTCCGTCCGTTCAATCACCTGATCCTGGACGGATTTCTGAAGTTCCACGAAGAACGCGCTGAATCCGGCAACCCGGACGATCAAGTCCCGGTAATTCTCGGGGTGCTCCTGCGCCTCTTGCAGCATGCGGCTATCGACGACATTAAACTGAATCTGAAACGCCGTCTGGGTTTCGAAATATGTCCGTATCATCTGTAAGAGCTTTAAGGAACCGCTCGCCCCGCTCAATGTAGACGGGTGGAATTTCATATTATGAAGTCCCCCGCGGATTCGGGTATGATCGATCTTTTGCGCGGAGCGAAGAACCGCCATCGGCCCGTTGCGGTCTGTTCCGGGGTAAGGCGACGTCACCCCGTCCGCGAGCGGGTTTCCGTCGAAACGCCCTTCTGCGGAAGCGATGCAGACCTTACCAAAGGGTGTCATCGTCGAGATCGCCAGCATACTGGGATCGTATGGTTTCCCGAGGTAGTTTTCCGTCTTTTCCACATCCTCACAATACACATCCCATAGGTCCTGCATCAGCGCGTCGGCTTCTTCTTCGTCATTTCCCCATTTCGGAGCCGCTAACAGTTTCTTCCTCTCGACTTCAAAACCTTTCCAATCGTCCGCAAGCCATTTTTTTATCTGGGAGAGGTAGATCCCTTGCTTTTCCGCGGTTTGGATCGCCACGATCGAATTCACCACGTTCACCAACCCGGAACTCAGGGTTGTCGGCGTTTGGTTATTGAGCAATCCTCCGCGATCCATGTTTTTACCTCGCGCGATACAGTCTTTCATCATCGTGGAGCAATAAATCAGAGGTACCGTCCGCGCATGGGCTTCCATAACGATGTTCCAGTATTCCTGCCAGTATCGGATCGCTTTTTGCAAATATATCTTGTAAGCGTTTACCACTGTCTCCGTGTCGACCGGTTCTTCTGTTCGATCGATCTCGATTCCCGTTTTGGGGTCTCTTCCCCCAAACAGAGCAAACTCAAGGAGTTTCAGGTGATTGATGAACCCGGGTTGAACAACCCCGTAGCTGCAACCCTGCAATACCGGTTCGGTGCATCCGCCCATCGCCGCGTGTTTTCTTATAAAACCGATTCCGAGTTCCGGGTTCCTCTGCAGCTCGTGTTTGATATAAACGTCTGTGTTGAACCAAGCGGGGAATCCCACACCCGTTTTTACGCATTCTACACATTTCATCAAAAAGTCCGGACTCAGGGCCGGTGTCCACCAGACGGACAGAGTGGGCTGAATCGTGGGGACGTTGATCGCCGCCTGCACCAAGAAGACCGACAGCTCGTTGTCCGCGGGCAATCCTTTTTCAGTATACCCGCCAAGCATCAGATTCTGGAACAGATTTCCGGAACCCAACCCTTCCCAGGAAAAAGAAGCGACGTATTCGATTTCGGTATGCTTGATGCGTAACATCTCAAGCAACTCTAACACTTCAATATCCGGTAGCGTTCCTTTTTGTCGGTCTTTAAGAAAATACGAGTATAAATACTGATCGAATCTTCCCACCGAGTATCCGAGATGAGCGCCTTCGATATGTCCCGCGAGATAGAGAAACCAAAAATGTTGGATGGCTTCATAAAAGGAAGTCGGCGCGTTGCCGAAAGAAAAACAGTTTTCTGCGATTCTTTTGAGCTGCTGCCTTCTTTGCGCATCCGATTCTTCCGAAGCAAGCTGCATCGCCTTTTCTCCGTAGTGAAAGACCCACTTCTTCGTTGCTTCCAAAACACGGATCGCCGCTTTCCAAAAATGCACCGTTTCAGTAACCGCGATTCTCCCGGGATGTTCAAGCGTTTCTCGGATTTTGCTTTCACATCGTTCAATCAGCTCGTTGATCCCCACGGAAAGCGCGGTTTCGAAATCCAGGATTATGCGGCCTTCCGGCGCCGGATCGTGGGGGGCCGTATACAAACCGGTTTCCCACCCTTTCTGAATCCAATCCGCATGGGGATACCCGCTTTTCCAGATCCGGTCTCCTTCGGCTTGCATGCATCGTTCTTTCCAATACTCGGCGGCATCTTTCAAAAGACGCTTATCTTCCGGGGTGATCAGGAATTTGTGACAGAATACGTCATAACAGAGGTCTTCGGCGTAGGCGACGGTGCGCGCGATACCTCCCCCGGTTCCTAAATCGGTCACAAGATCCTGGGCCTCATGCCGTTCTTTTCTGAATTCACGAAGGATGTACTCCGAAGCGTAATTTGCGTAAGGAATCGCGCCGCGCGTATACCGTGTCTTCGAGCCAACGATCCGTTCAGAAAGTTGGATCACCGGAGTTAAGCGCTCGAGCGCGTAGGCGTGGCATTCGGCTCTTCTCTCCTGCTCTTCCCAATAACTGACTTCTTTATGGCGCTCCGTATAAAAGTGGATATATTCGACGTCGATAAACAACGGGGAAGACATATAGCGACCGTAGCACGCTGTCACGTTTTTTGAGGACGGGTTTCCGCGAGCTTCCCTCGGTTCATATTTCATGCTGCCACCTCCAGAAATAAACCGGTACCTCGTAGTATAGCACGATCCTAAAACACATCGATTCGGGTAGCGGCAAACCCGTTTTTAGGATAGGGATTCGAGTAAATTCTGGCATAAGAACCAGCTCTCGCCAGGTATGTGCTGCTGTCGCGGGGAATTACCGGTTCGTTGTGAAAGGATCGGAAGGGAGTATCCTCGTAAGGTCTTTCCATTCATCGGTTAAAATCGCATACTCGTAGGTGTCTTTCCATATCGGGACTCCGGTATTATCTTTTTTGAAGTACACGTTGTTCCGGAGGTGGCCTTCCCTGCGCATTCCGAGTCTTTCGAGCAACCTCCAGGAAGGCACGTTTTCGGGATCGCAAAAGGCGACGACCCTGCGAACACGCAAGGAAGTGAATCCGTAGTTTAAAAGGGCGCTGCAACTTTCCAACGCGTATCCTGTTTTTCCGTAAGCGGGGTTGAAGACATATCCCAATTCCCAATTCCCGAATGTTTCCGGTTCGCAGGGCTCGAAATACAGGTTCCCGATCAATTTATCGGAGCTACTTTGGCATACCGCCCAAAAACTTGGCTGATGCTGTCTCTCTCGAGCGGCTAAGATACACTCTTCTTCGGAAAAGGGACCATACGGTTCATAGCGTACGACCTCTTCCAACGAAAGGTACTCGTACAAGTCGCGCCAGTCGGTTTCCAAGAAACGCCTGAGGTAGATTCTTTCGCTTAGGATCATATTCGCCCTCGTTTTCAGATGTTTTAACCGCTTTTCCGTTGAGTGTGACGCATCGCGCGTACACTGCGATTCCATTCATTCCGAAAACAGCGGCTGAATTTTTGCCTTCCAGATACGATAGAGCGCCTCGGAGGCAGGCCCCTCCATCTGTACCACGGGAACTCCTCTTCTCGTGGCGATGACGACGTTTTCATCGAAAGGAATGCGGCCGATAATGTCGACTTGTTTCCGTTTTAACTCTTCTTCTACGAATCGTGAATACCTCTCGCTAAGGTCGTCTTTGTTAAGGATCACCGAATAGGGGACTTGGAAATGTTCGGCTGTTTCCATCATCCGCTCCAGATCGTGCCAACCGCTGGCGGAAGGTTCGGTGACGATAATGATCGCGTGGGTTCCGGTGATCGAAGAGATCGCCGGGCAACCGATTCCCGGAGCGCCGTCGATGAGAACCGAAGGTGCTTCTTCTGTTTCTGCGTACGCATTCGCCCTTTTACGCACTTCCGTAACGAGTTTTCCGCTTGTTTCCTCTCCCGGAAAGAGTTCGCCGTCTACGAAGATCCTCCCTAAAGCTTTCCCGGAACGCAGCCATCCGCTGTGAACGCTTTCCATTGCAATGGCGTCGTATCGGCAGGCAAAAACACACGCTTGACACCCTTCGCAAAAGAGAGGGTTAATGCGCGCGCAGCCGTTTTCCATTCTGATCGCCTCGAACCGGCAGACGAGTTCACATTCCCCGCAACCGACACACCGCCCCGATTCAACGAAGGCTTTCTTTCCGCCGATATACCGGTCTTTGTTTTCGCATTGAAAGGAGAGTAATAAATGGAGATTCGCGGCATCCACATCCGCATCGGCGATCACGATACGATTTTCTGCATGCCTTTTGGATAGAAAAGCAAAAGAGGCGGCCACCGTCGTTTTTCCGGTTCCCCCTTTGCCGCTCATGATGGCGATATGCTTTATCACGCCGCTCCTCTCCCAATGGCTTCGATAATTTGTTCAAAAACCGGCCGGTATTTCGGCAGCTCTTTCAAAACCAATTTCCCTTCCGCATAGACCGACGCGATTTTCCTGTCGAAAGGCAGGGTGGCGATAACCTTCGCGTCCAGAAGCCCTACCTCTTCCACATAGGCGTTTGAACCGGCGTCGAATCGGTTAAGCGCGACCCCGAAGGGTATCTTCATTTCCGACACAACCGCGATGGCGGCGCGCAGGTCATGCATACCGAACGGGGTGGGTTCGGTCACCAGCAAAGCGAAGTCCGAGCCGGCCAGAGATTCTACAACCGAGCAGGATGCCCCGGGCGGCGCGTCTAATATCCTGATATCAGAATCTATCGGAGCCATCTTCTTCAACTGGCGAATAACGGGAACCGCGGAGGGTTCTCCAATATTCAGAACCCCTTCTCCAAAGGAAAACCCCTCTTCCGTTTTCCCCAAACGGATGTTCCCGATCGTTTTCGGAAACTCCGTTATCGCTTTCTGCGGGCAAATTCTCGAGCAGAGGCCGCACCCGTGGCAGAGAGCGGCCAGAACAGCCGTTTTTTTCTGAGCGATCATGATAGCCGAGAATTGACATACTTTCATGCAGAGACCGCAACGGTCGCACAAGCCTTCATCGATGTGGGGTATCAACTTTTCGACATGATACGTGTGAATTGGAATGAACTTCACGAACAACGAGGCGTTGGGCTCTTCGGCATCGACATCCAACAACTGCGTGGTCACTCCGGTTTGATGGAAAAGCCAGGCAAGATTGGTCGAAAACAACGTCTTGCCTGTCCCTCCTTTTCCGGATAAAACCGTGATGCTACGCATTACTAGCGAGGTATTTCGATAGGGCTTCTTGAGCGGTAACGCCTGTCGATAAGGCGAAGCGAATGCCTAAGGTATCCAGAGCGGCTTTGGCATTCGGACCGGGCGCTGCGCCCAAGATGACCTCCACGCCTTTCTCCGCAGCAAACTGCGCGATGCGGGATCCCATACCGTGTTCCTGTTGATAGGGGTTCTGAAAGGACGTCCATTGCTGAGATCGCGTGTCATAGATCAAAAAATAAGGCGCCCGGGCCAATCGGCTGCAAACAAGCGCTTCCTCCGTCCCACCCTCTGCCGTTACCAGTACTATCATGCTGTTCCCTCCCGAAAAGAAACTATTCTTTTCCCAATCGTTCCTGAATCTGAGCTAACCGACTTTTGAGAAGCTGCTGCTCTCTTTCCAAAATTTGTCGATCGGTCTCGGCGGTATTCGCGGGATCGCCCGCATTCGGATCGCTCCAAAACCGCGCGAAACCGAGCCCTTTGCCTATCCATCGCCCAAAGGGGCGCGACCGGCACCCTCTCGGGATACCGCAACCGATACCTCTGCCCCAGACCGGGCCTGTTCCGTCTCCATATGGCATCCGTCTCACCTCCTTTCACTACGATTGTTTGGTTCGTAACCGTTTTTGAAACAATTCTATTTGAGAACACATCCTATCTAGGTCCTTGGAGATTATAACCAAGGCTTCTATTCCTCGGTCCGTTATTTCATACTCTTTTTTTGCCGGACCGATATCTTCCGTTCTCCAGGAGGAACGGATCAATCCGTTTTCTTCATAGAAAGTCAGAATGCGGTATAAGTTGCCCATCGCCCCGACACCCGGGAGATGCAAGCCCAGATCGGTCAATCGCTTCGCCAGCTCGTAACCGTGGCACGGTTTTTCGTAGAGAAGGAGGAGGAGGAATCCTTCAAACAATGGTCGGCCTCTTCCAAAATTACCCTGACCCATGCCGTGCCTACCTCGCATTTTTCGACCTCCATATATATGCGTTTATCATATATATGATATCATTCTTTTTTCGGTTTGTCAAGCGCCCGGAAATCCGAACTCTTCTTTCCGGTTTTACCCATCATCGAAACGTCTTGATACCGCCTCCAACTTGCGCGCTTCTAAGAACCCCTTCATAAAGCAAAAGGGCGCCGCGGAGCCGGTCGACCCTTCCGCAGCGCCCTCTTAAGGGAAGTTGCCCGCTATTCTAAGTTTCTACGGTAAAAGGTTTTTCCTTCGTATGAAAACGAGAGGAGCTTTTTTTGGGCGACAAGTTCTTCTATCAGCGAAAAATCCGCATGCTTTCGCTCCAAAAGTAGCCTTATAACGGTTTCTCTGACAGGATGGACCGACGTGATGCTCAAGATATCATTTTCTATCGCATCGGTTATGTAGAAGCGTTCTTCGCTCTCATCGCCGGTGATACACTCGATCTCGTGTTCACATCGGTTTCGAGCAATCCGGACGGCTTGCTTGAGTGTCTCCACATCCGGTCGCGCGACCCATTTTTCTGCAGGCGGTCGGATCGGGACCATAAAATATGATTTTTTTGGTCGAATCGCGGACAAAACCCGGGCAATACCGACGATCTCGGATTCACTATCATTCGCGCCTTTAATGATCATCGATTCGGTCACCAGGATTCCTTGATACCGTTTCGAAAAACCGGCGATTCCTTGGATCATTAAGTCAAAGCGGAGAGAACCGTAGGGCCGGTTTATCTTCCGCCACATCGGATCATTTCCCGCATCCACTTTCATGGACACCCAATCCGCCTGCATCAATGCGTCTTGGACCTCTTCCATTCCCATCAGCGAGGCGTTGGATATCACCGCCGTCTTAAGCCCATGGGCTTTCGCATTCGTGATTTCTTTTTTCAGGTTCACGTCCAGCGTGGGTTCGCCGTCAGGCACGAAGGTGACCCAATCCACCCGATCTTTCGTTTCTTTCAGCTGCCGAAGTTTATCGGTCAGCTCGCGATCGATCTCCTCGGGCCGATAAAACGGCTCCCGTTTCGTCTGCATCGGGTAAGTTTTTCCTAATTGACAGTAGACGCATGCGTAACTACAGGTCTTGGGAGGAACATGATTGACTCCCAAACTTTGCCCCAAGCGTCGGGAAGGTACCGGCCCGAAGATTCGCATCGGGTGATCGCCTCTTTCTTTGATTTTCTTCCTCAGGTCATTTTAGCACAATTTCTTGCTTAAGTGACCGTTTACGTCCTTCATTCCGTTTTATCGCGCCAGGGATCATTATCCCGGACTCATGCCGCCCATGTTTATCTCTCGGATATGTGCTATAATCTTTTTGAATCATTTCACTTATCAAATGGAGGTGTTTGTATGAAGTTGAAAGGATTGTTACTTTTGGGCATGCTTCTAATCTCCGCCATCTTTGCCGCTTCCACCGTCGAAATAACCGTTTGGACGCACGAGGACCCAAACAGGACATTGCTTGAGGACCGATACATCGGAGAGTTCCAAAAACTCCACCCGGAAGTGTCTATTAAACGCGTTACCTATCCTTCCGCCAAGATTCGTGAAACGGTATTGACCGCCTTCTCTGCCGGAAAAGGGCCGGATATTTTCAACATGGAGGTTCAGGACGAGTATCCCTACATCGTGAACCGAAGAGTCGCGCCGGTGAACCCGATAGCCCTGGGTTACAAAAACGTGGAAGATATCTACGCTTCCTACCTCGAAGGCACGCTCGATCCCGTGTCTTATCAGGGGAAATTGTACGGGGTGCCCCTTGAGATCACCAACTGGTGTATTTTCGTGAACAAGCGTTATACCAACGCGTTGGGAATGGACTTCGACAACGCCTATCCGAAGACGTGGGAAGCGTTGATGGAAGTCGCAGACCAATTAACGGTCCGGAACGGGGAGATTCTTACCCGACGCGGTTTCGACTTCCGGTATCCTTACTACCTCACGTTTTTCATCCCGATGGTCGAGCAGCTCGGCGGTTACCTGCTCAATGAAAAAGGAACCGAAGCCATTGTCAACGAAAAAGCATGGGTAGACGTTTTGACGTTTATGAAGGAATGGGGCCCAAGCGGACGCAATCTCGGCTCCCCGACCTATACCGCCGCAAGAAAGAACTGGAACAAAGACGACGGGTCGATCGTCATGTGCGAGTCGGGACTCTACCAAATCCTCCGTCTGAAAGCGGAAAACCCGAGTCTGTATCATAGCGATGACTGGATGATCATCCCCTGGCCCACCTTCGAAAACGCCGTCAATCCGGTGAAAGGAAACTACTACGGGCACTATTATATGGTCAACGCGCAGTCTACTCCAGAAAAGCAGGAATGGGCTTGGAAGCTGATCGCCTATATGTTGAAGCATACCAACGAATACTTCGAGCAGGTCGGTTTGATACAACCGACATACGAATTGATGGATTCCGCGGTTTTCAAAGAGTTCCCCTTTGCAAATGTATTTATGGACGACATGAGCCAAGCGGGGTGCGTGTTGTTGCACCAAGCGGGGCCGCGTCTGGAAGAACTGATTCGCGAAGCGGTGGAATCGGTCATGCTCAGCGGCGTCTCGCCAGAAAATGCCGTAAAGACGCTAAAGTCAAAGGCGACGGAAGTGCTCGAGGACTACTAAACCTAAACGGTTCCTATCCAAGCGGGAAGTCCTTTCGACTGTTATAAAGGACTTTTCGCTTTTTCAAGGGGGGAGTTATGAGATCAGGAATAGAGAAGAAGAAAGCGCGTTGGGGTTGGTTTTTCGTGTTGCCTGCGATCGCCTATTTTTCGATTTTTAGTTTTTACCCGATCGCGAACGCTTTTCACACCAGCTTGTACCGTTGGAATCTATTATCGCTCAACCCGCCGCGTTTCGTGTGGTTTGAAAATTACGTCCGGCTCTTTCAGTCAGAAGTGTTTTGGAATTCTGTAAAGGCGACCGCGATCTTCACCCTTGGCACCTTCACTTCGTTACTGATCGGGAGTTTGTCACTGTCGATCCTGATCTTTTCGAGGAAGCGCTTTCGAACGTTTTTTCAGATGGCGTTGTACTCTCCAGCGGTCTTATCCACCGTTGTCGCCGCGACGATCTGGCTTCTGATTCTGGATCCCAGAGGGTTGGGCAATACCTGGATGAACGTGCTGATGGGGACGAGCGGCAAGGATTATCAGTGGTTCGCGAATCCCGATATGTCACGGATCTCGACGATCCTCATCTACTTTTGGAAGTATATCGGTCATTTTACCATTCTGTTCATCGCCGGCCTTTCCTCTATTCCCAACACCATCCTCGAAGCCGCAACAATCGACGGCGCCGGGTCTTGGAAGAAATACTGGCAGATCACCTTCCCGCTGCTCAAACCGACCGTTATCTTGGTCTGCGTCCTCTCCCTCATCCAATGCATGAAATCCTTCAGCACCCAGTACCTTTTCGTTCAATCAGGCGCCCCGAAAGCGCCGATCGACGTCTTGACCCTCAATATCTACAACACCGCTATCCGCGATCATCAAATCGGTAGAGCCAGCGCGATCAGCGTCATCCTGTTTCTCACCCTTATTCTATTAAGCTGGGCGCAGCTTAAATTAAGTCGCAGCGAGGAAGTGAGCTTCCAATGACCCGAGCGGGTTCTGAGCGGATAAGAACGAACGGGTCTCTGAGGGGCGTCATCTTGGATATCATCCTGTTGATTGTCCTGATCGCCGTCTTGGTACCCTTGGTTTTCATGATCTCCGCTTCTTTCATGGAAAGCAAAGAGGTGCTGACGATGCCTTACCGCTGGATCCCTTCTTCGTTCCATTGGGACAATTACGTGCAGGCCGTCCGAGGAAACGATCAGAAGTATTATTACGCGAGAAACATCTTTAACTCTTTGCTGGTTGCGATCACGGTAACCCTATCCAATTGTTTGTTTGCAGCGATAACGGGATTCGGCTTGGCGAAGTACCGGTTTTTCGGAAGAAAGATCGTGTTGCTGCTGGTGATGGCAACGATGATGATTCCGTTTGAAACGATTATGATTCCTCTCTATATGCTGGTGAATAATTTCGGCTGGCAGGACTCCTATATGGGGTTGATCATGCCTTTCCTGGTGAACGCCTTCGGTATCTTTATGATGCGCCAATACCTGTTGACCTTTCCGGAAGACCTATTGGACGCGGCGCGTATCGACGGTTTGAATGAACTGGCGATTTTCATACGCGTCGTTATCCCCAACTCTTTGCCGGCCATGACCGCCCTGGGAATCCTCACCTTTCGAAGCCAGTGGGACAGTATGCTGTGGCCGCTGTTGGTTACCCAAAGCGAAGAGATGAAAACGATCCCGTTGTATATCGTAAAGTTTACCACAGAGAAGTATACGAACGAAGGCGCCTTGATGGCGGCGGCCGTTATCGCCAGCATCCCGTTGTTTATCGTCTTTTTCTCTTTGGCAAAGTACTTTATCCAAAGCAGCTCCGTTTTTACCGGTTCTAAGGGATAACGCAGACTATGTTATAATCAAATATCACGCAAACGGAGATGATAGCCGTGCATTTAGAAGATTGGACACCCTATTGTTTCATCATCCGCGATCTTCTCTACGATGGCTCTTGGGAGACGATGGAGAAGGATGCCCATCGCAGCCTCGCTGCCGTATCTTTGATTCAGCGGGCAAAAGACTTCGAAAAACAGGCGGGGGAGAGTCTATCGGGTTCGCTCTTTCTGCCAACGGGCGCCCTCGAAATCGCGGCGTTTTTTACAGCGTGTCAATGGGAAATGACAGAGCTGAACCAATCGAAGATGGACGGGCTCTATGAGTTAGCCTCCGCCGCCTTGGAAGAGGAGGAGCACGAGGAAGCGCGCGCCTTAGCCGAATTGCTGGAAGAAATGAAGCAAGAGAATGCTTTTAGCGAAGAGATATACGGCTCTTTAGCGGTTTTAAGAGGCGACTACACGGCAGGCATCCTTCACCTGGAAAGAGCGATTCAACTGGATCCCCGATTTATCCCCGCCCTCAGCTCCTTAAGTTTGGCTTACTTCAATACCCGCCGTTACGATAACGCGATCGATATCTGCAACCGTATTTTGCAAAGCCAATCCGGCGATCTTTTGGCGTACCTTACCATCGTCGATAGCTATATAAACCTCAATCAATCGGAACAGGCGCTCGCGACGCTGCAGCGCATGAATCAGGCGATCCCCGGAAACATCACGGGGAAGATCCAGCTTTACCGAATGCTCCGGGAACAAAAGCATGATGTTGAAGCCGACGGGATTCGGAGCGAGTTGTTAGCGATGCGGCCTTCCCAACCCAATGAGTTGGAGATTTTCGTCACGCTCATGTTCGAAACCGGCGACTATGAAAAAGCGGAGTGGGAGATCAAAGAATATCTCACTCAGAACCCCCACCACACCTACCTAAAAATCCTGCTCATCGTCCCTCTCATAAAGAAAGGATATATACAAGAAGCGCGACGACTCGTGGAAGAGTTCAAAGAACAGAAGGTTTGGTACTATTACGGGAAAATAGAAA
>CAZMHO010000038.1:7262-16918 GCA_964566085.1 uncultured Thermotogaceae bacterium | reverse complement strand
CTGGAAGAAGCGCAAAAAACACTCCAGGAAGACCGTCTTCCGGTTTCCGGCATTCATATGCATATCGGGTCCAGTATTCAGGAGGTCGCCCCCTATAAAGAAGCGATAGAGAAGCTGTTGGCTTTTAAAGAGAAAAACCCGCAGATACAGATGGTCAACTTCGGGGGCGGTTGGGGAATCGATTATAGCCATTGCGGAAAAGACTTCGACTTGGATCAATATCGCGAGGAGATCGGGCCGTTGCTTCAGGCTTTTCGTTGCCCGATCTATTTTGAGTTAGGGCGGTACATTATCGCTTCCGCGGGTCTTCTGCTCTCAAAAATCCTATACTTGAAACAGACACCCTATAAGCGTTTTTTAGTATGCGACGCCAACATGGCCAACCTTATCCGGCCTGCGTTATACCAAGCCGAACATCTGGTTGTTCCCCTGATTCCGAAAGAAGAGACACGAAAAAAGATGACCATGGATGTCGTCGGAGCTTTGTGCGAGACCGGAGACATTCTCGCCTCTGGCCGGTCTCTTGAAGAAATTGTTTCCGGAGAGCGGATCGCCATTATGGATACCGGCGCCTACGGATATTCCATGGCTTCGAATTACAACGGCACGCTTCGGCCTGCAGAAGTCCTCGTTACCGGAGAAAAAATCCGGCTTATCCGAAAACGAGAGTCCGTAGACGATCTTTTTCGGTTAATCGATTAAGCGGTCATTACTGTTCTGAACTTTTTGCTGTCTTTGAAATGGTAATCGCGCATTCGAACCCGTAAGGTGGGTTCGCGTTTCCTTTTCTCGACTTTTCGAGGGTTTATACCGTTCCAGGAAGGTATTTCGCGTGGAGGAGGGGCTTGCATCTTTTTTTCGCCGGAGTATACTATCGCCAATCTAATCGCGCTTTCCCATTACCCACTAACAGACCGTCGAAGCAGAAAGGAGGGAAAACGATGCCCTGCGGAAAAGGGAAAAAGAACCCCGAGAAACCAGAAACCAAGAAAGAAACACCTAAGAAACCGGAACCGAAACCGAAATAAACTCCGATGGCGGCGCCGATTCGGAAAAGGGCGGGATCGGGCGCCCTTTTTTGGTTTGAACGAGGAGGGAACACATGTCCAAAAAAGAACGACTCCAAAATACGCAACATATCGATCCTAAGAATGAAAAAGGAGAACTTTCTGTGACGACGGATAGTCTTTTCACCCTTCGAAAAATGCTTCGGAATAAAGATGAAGCGCAGGTTCTGAAAGCGGTTGAAAAAATCGAACAGATGAATCACGTGGAAAAAGAGCTGTTGGCCGATATTAAG
The DNA here is from genome assembly GCA_964566085.1 of uncultured Thermotogaceae bacterium. Lineage (GTDB taxonomy): Bacteria > Thermotogota > Thermotogae > MWEM01 > MWEM01 > MWEM01. The sequence continues at coordinate 15,618 of CAZMHO010000038.1, read as the reverse complement.
AACTACCTCTGGCAACGCGGAAATGCTGCCAACGGTCTAACCGAGAAGATGGCCAATCTTTTTCAACGGTTCGATCGGGAGGAATATGAAGCCTTTATTCTTCTCAGGAACAAATCGATGGGGAACCTCCCCAGTAAAGAGAAACGACCGATGATCAAACCTTTGTTCGAAGAAGAAGTCAAAGAGTTCGGGGACCCTCAGGTCGAACTCGTCGGGGAGTTGGATACCGACGATGAAGACGAGGAAGAGAACGATTAAACGCGCGCACCTATTCTTTATAAATCAGGAGGATCTATCTTCATGAAAGGCACAGGCTTTTGCGGGATCAACTGTAACAACTGTCCGATATTCAAAGCCACGGTCGAGGATAAACCGGAGGAAAGAACCCAATTGGCAAAAGAGTGGAACAAAAATCATCAGACCGCTTACAAAGCTTCTCAGATGGTTTGCTTTGGGTGTAAGTCCGACCGGCATTTCGCCTTCTGTGAGGAATGCGAAATCCGCGAGTGCAACATTCGCAGAGGGCTTAAAAACTGCGGCGGGTGTCTCGAATTTCCTTGCGAGATCGGTCGGGAGTTCTGGAAAACGACGCCTGAAGAGTATGAGAACCTGAAGAAAATCCACCGACTCTTGTTCAAAGACGCCGTTGATCCGGCCACCGACTTCGATGAAACCAACGGAGAAGGATTCCGCGGAATATCCAAAAGAGGAACGCTCACCTACGAAGAGCAGGAAGAGAAAAACCATCAAGAGCATGCGATCAACAAACCGGTGAAGAAAAAGGCAGTTCCTCTGCCCAAGAAGAATAACCCGGCAAAAAAGAAGACTACCGATCAACAAGACGATTGACACGGCAGGGATTTCGTGTGCCGGCATAAGCGATTGCAGTCCAACAAACACAGAGAAGGCGCCGAAAAGCGCCTTCTCTGTTATCGCAACAGCAGCGTTTAGCGGTATTCTGCGTCAGCCAACATCACGCGGACGTCGGAAATCCATACGTCTGCTTTCGTGGAGGCAGAATCGCCATTGCCGAAGGCCAGCAATCCGATCTTGACATATTCCATACTCGCCGTGACATCCGGCCAAAAGATGATATTGACTCCGGTCGGCGTTCGATAAGGATCGCTCGCGAAGATGATTTCTTCGTTCGAATGAACGAAAGCGGAATGCCGCGTCGGGTAATCCGAGGTTGTCCATAAAACGGCTTTCGCTTCGGAAGGAGCCAAGTTTGAGTAGGCGGTGTAATTCTGATTATAGAGATGGGCCACAACACCCGCGGCGGCGTAGTCCGTCGGGGAGTTTTGAGCAGCCGCTTTCAGGTCAACCATCACCGTGGCCGTGACGACCACCGCTTTTCCCTTCATGGACACGGGAATCGGAATGATTTTCTCCGCCTGAATCATCGCGCTTCCTGAGGCGCTGAGGTAAAGATGCCTGGTCTTTCCGGATGTTACGTGCTGCCAGCTCTGAAACTCTCCGGCACGATAAAACGACCAATTATCCAGTTTGTCCGAAAAACTGTGGGTGTAAAAATATTGCGTATACGACCCGGCTACCGCAATTCCAATCTGTTGGTTGGTGTGTTGCGAAATCAATATCTGAAGAACGCTCAAAAAGTTGGCGTGCGCTCCTTTGGCTACCGCTTCCTGGTACAATGCCACCAATTTCTGATACAAACCGACTTCCAGAACGCCGGGATCAATGCAAACCGGAATACAGGCTTTCGCGGTCGCTATCCCTATCTGTTGGACCGGTTGGATGAGATACCAGCATTTTTGTTTTCCGAGGTTCAACGCAAACATACTCGAAGCGCACAAGACGAGTACAAGTATACTCACCATCAAGACTCTTTTCATCTTTCCCCTCCCCTTTCTATCTCCACGTGGGAAGCCACTCTTCCCAGAGGTTTCCATCTTCCCGCACTATTATATCAGACTTTCAATCGTTTTTCATAGAAAAGAAAATTTCTATCGGGCAACCGTCCTCTCTTGTCGCTTGAGACGATAGAAACCCTCTTGCCTCGCGGGGACAGACGGGCCTTTCCTCGAGAAAGCTGAGCTTTTTATGTTATAATCCGTCATCCGATAACTCTTGCAAAGGGTTTGGAAGTTGCGTTTTTGGAGGGATCATGATGGTGAGGGTGCGTTTCGCGCCAAGTCCAACGGGGTTTCTGCATGTAGGCGGCGCCCGTACCGCGTTGTTCAATTATTTATTCGCGAAAAATCAAAACGGGGTCTTCGTGTTGCGGATAGAAGATACAGATCTCGAGCGTTCGACGAAAGAGTCGGAACTGTCCCTTCTCCGAACCATGAAATGGTTAGGGCTCCATTGGGACGAGGGGCCCGATGCCGGCGGCACGAAAGGCCCGTATCGCCAGTCTGAAAGGTTGGACATCTATCGCAAGATGGCCTATGCGCTCGTGGAAAAAGGCAAGGCTTACGAGGCCTATGTCTTACCAGAAGAGTTGGAGGCGATTCGCGGAAAGATGCTTGAAAACAAAGAATCTCCTCACTACTCCTACGAGATCATCTCTCAATACGATACCCCCCAACGCCGACAGGAGTTTGCTCAGAAGGGATGGGGCCCGGTCGTCTACTTTCAAATGCCTCAGAAAGAGTATATTCTGAACGATCGGATCAAGGGGCGCGTTACCTTTAAGGAAGGAACGATCGGCGACTTCGTGATCTTTCGAAGCACCGGAGTCCCGATCTACAATTTCGCGGTCGTCGTCGACGATGCCCTCATGGAGATCACACACGTCATTCGAGGAGACGACCATCTCTCCAACACCCTTCGTCAATTGGCGCTCTATGAGGCCTATCAGATGCCATTGCCCCAGTTTGCCCACGTATCGATGATCTTGGGGCCCGATGGCTCCAGATTGAGTAAACGGCATGGCGCCACCGCCGTCGAAAACTTCCGAGAGATGGGCACCCTGCCTGAAAGCCTCTTAAACTACCTGGCGCTTTTGGGCTGGTCGCACGCGCAGGATAACGAGATCATCGCTTTGGAGGAAATGATCCGCGCCTTTTCACTGGAACGGGTCAGTTCGAATCCGGCCATATTTGACGCGGAGAAGCTGCGTTGGATGAACGGGATGTATATACGGCGACTGACTCCGGAAGCGATGCTCGAGAACGCCGCCTCGTTCATTACGGAGGCCGGGTACATGGGGCCGGAAAACATCGCCGCCAACAAAAAATGGCTTGTGGAGGCAATGAAGGCCATACAAAACGAGATACGCCAACTGGATGAGGTCCCGGGGCAGTTGTCGCCGTTCTTCGACGATCCGGTTCCGACTGCCGCGACGATGCAAGCCCTCGAAGACGAAGGGCTATCTCCCGTGTTCAAGCTCTTGTATGAACGCTTCAACACCATCGGCAGCTGGGAAATCAACGATATCGTCTCGACCATCAAGGCAGTAGTCAAGGAAACCAGAGCGAATCCGAAATCCTTTTATCATATGCTGCGGCTCGTACTAACGGCGAGAGACACGGGGCCCGAACTCGTGTATATCGTCCATCTGCTGGGACGCAATAAGATGCTCAACCGTTTAGGCCGTTTGGGGGGTGTAAGATGACGACCGATGAGTCTTATCCCATCGTATTGACCAATACCCAAACAGGAAGAAAGGAACCCTTGATACCTGTCTATCCTGGAGAAGTCCGCATGTACGTATGCGGGCCGACCGTCTACAATCTGGTCCATATCGGCAATGCGCGGCCTGCAATCCTCTTCGATGCCCTCCGCCGGTACCTTGAATACAGAGGATATCGGGTATTCTTTGTTCAAAACTTCACGGATATCGATGACAAAATCATCCTGCGAATGAATCGGGAAGGATGGGATTTTGATACCATCACCGCGACGTATATCCGCGAGTATCGAAAAGATATGCAAGCCTTGGGCGTGAGAGAGCCGAACTTCGCCCCACGCACCTCTTGCTTCGTGCCCCAAACGATCCAGTTCATTCAGGGATTGATCGGCAAGGAGCTTGCCTACGAATCCGACGGAGAAGTATATTTCAGTGTCCCCTCTTTCCCAGACTACGGCGCGCTGTCACACCGGAGAGTCGAGGATTCGCAGGCGGGCGCCCGGATCGACGTTGACCCCGATAAAAGGCACCCCGCCGATTTCTCGTTGTGGAAAAAAGCCAAACCCGGAGAACCTTCCTGGAATAGCCCGTGGGGATATGGCCGGCCGGGGTGGCATATCGAATGCTCCGTTATGGCTTCCGCCTTGCTGGGCGACTCCTTCGATATCCATGCTGGAGGAAACGATTTGATCTTTCCCCATCATGAGAACGAGAAGGCCCAAAGCGAAGGCCTGACGGGAAAACCTTTCGCCAATATTTGGCTCCATAACGGCATGCTGCAGATGGGCGGATCGAAGATGGCGAAATCTGTCGGGAATATCATCAAAATTCGAGAAGCGGTTAAAAAATATGGCTCCGACTCCTTGAGGCTCTATATGTACGCGACCCATTACAGAAGCCCAATGGACTACTCGGAAGAGAGAATGGAGGCGTGGAAAAAATCGGCCGCGAGGGTGAAATCTTTCCTTGAGGAGACCGAAAGCGTCTTGGGCGACACAACGCTCAAAGCCGCCGCAGATTGGCTCAAGGATAAAAGAGTCAGTCTGATGAAAGCGTTAGACGATGATTTCAACACTCCGAAAGCCGTCGCGCTCGTTTTTGAAACGATCAAAGAGCTCAGCCCAGTCCGCCAAACGTTGGTTCAAACGGATGGAGAATCGCGGTTAAGACAGGCTTATCATCTCATTAAAAACGAAATCGGCGATATACTGGGGCTGTTCGGAGACCCGACCGGCGCAAGCGACTCTGAAAAACCAGAAGAAAATGCAGTTCAAACCGACGCTTCCGACTTCGATTCCTTGGTGGATTTCTTAGTCCAATTACGAGATAAATACCGTTTGGAAAAGAACTACGAGATGTCCGACATGCTTCGCCAGGAACTGGTAAAACATCGGATAAGACTCATGGATGGGGATAATGGCGCAAACTGGACCCGTTCATAAACGGTGTGAAGACGGAGAAGTCCTATTTTTTCAAGGAGAGCCCGATACACGCCTCTATCGGTTAGAGGGCGGAACGGTTCTTCTGTATATGATGTTTCAAAAACCGAGGATCATCGCGGTGTTGAATCAATCGCAGTTTTTCGGTTTCGCCCCGATCTGTTCGGGTTACCACCTCTATAATGCGGAAGCAGTCGGTACGGCCCGCGTGGAGATTTTCGAATACAATCCGCAGGATCAAGAGTTTCTGAATGCCCATTATACCGGGATGTTTCACGATCTGAAACAATTTAGCCGGGAAAAATTGCGCGGGATGCCGGAAACGGAAGAGAGGGAGATGTGGCAACTCATCTCGGCATTACCACCCCACACCGGACTGAGATCATTCGAGGAAACCTTTCTGATTCGATTCTTTCCTTTCCAAACCGTCACGAATGCCTTGAAAAAGTGGGTCTCGGAAGGAAAGATAGCATCTGATCATCAAAAAGGCAGCTATCGCTTAGTGGAAAAATCATAAAAGGAGGAAACGGAATGGCAGTGATCAAACCTTTTCGAGCGGTCAGACCCCCGAAAAATCTTGTGAGTCAAATCGCATCGAAACCTTACGATGTGATCGATTCCAAAGAAGCGAGAGAAGAGGTTGTCGGAAAACCGTACTCGTTCTTGCGCGTAGTGAAATCGGAGGTCGACTGTGACCCGTCTGTTTCGCCGTACGATCCCCAAATATACGCGAAGGCCCGGACCAACTTGGAATCGTTTATGGAAAAAGGGATTCTCGTGCCCGATCGTGAACCCTCTTTGTTTATTTACCGCCAAACGTGGGAAGGACCCCGATGCCCCTTTCCCGGAGGACAAGCGCAAACGGGTATCTTAGGCGTCTTCTCTTGCGAAGAGTATCAGAAAGGGATCATCAAGAAACACGAATTGACCCGCCGGGATAAAGAGGATGACCGTTTGAACCATATTTTGACGACCAAAGCGCAAACGGGGCTCGTATTTCTGGCTTATAAACGGCGGCAAGAAATGGATACCCTCGTTCAGGAAGCTCTCCGATCGGAACCCGAATACGTTTTCACGGATGAGCGCGACGTGGTTCACGAGCTTTTTGTGATCAACCTCCCCGAAAAAATCAACGCCTTTCAACGCGCGTTCGAACAATTGCCCGAACTGTATATCGCCGATGGCCATCACCGCAGCGCTTCCTCCAGCAGAGTGCAACAATCGCGGAAAGCCGCCAATCCGAGGCATACCGGAGAGGAAGAGTACAACTTTTTTATGGCTGTCGCTTTCCCGGATAATCAGTTGAAGATTTTGGACTACAACCGTGTCGTGAAAGATTTGAACGGCCATAGCGAAGAAAGCTTTCTGTGTGCCGTCGAGGCGAGTTTTTCGGTCCGAAAAGCGCTTAACTGTCCCCATAAACCCTCTAAGAAAAGCGAATTCGGGATGTATTTGAGAAACCATTGGTACGTCTTGGAAGCGAAGGCAGGCTCTTTTGACGCGGATGATGCGGTTCATAGTTTAGACGTCTCTATATTGCAGGAAAACCTGCTTCATCCCTTCTTGGGGATTCAGGATCCGAGAACAGATAAGCGTATCCATTTTGTCGGGGGCATACGCGGTTTGAAGGAACTGGAAACCCTTGTCGACTCCGGCGAGTGGAAGGTGGCTTTTTCACTCTTTCCAACAAGTTTGGAAGACCTGTTCGCCGTCGCGGACCAAGGCAAGATCATGCCTCCGAAATCCACGTGGTTCGAGCCGAAACTGAAGAGCGGAATGGTCATACATTTCATCGATTCTTAAAGGAGTCGCGCAGTGTTGAAGAATTTTACTGGTATGGATATCGGAGCGGAGTTTACGCGCCTGTATTCCTTAGTCGGAGGCAAAACGGAAGTTTTCGTCGAGGAACCGACCATATTGCTCTATAACGAATTCGGGGAACTGAAAGCCTTCGGGGCCGATGCGAAGGAATTCTTGGGAAAAACGCCTCCGTACTTTTACTTCCAAAGGCCGGTCGATGAGAGCGGCATACACCAGTTTGAACACGCAAATGTTTTCTTCGAGCGCTTCCTGAAAAAGAACGCGGTACTGAAAGGCTGGGGGAAACCCTCGGTATGCTTTAACTCCCCGCTCGGCTCAACGCCCGTCCAAGTGCAAGCTGGTATCGAATTGCTGCAAGATTTGGGGTTCGCGCAGGTATACACGCTGCCGACACCCGTTGGCGCCGCTTTGGGAACGGACTTGGATCTACGGGACAGGCGGGGCAATTTGATCGTCATTTTCGGCGCTTCCCACACGGAAATCGCCGTCGTCTCATTGTTTAAAATCGTATCGGGGAAGCATCTGCAGATCGGGTTACGGAATATCTATCAGCGGCTCGTTTTCTTTCTGAGGGAGAGTTTCGCTTTGGAAATCAGCGAGCGTATGGCGGAAGAGCTGGTCGCGGAATATTTGGTTTTATCGGAAGAAGTCGGGGTCAGCAGCGATGTGCCCTCTGTAAACAGCGCTCCGGCGCGGGCTGGCTCCGGAGCGCATCCGGCTGGCATTTCCACCCCGCTTCACTCGGAAAAGGAGTTCTTCGCCGTCGGCATCGATCTGACGACGCACCTGCCGAAAAAAGTCAAGTTGAAGAGCGCGGCGCTGTTCGCGATCGCGCAACCTTTCCTCAACAAAATAATACTCGCCCTGCAAGAGGTCTTTGAAACAGTGGGTCCGGAAATCGTGAAGGATATCCTTGAACGGGGGGTTATCTTTACGGGCGGAGGCGCTTACCTGAAAGGTTTAACCGGGTACTTCGAGAAAAAAACGACCATGCGCCTTCTGATTCCCGAAAACCCATCCCAATGCATCGCGAGGGGCAACTGGACGTATTTGAATGCCCTCGCCCGGAAAGAACTGCCCGAAAACCTGTTTCCGAAAGAGAGGGGGGGGATCGCTCCGTGACCCCAACACTCGGGAATGACCGTCGCTAAGACGCTCTTTTTTTTGATTCTTTTAGGGATCCTCGTAGGTTTTGCCGCGCTCCAAAACCTGCCTTACGCCGGTTTTGTGAAAACCGCTGTCCTGAATGCGACCGTTCCTTTCTATTCGATTCGCGACGCCCTTGACCTTCGATTGGATACCCTCTTCGGAAAGAACCCACCGGTACAGGCGGATGCGGCCATTCCGACGCTGTCTCAGTTGAAGGGCCTTCACCAAACCGTAGACAGTATGTTTAAAGCCGAATTCGAAGACTTGCTCAGTTCCGTCGAAAACCTGCAGAAGCTAAAAATCGGCGGGTTGTATCCGATCGCCTTCCTTTTGCGAACGATGGGAACGGGTA
>CAZMHO010000038.1:6863-7252 GCA_964566085.1 uncultured Thermotogaceae bacterium | reverse complement strand
GGCTCCTGTATACCGCAGAACCCGTACCGGGGAACGCCTTCGTCATTTCCATCCGGGAAGGAGCGCTGATAGGCCGGATCAACGAGGTCAACGGAAACATCCTCACTGTGATTCCCTTTTGGAATCAGGCATTTTCGACGCAAGTGCGCGTCCTTTCCGGAGATAGCCAGACGCGGGATCTGGCCTACCTGGAAGATGGGAAGCTGCTCAACTTCAATCCGTCTTTCCCTTTCCGATCAGGGGACGAAGTCTATCTATCGGATTATGAGCCGGGTGGATACGCCCTGCAGCGATACGGCTGGAATCGATTGGGAACGGTGGGCGCGCTTTTGAACGAAGATATCGTCGAGTATTACGAGATCAGATACCTGTATCAGCGCGATCGATTT
>CAZMHO010000038.1:2219-6853 GCA_964566085.1 uncultured Thermotogaceae bacterium | reverse complement strand
TAGGGCCGGAGCTCACGAGGGGAGTGTTCAGCGCGGCTCTCATGATGATGGTGAAGGAGAGGATCGGCGTTTTCGTCAAAGCGTTCGTGGAGGGGCGGGGGGAACGATGAAAACGACGAAAACGATAAAGGGCAGATACGCGGACAGTATCACGCTGATGCTGATCGCGGAGGAATTGAAGAGGAATCCCGACGTAACCGAGGCGGTATTGAATATGGCCACTCCCGACAATATCAACATTATGCGCAACAGCGGATTTCAGATAAATCCAGAAAGCTTCGCCACCGACGATTTGATTATCGGAATCGACGCGGATCCCGAAAACGCCGAAGCTCTGATGAAAAAGGCCGAAGAATGGCTTTCCGCACCGCCTTGGCGAAAAGTAGAGCGTTCCGACAAGGCCGAGGTTCCGTCTGAACCCTTTTCAGGCGCCAATCTTACGATCGTGTCGGTATCCGGAAAGTATGCCGCGATAGAAGCCTTCAAGAGTCTCGAAAAAGACCGGAACGTGATGCTGTTCTCCGATAATGTCTCGAAAACCGAAGAAATAGCGCTGAAACACGAAGCTCACACGAGAGGCCTTCTCGTCATGGGGCCGGACTGTGGAACCGCCATCATCAACGGAGTCGGGTTAGGCTTCGCCAATAATGGAAAGGCTGGAAGCGTGGGGATTGTGGGCGCGAGCGGCACCGGGATCCAGGAAACCTACACGCTTCTCCAAAAACGGGATATCGGAGTCCTCCACGCGATCGGGACCGGAGGGCGGGATATAAAAGATGAGGTGGGCGGCATTACCTTTCTGGATGGGCTTCAAGTTCTATGGGAAGACCCGCGGGTTTCCATCGTCGTCTGCCTTTCGAAACCACTGTCTGATACCATGAAAGAAAAGATCGGGGCGACCGTAGAGAGATTAAGCCGACGATATGAGAATAAGCCCGTCGTGTATGGGTACACCGGGGAGCGGGGCAGCACTGCGGGCAAACGAAGGGAGCATCAGCCCGAAAGATACTTCTGCACAGGATTTGAACAGACGGCGCGGACGGTTGAAGCCCTCGTGAAGAAGACGCCCGTGGATAACGTGCTCTCGGAAATGGCTGAAGAAAGGCGGTTGCTCTTGGAAAAATGCCTCGAGATCCGCCGTATTCGTGGAACTCCAGGGCCTCTCCTACGCGGGTTCTATACGGGCGGGACGCTTTGCTACGAAGCCCAAAGCGTCTTATCCGAAATCGTTCCTCATGTGTACAGCAACGCCCCTTTAGATAAAGAACACGCAGTCGCGGACGCTTTGAATCCTGACGGGCATTGCCTGATCGATTACGGGGAAGACGCCTTCACGCAAGGGCGGTTGCATCCGATGATCGATCCCTCTTTACGCAATGCGCAAATGAAAAAACAGGCGTTACGGCCCGAAGTCGGTGTCATCTTATTCGATGTCGTTCTGGGTTTCGGATGCCACGTAAACCCCGGCGAAGAATTGGCGCAGGTCATTCAGGAAGTCGATGCGGTCGGGAAAGAAAACCGATCGGCATTCCCACCCCGATACTTCCTCTGTTCCATCACCGGTCTGGAGAGCGATCCCCAGGACGCGCGTCAACAACGCCGGCGACTCGAATCCGCCGGGGTTATCGTTTGCGAAAGCAATTCCGAAGCCGCCTATATCGCAGGCAATTTGATAGTGAGGTGATGATGATGTGTACAGAGTCGCTTTTCCGCGAGGGGCCGAATGTCATCAATATCGGTTTAGAACGGTTTCATGAGGCGCTGCGGCAACAGGGAGCGCCGTCTTTCCAGCAACGATGGACGCCGGATCGTACCCCGCTATCCTTATACCTACAAATCCAAGAGATACGCCGCGATCCGATACGGGCGGGACGCATTGAAAACGCAAATCGTGAAGCGGTAACCCGGTTGCAGTCCTCTCAACCGGTCCTGTATGGGATGGGTTTGGCCAAAGACGTCATCCCGGGACTCTCCGGAAAGAGGCTCCTGCATGCCGGTCCGCCGATCTCGTGGGAACGGATGTCCGGCCCGATGAGAGGCGCGGTAACCGGCGCGATTCTATACGAAGGATGGGCGCAAAGCGTTGAAGAGGCGCAAGCTTTGGCTGCAGGCGACGCGATCGCGTTTGACCCATGCCATCACCATCAGGCGGTCGGTCCCATGGCGGGATTGATCTCCCCGAATATGCCGGTGTTCATCGTCAAAAACACCGCATACGACAACGACGCCTATGCCACCATGAACGAAGGGCTGGGTCAAGTGTTGAGAATGGGAGCTTTCAGCGAAAAAGTGGTTCAGCACTTGCGTTGGATGAAGGATACCCTATACCCGATCCTGCGCCGGGGGATCGATACCCTTCGGGAACGGGATCGGCCGGTCAATTTGAAGTCGATCATGGCGCAGGCGTTGCATATGGGAGACGAGATGCACAACCGCAATAAAGCGGGCACGAGCCTCTTCATCCGCCAACTTGCCCCGGTCTTGATGGAAACCGCGGAAAACGCGGCGAAGACCGCTGACGTGATGCGTTTTATCGATTCAAATGACCACTTCTTTTTGAACTTGGCGATGGCCGCCGCGAAGGCCTCTTTGGACGCCTGCGAAGGCATTCCCTACAGTTCTATCGTTAACGTGATGGCGCGAAATGGAACGGATTTCGGCATTCGCCTTTCGAGCCTCCCCAACCGCTGGTTCACGTGTCCGGCCGCTCAACCGAAAGTGCTGCTGTTTCCCGGATTCACCCAGGAAGACGTCAACCCGGATATCGGTGACAGCGCCATCATGGAGACCTACGGTATTGGAGGCTTCGCGTTGGCAACCGCGCCCGCAATCGTCCAGTTCGTCGGGGGAACCCCTCAAGACGCCGCGAACTACACCTTGGAAATGTATACGATCTGCCAAGCGGAAAACCGGGACTACACGATCCCGGCGTTACAATTCAGAGGGACGCCAACCGGAATCGATCTGCTCAAAGTCGTTCGCCAGAACACGACCCCCATTCTCGACACCGGCGCCGCTTGTAAAGAAGCCGGACGGGGACAGGTCGGAGCCGGTATCGTCCGGATGCCTTCAGAAGCCTTTATAAAAGCCGCTCAGATGTTGATAGACAGCCTATGAATCGAATAATAAACGCGGCGCATCAAATGGGGAAAGAGGACACCCCTTCGTTGAAAAATATGATATACTTACCGTAAGATTCGAAGGAACCGGGAGGGCGCATGGACCTTTCAAGAGTGAACGGCACTGGAAACGAATATGCGTATCTTCAGAATCATCGTTCGGGCGCAATAAGGGCGCCCTCGGCTCAGGACTCTTCCGAGCCGGCAGCCGCACAATCGAAGCCCGTTTCTCTCTTCGGGAAAGCCGATCATCTGAAGATTTCTGACCCAAACACGACGGACGGCGCGGGGAGATACCAGCCCGACGACGCGATGCTGAAGTTGGCCAAGCGATTGGGAGTCGTCGAGTGTCAGACCTGCAAGAATCGTCAATACGTAGACCAATCCGACGACACGGGGGTTTCCTTCAAAAACGCCCGCCACATATCCCCCGAAGTGGCTTTCGCCGTTGTCTCCGCCCATGAGCAGGAACACGTGAGCCTTGCGCAACAGGAAGCCGCAACGAATGATAATGTCTCGGTAACCAGTTCGGTCAATCTCTTCACGTCGATATGTCCGGAATGCGGACGGGTTTATGTCAGCGGAGGAGAAACCCGCACGACCACCCTCACCCGCCCCGCGGATTCAGAAACGGAGAAAGGAAAAGCCGTGCCTTATCTCACGGAAACCGCCTTCACCCCAAAAACGGGGAGCAGCTTCGACGCAGCCGCTTGAATGCGATCGACCTCACGGGTTCATTTTTCTTTACACAGTTTATAAAGCCGGAGCCAATCCGCGACGCTTAACTCTTCAGCGCGCGCGCTCAGTGGTTTCGAGAGGGTTTCCAGCATCTGGGGCACCCTTGCTTCCTCGGGATAATTGTTTTTTAGCATCTTTCTCCGATTCGCGAATCCTTTCCGAACAAAAGCAGAGAAAGCATTCCGCTCCGGCTCCGGAATTTCGCAGCCGATCGGGTCCAGCACAACCACAGCCGAGTCCACTTTTGGCGACGGTTTAAAGTGAGATTTCGAAACCTTGAACGCGATCTGAGGAAGGGTGAGGGATTGAACCATGATCGAAAGCGATCCGTAATCTTTCGTGGACGGAGCGGCGCAAAGTCTCAACGCCACTTCATATTGAAACATAAAAACCCAGCGCCGCACATTCCGAAAATCGAACAAACTCTTCTGCAGGATCGCCACACTCACGTTGTAGGGTAAGTTTCCGAAAAACACCGTTTCCGCCCTTGGCAACCCCGCATCTGGCCGGTAAGATAAAAAATCCGTCAGATACAGATGAAAGTGGGGAAGCTGCCCGAACCGTTTTTTTAACACGGGTTCGAAACGGCGGTCTATCTCGAAGGCGTGTACCGGCAACCCGGTATCGAGTAGTTTTTCAGTCAACGTCCCGCATCCGGCGCCGATCTCGATCAGCTCATCCGTCGGCCTCGTTTGCGCCGTCTCGAGGATTTTTACCGCGATCCGATCATCGGATAGAAAGTTCTGACCGTACTTTTTGAGTAATTTCAACCCATAA
>CAZMHO010000038.1:481-2209 GCA_964566085.1 uncultured Thermotogaceae bacterium | reverse complement strand
TTCCGCTGTTTTCATACCGATCCCTCCGCGTATTTCAGACAAGATTGTAACATAAACCAGTAAGCCGTCTACCCTTCGGAAAGTATGATATAATAGCAGGCGAATACCATTTGGAGGTGCTTTAAATGTCTAAAGTCAAAGTCGACAAAGACGCTTGTATCGGTTGTGGCGTTTGCGCGAGTCTTTGTGGAGAGGTTTTTGATCTCGCTGATGATGGAAAAGCGTTCGTAAAAGAAGAAGCGGATACGGATCTTCCTTGCGTTGAGGATGCCATGAATTCGTGCCCCGTCAGCGCGATTACGATCGAATAGTTACCGATGGGCAAGGTATGCGTCTGTCAGGCGGCTTTTGCCGCCTGACATTATTTGGGTTTTGCCAATAAAAAAGCGGACATTCTTGTCCGCTCCAATGTGGGGGGTATATTTATCCTCAAGGGGGAATAAGGGGTGTTTCCTCATTTCTAACTATCAGACTGTTCCTCTTAGAGAAAAGTTCAATGTATGAAAACTATTTAATAAGATTTACTGAAAATTATTATTATAGTGTTATTATATTCATATTTATGATCAGAAACCTCTTTCTGTGAGGGGAGGGAAATGACCGGGGTTTTCAAGTACGGATGCTTTTATGTGTTTCTGGGCGTATCTCTTCTGGCCTTTTTCCTGTACGTATACCCTCGATATGAATACGATCAAAAGGCCTCCGACATCTCCATCGGCTTTGAGCAGGCCTATACCGGAGACATTGCAGGGCTCTTTACGGTGACCCCCATCCAAAACACCGGATTAAAAGGAGAGCGCGTTGTCTATGTCTATGATTTTTCCACGGTTCCGGAAGCCAACTTGGACGCGGCGCTGAAAGGGCGGGCGGGTGAGAAGGTCGTTTTTTTTGAAAAACCGTACGCGGGGCTCGAACCCGCGAGATTGGCCTCTCTTCTGGATCAATACAGCATAAATGTGGGATTCCTCGAGTTGAATCCGGTATCGGACTTTATACGAAGAACCTTGCTGGCGCGTACCACGAACCATCGGGAGAAGATGTTCCGCGTCCACACCATCAAACCGGCCGAGGTGACGAATCTGCGCCTAACCTACGAGATGGTTCTCAGAAGGTGGCTGCGGGCGAGAGAAGAACGGAGCATCGATTTTTTCTGGGTTCAACCGTTGCCTCCCTCCTTAGGGGTAGCCTATGACGAGTATGGCGTAACCCTTTTGGGTTTGTTCCATACTTCCGGCGCGCTTAACCGAGAAAGCGTTTCGATGAACGGTTTCTTCAAAATCATACTCGTGATCGGCTCTTTCGGGTTGATCTTCTTTTACTCTCCGGTTATCGCGATCGTCTGCGTGGTTTTTCTCTCGATATACGGCGCCTTCAACGGTTTCGCGGATGCCACGCTGTATCTCGCGGGGTTGACCGGCACCTTCGGGATCACCGGCGTCTTTCGAGAGATGAGAAAAATAGAGTTCAACACGAGTCTGAAGTACACCGCCATTATCATCTTCAGCTTGTTTCTGGGAGTGACCCTCAATGCGCTGAGCTACTCCTTCGAATCGGTGAACAGCTTGTTGCTGCCACATGGCGTGAAGCTTCTCACCTTTTATCTCCCGATGCTGGTCCTCATTCGCGAATTGTTGTACTACGGAATCAAAGGGTTGAAAGCCCGGTTGCATTGGAGCGATTTCGCCCTCGTTATCGGATTGGTCCTGGCGATTCTCTATAGTTTATTAC
>CAZMHO010000038.1:0-471 GCA_964566085.1 uncultured Thermotogaceae bacterium | reverse complement strand
GGAACTACGCTTTCGTCACCAACTTCGAACGACAGATGCGCGATTCCCTGGAAATGTTGCTGGGGGTCAGACCGCGTTTTCGAGAACTGATCGGCATCCCCGCGTTGTGGCTCTACTTTCGAGACAAACACCGTGGATTTGGGCGGTATGCCTTCGTTATCCCCGTGCTGGGAGCGATCGGGCTCTGTTCGATCGTCAATTCGTTTCAGCACGTCCATACGCCAATCACGATCATCTTTTTGCGCGAACTGCTCGGAATCGTCATCGGGACCGCCATTGGAATGCTCATCGGGGTTTTTTTACCCGTTAAGGAAGAAGGAGAGTCTGCTTGAACATCGAAAAAATACTGCATCGTTCCGGGATTTTGTACCAAGTGCAAAAGCCTTCCCGGTATATCGGCCATGAATGGAGCGGGATGGTAATGCCGAGCGGGATGGTAATGCCGAGCGGGATGGAAATGCCGAGCGGGAT
>CAZMHO010000037.1:8116-17704 GCA_964566085.1 uncultured Thermotogaceae bacterium | reverse complement strand
ATTCACGAAGGCGTCGTACTCCACCGGTTTCGTGATAGAGTTGCTGCAACCGAGACGACGGCATTGCTCTCCTTCGCGCGGATCATCCGTCGTCGTGATCATGATCACCGGAATCTTGCGCAACTCCGAATCCGCTTTCGCCTTTTCCAGCACTTCTGTTCCATCTAACTTCGGCATGCGGATATCCAGCAACAGGATTTAGGACACACCGGACTTCCGATGGGGACCATTCCCGTCTTTGAAAAGGAAATTGGAGATCTCCTGCCCATCCTTGAACAGGATCAATTGACTCGTGATACCCGCACGGATCAGAGCCGCGTGGCCTTCATCCTCTTCGGCTATCAAGATTACGACTACTTGATTCCCGGCTTTCTCCTCTCCTATCTATTGTACCATCTTAAATGAAATAATGAATGTAACGAAAAATCGCCAGAATGTTAACAATATATCCTCATACGCTCGCCACCTGTTTGAACAAAGCGGACCTTTCTTCGAGATCGGTAACGATCAGGTGCGCGTTAGCGGAAGAATCCACTTGCAAAGCGCTGTTTCGAGGGAGGTCGTAGAAAGGGGCTTCAGGAGCACATCATCCATCCCAGACGATAAACAGTCCTCGATATGCTTTATTCCGGCAACCGCAGTAACCGCGATGATCGGAACGTGTCCTCCGGTTTTTTTCTCGAAGAGCCGGATTTTTGCCGTCGTTTGGTACCCGTTCATCACTGGCATATGAATATCCATAAAGATGATGTCCGGCTGCGAATTTAAAAAGGCCTCCAAGGCTTCCTCGCCATTGGTGGCGTGGCTGACCGCGAGATTGGGGGAAATCTTCGACAACAGTTTTTTGGACAGTAAAAGGTTGACGGGTTCGTCTTCTACCAACAGCACGTTCACCGTTCTGCTGAGACAGCTTCTGAACTTTGATTCGATCACAGTCAGAGGAGTCGCTTCCCTGTTTTGGGGTATCTTCGGGAACACTATCGGCAAATCGAAGGAAAAGACGGATCCTACCCCAAACTGGCTTTCTAAACGAAGCGAAGACCCCATCAGATGCAGAATTTTCTTGGAAATGGCCAGACCTAAACCGGTGCCGCCGAATCTCCGGCTAATCGTCGGATCCGCTTGCTCGTATTCGGAGAATACGCGCCGGCTCTCCTCCTCGGTCATTCCGATACCCGTGTCTTCCACTTCGAATCGGATGAACTCTTTTCCGTCATACCGCTGTGGGTCTTTTCGGCTAACGCGCAACGAGACGCGCCCTGTTTGCGTAAATTTCACGGCATTCCCGATCAAGTTCATCAGAACCTGCTGCAATCGGAGCGGATCGAAGAGCAATTCCTCCGGAATAGTTTCGTCGATATCCGAGTGAAGGCTGATGCCTTTCTCTTTCGCGCGAAAGGCATTCAACTGAATGACTTCGACGCATGTTTTTCGGAGATTGCTCGGGAATGGAGCCAGGTCCATCTTGCCGGCTTCTATCTTCGAAAAATCGAGAACCTCCCCGATGATGTCGAGCAGGATGCGCGAAGAGGTCGCGATGCACTGGGTATACTCCTGCTGTTCTTTGGTCATCGAGGTATCAAACATCAGTTGGGCAAACCCTAAGATACTGTTCAAAGGATTCCTCAGTTCGTGGGACATTGAGGAAAGGAATCGGGTTTTGGCCAAACTGGCCGCTTCCGCTTGTTTCTTCGCTAGAAGCAGCTGTTCCTCCATGTTTTTCCGTTCCGTCGTATCCCGACAAAAATAGACGATTTTCTGCGGGGTAGCATCCAAAAAAGAGGCCGAAATCTCGAAGAAAGCGGTTTTTCCGTTCTTCAGGCTCAGGCGCGTTTCGAAGACTTCGAAGCCATTGGTCGCAATCCGCTTGTTTCTCGCCCCGATGTCTTCTTCGGTTTCGAGGGCGCTCAAGTCCCCAAACCCTAAAAGCCGCAGCTCTTCTCCAGAGTACCCGATCATATGAAGGAAAGCCTCATTCGCGCTTAAAAATTTTCCGTTCTTGTCTGTCGTGAAGAATCCGTCTTTCGTCGTGTCCAAAATGACGCGCAGCTCTTGTTCTCTTTGTTTCAGAGATTCTTCGATCTGTTTTCTTTCACCGATATCGATGTGGATCCCGACGGCTCGGAGGCTTTCGCCTTCGGGCGAAAATTTGATCGTTTTCCCTAAAGACAGGATCCATTTGTAAGATCCGTCTTTGCAACGCAGACGGTGTTCGTGTTTGGAGATCGGCGTCTTGTGCATTTGCTCCAAACGGATAGCGATCGCAATAGATTCGCGGTCTTCCGGGTGGATTCGCGATTGCCATTCTTCGTCCCTGTTTCTGATTTCGTGCTCTTCGTATCCCAGCATTCGCTTCCAAATGGGCGAATAGTAGACTTCGCCCGTTTCGGCGTTCACATCCCATACGCCGACGCCGCCCCCCTCAATGGCATACCGCCACCGTTCCTCCCGCTTTTCCAGTTCCCGGTGAAGGTTCCCTGCGTTATCGGTTTTAACAACAACAGAAAAGAAATGGTCCGCACGGTCGGAGGCGCTTTTAAAAGATAGGATCATGTAATGCGGATCGGTGCCAGGGAGGCCCAGCGAGGACTGATGGTAGAAGCAGTCCGGTTCCTCATTGACGAACCCGGCAACCCAATCGGGGGAAGCTTTAAAGCGCGATGGAAGAATTTCACCGGCTCTTTTGCCCGCGATTTGGCTTCTGTCGGCGTAAAAAAACCGCGCAAAAACCATATTCACGTCGATAAATTCGATGTCCGTCAGCGAACCGTTCCTGTCACGAATCGCTTTATGGTAAGAGAATCCAATCTCAGCGCGATGCAACAACTGAGAGAGATCGTAGGGCGCTTCTCCCATAACCGGGCTGGCTCCTTTCAGTCGATCTATGCTTTAGGCGTTGACTCGCCTTTCATGTAACTCCGTTGTTTTTTTGTTGGCAAAGAGAAACAAAACTTGCTGCCTTTTCCCGGTTCGGACTCCACCCATATCTTCCCATCGTGCCGGTTGATAATTTGCCGTACAATCGTAAGTCCCAGCCCCTCCCCTTCGGACTTGGTTGGATTCAAACGGTGAAAGAGCTGGAATATCTTCTCCTGGTGTTCCGGCGATATGCCGATTCCATTGTCTTCGACACAATAGACGCTGTTTCTTGAGTCGATTGTACCGCTGATAGAAATTTTCCCGCGTCTCTCCGGATCAAGGAATTTTATGGCGTTTCCAAGCAAATTGGTCATCACCTGAGTAATCTGCACTTCATCCCCCACGCAACCCGGTAATGGCGCCACGTCTATCTGCGCCTCCGCTGTGGTGATTTGGTAGTCCATGGAAGATAGAACGTTTTTGACTATCTGATCCATATCCAGCGGAACGATATTCAGCGCGGCTCTTCCGGATCGAGACAGACGCAACAACCCTTTGAGCAGCGAATCCATCTGAAGGGCGCTCGTCCGTATATGCTGTAGCGCTTCTTCGAGATCGGGCAATGCTGACCGAACGATCGTTTCCAAGGCATTCGAACCGGATTCTCCAGTGTGCAGCAATCTCTTGAAATCATCCAAAGCGTATTCCAGCTCACGGCTATACCCGTCGACATTGACCAGGGGAGAGCGCAGATCGTGGGAAGCCACATAGATAATCTGCTCCAGTTCTTTGTTCTTTTCTTCAATCAATTTTTCCGCTTTCCAGGAGTCGGTAACATCGGCCGTTACCGTCGCGAATTTATTCTTTTCTGTGGAAATGATGGAAATGGAGAAATATTTGTTGTAGGGGGCATAAAAGGTTTCGAAATGGATCGGTTTTCCGGATATTGCGACTTCGCTGGCTTCGTCGAGGAAGGGTGGGGGATCGGAGCAGTAAATCTCGGTGGCCAACCTTCCGATGACCGTCTTCTTTTCGATTCCGGTAATATTCGTGTAAGCTTCGTTGCAATCGATAACGCGGTAATCCGTCGGATTCCCTTGCGCATCCAGCACGAGTTCATGCAGGGCGACCATCTCGTTCATTGCGGAAAACAGGGCGCTGAATTTTTTTTCGCTCTCGCGTAACGCCTCTTCCGCCAGTTTTCTTTTTGTGATATCGGTTGCGATCTCCATTCTGACGATTCTGCCATCTGTCCATTGGATGGCGCGGTCGCGGCAATCATACCACCTTCCAGTGATTGTGTTCCGAAATTCCCATTGGTAAACGCCTGTCGGTTTTCCGTTCTCATCGACCAACAACTGGTTAGTGCAAAAAGGGCAAGGGCCTTCCATACCTTTCTGGAGCGATTGCCAGCATATCCGGCCCTTACACTTCTCTCCCCATGAATTGAGGATGTGTTCGTTGATGAAGAGCAGTTCGTAAGTGTCCATGTCGGCGATATAAACGCACGAATCGATGCTGTCCATGACGGCCTTCAAACGTTCGTTCGACTCCTGTAACCGTTCTTCGGCTATTTTCCGTTCTGTGATATCTAAAAAGAATCCGTCCCATACGACGCTTCCATCCGGCATCCGACTGGGGGTAGCGTGCGCTTCCAGCCACACCGGTTTCTCAGATTCGGCGGCTCTGAAAATAAAATTGAAAGGTTGAAGCGTTGTCGCGGACTCTGCCGCTTTCTGCTCGTAAATGATTTTGTCTTCCGGATGAATCATATCCAACAACAGGTTCGCGTCGTTCATCACCGCTTCCGGGGTCACTTCGGCAACACTCAGGACCGATTCATTAATATAGGGAAAGGATATCTGGCCGTTCACGTCGATTCGAAGTTGATAGACGACGGCGGGGCTGTTTTCGGCCGTTTGGCGATACTTCTCCTCACTCTTCCGAAGGTCCGCCACTTTTTGATTCAAACGGCGTTTAAGCAAAACGCTCAAAACGCTCAAACTGATTGCTAAGAGGATCAGCGATCCCAAAGAAAACCAGACGAGCATCCGGAGCGCCGGATCTACCCGACCGTTGACGCTCAACGCGATCCACTTGCTTCGCAAACTGTCCAACTCGGTTTTGGGGATGCTTCGCAAAGCCTTTTGAACGGCGCTGTACAGTAAAGGAAATTCTCTGCTGATGCCGATGCTCCAGGCGAAACGATAGTCTGTTTCTCCGGCGACCCGGAGATTGGAAATGCCTAAACGCTCGATCGTGTAGGAAGCCACCGCGAGGTTTTCCACAAAGGCAAAGGACTCTCCGAAAGAGACGCTTTCCAGTCCTTTTTGAACATTGGCCACAGGGAGGATCTCTATCCCGTACAGAAGGCTTTCATCTCGCAGATACTTCTCGGTCGCGTATCCGGAAACGACGCTCACGGTTTTTCCCGCCAAGTCTTTGAAGGTCATCGCCCCGGTTCTGCTCTTTGCCGTGATGATAACGACAGGCACCACCGCATAGGGGTCCGTGAAATATATGTAATCTTGGCGCTCGGGGGTATCGACGATCGTCGGAGCAACCGCGCATCGACCGGTTCTGAGCGCGTCGAGATGGTCGTTCCAATCGTCAGAAGGGATTTTAGAAAAGGATAGTTGCAGCCTTTCTTCTATCTTCGAGACCACGTCGGCTCCCATCCCCACGAAGACGCCGGTTTCCGATCGATACTCGATGGGCGGGAACTCTATATTATAGTATAAGACGAGCTTCTCCTGATTCTTCCGCAACCAGTTGAATTCTTCATCCGATAACGCCGCAACGTTCGGAAAATAAAGAGAAGGGATGATCGCGAAAAGGAAGGCGGCGATCCAAAATCTGTATCGATGGTTTTTGCAACCCGCTTTTCGAAATTTTGGTGTCATAAGTCCTCCTTCTGACACGACTTTTTCTTGGCTTTTACGAAGAGGGCGTTTGTCGTTTTGACTGTTCCTTGCTCCTCTATTTTACAACAAAAAGATGAAATGGCGACTCTTTTATTTCTGTCATTCCTCATCCTAATGCAAAGGAGACCGGATGCTCTTTCCGGCCTTCTGTTCAATGGTTCCTTTCTCTTCGTGATACAACGAACTCGGGGGAGGAAGGGCGTTTATCGATTATCGTAAGCGGTTGAGCGATCTTTTCCTTTAGCGCGCCCGGACTTTTCGATAATCGATAGAAAAACATCCACGAGATCGGGATCGAACTGAGTCCCTTTGTTCCTCGACAACTCCTCTTTCGCTCTTTCCACGCTATAAGGCGTTCGATAAGAGCGTTCACTGATCATCGCGTCATACGCGTCAGCCACCGCAATAATCCGAGAAGCAAGCGGGATCCTGGTTCCGGATAATCCATCGGGATATCCTTTCCCGTCGTATCGTTCATGGTGATGCCGCACGTATACTCCGATTTCGTTCAATTGTTCGGAGGTCATGAGAACCTTCGCGCCCCAAACCGGATGCATTTTGACGAGTTCGTACTCATCGTCGGTTAACCGGGAAGGTTTATTCAAGATACGCGTCGGAACGAGCAGTTTTCCGATGTCGTGGACTAAGCCGGCCCAGTAGACCTGTTTTATCCACGAAGAATCCAGCTTGACTTGTTCCGCGATCAAAGCCGAATAATGGGCGACGTTTTCCGAATGGCCGCTCGTGTAAAGGTCGTAGAGTTCCAGAATTTGGATAATCGACCTCAGAAGTTCTTTTTGAAACTTTCCTTGTTGTTTGCGTATTTGTTCCTGCGTCTCCAATAGCGCCTTTTCCGCCTGCTTCCGGTCGATATTCGACAGGTTTTGCCCGATGAAGGCGGCAATCGTACTGACGAACGCTTCTTCGTCCAAATGCCAGTGTCGCTTCTCGCGCGTCTGGGAGCAACTTATCACGCCGATCAGCTTCCCTTCCACGAGAATCCCGGCATCCAGCATCGAAGTGATTCGATACGGCAGAATAAAAGAATCGGTCAACTCCGCCGTACGCGGATCGTTTAACGCGTCGTCGGCATAGATTCGGTTCTCTGTTTTGATAGTTTCCCAATAGAACGGAATCGTCCGTAAGTCTATCGGCGGCATTTGGCTGTGTTTCTTTTTCCCGGCTTCGTACAGAGACAAACACCGAAGTGTCCTTCCGTCACCGGTCACCTGCCAGATGCTCGTACGTTCCACACCCAGGGCGTTGGAGACGACTTCCGTGACACGTTCAAAGCTCTTCGATAAATTCGTCAGGTCGCTCGCGGGAGACAAGGCCAATTTAACGACTGCCGCGCGCTGCCGAACCGCCCGCATTTCGTTTTCTTTCAAGGCGTTTTCTACGCGCTTACGATCGGTGATATCGATCCCGACACCAATAAAGAAACTCGGCGCGTTTTCGGCTTTTTTTACGTTTCGACCGTACCATTCCACTAAAGTCGTTTTTCCCGATCTACTGACGATGCGGTTTTCGTTCAGCGTTGTCTCCATACCGTCCGCGTGGCTTTTGAAGATGTTTTCCAAGGTTTCCCGATCTTCGGGGGGAACGAAAGTCGTCAGATAGTCTTTGCCGAGAATCTCTTCCGCTTCGAACTCGAGAAAATCCAAAAGAGCTCGATTCATCATAAGGGTTCTGCCGTCAAAACCGATCGCGACGATGAAGGCGGGAGAGGTGTCCAAAAGAAGCTGATTGAACTCCCGCTCTTCCCAATAGCGTTTTTCTGTGTTCCGGAACTCCGACAAGTCCACCGAAACAGATAAGAAGTGCGGAGTGTCGTTCAATTGGATCAGTTGGGAGGAATAATAGGTTTCCCGAGCCCCTTTTCCCGGAATTTCTACCGTCAACCGCTTATGCTCGACGTACCCTTGTTCGAGCAAAGCGGCGCGGTCTTCCTCCAACGCCTCCTGATAGGGCTTCCCCAACAACTCCGCCATCGATTTGCCGATGACGTCGCGTTTTTCCATTCCCCAGTCCTTTAGGAACGCCTGATTCACCATCAGGTGACGGCCTTCATAATCCTGAAGCGCGCATGCATACGGGGCGAGATCGAACAAAGAGCGGAACAGGAGTTCGTTTTGGGAGGTTTCCATTTTCAATAGGCGCTGTTTTCGATACAATCGGAAAAGCAACAGGATGAATCCGGTTTGGAAGGCGATGAATAGTATTGCCGCGACCACATAAACACCGTAAGCCTTCCAAAACCCGTTCGAGTGATCGACCCACTCCGTTCGATCCGGGAGTTTTCGAACTGGAATGTTATGCTTCTTGACCGCTTCGAGATCGAAATACGGCGTCGTTTCTTCGCGCTGTGGCGGGGCATCCGGAGGAACTCTCTTCCGCAATACACCCGCGGCGATTGCTGCCATCTGTTTTCCTTGTATCTCCGGACTGTTCATGATCCCGCCAACGATTCCGTAATCCAGATGATACTGGACATGGCTGAAAATGGGAGCCGGGCAGGCGGCTGTCATCGAAGAAAGGAGAGTGGCCATGTCTATAGAGCGCCCTTGGGGATTCTCGTCGTAATCTAAAAAGAAAACAGGGTCCGAAGGCTTTAACTTTCGGGATTTATCGATAAGCGCCTCCGGGAGAACCCCTTCCCCTTCATCGAAGAAAGAGAGGCTGACGGGGGAGGGTAGGGTTTTGGCTATCGATTCGATCTCCTGTCGAAGAGAGTGACCGGTAGCGGAACGGCCGGTAACCACCCATATCCTTTCTGCTGCGGGCATTAAATCGGCGATGAGTTTTAAGTTTCCCGAGATATTCACGGTGCTGAGTATCCCGGTCGTATAGGGCGGGATGGTACCGAGAGATTCTACCCCGGAAAAGACGATGGGGGTTGTCGGAAAGAAAGAAGCGCGCGCTCTCTTGAGGAGATCATACCCATCTTGGTCGGAGACAAGAATCAGATCCGGCGGGGTACGACCGTACTTTTCCTCCCAAAGAGAAAGGGTCTGCTCGCCAAGTCTTCCTTTTAGCGCCTCACCGAAATGTTCGGCATCCAGATACTCGATAAACAAAGAGAAAAGGTCGCCCAGTTCTTCTTTCAACCCTTCTCGCAGACCTTCTCGCAGATCGTCTGACCAACGGTTGCCCGGACGATAGGAGTCGACATAGAGCAGACGATAGGAAGTCGCGTCGGCAGCAAAAAGCATCCCCGAGAAAAGGGTGATTAGAAAGCCTATGAATAGAAAGTTTTCAAAAATAAACCGCAGGCGATAACGGAGCGGCGAATCGATCATGAATCCCGCGCCTTTCTAAGAGTGTTGAATTCCGATGAATCGGAATTCCTTCACCGGTACTTGATTATATCACTATTATCTTCTTCGGACGCTCGTTTTCCCTATACTGCTCTTCCGCTAATCCTCTGGCGATCGAGGGATTAAAAACCGGTTCCCAGCATGCCAGCTGTGCTGTTAGGAACTCTACGCGAGAGCCAAACGATCCCGGAACCGGAAAAGAGGTGGACGGTCATCCTGTGGTTTCAGCGTTTCTCCAGCTTTCCTTAGAAAAAGAGCGCGACTCCCGAAGGAGGGTTTCGTATTCACGCCATGTGTTGATATTCAGAAACGGAGCGGGATCGCGGAAGTGGACCATCAATGTTGGACACTGCCGAAAGAGAAAACGGATGGCGTTTTGCCCTTGTTCGATAAGATGATGAATGTGAGGAACGACCGATCGGTTATAGAACCCGATTAGTGGGTAGAAGCGGTTTTCGGATATGGGTATGGCGATCATCGCGCCCGAG
>CAZMHO010000037.1:7549-8106 GCA_964566085.1 uncultured Thermotogaceae bacterium | reverse complement strand
GTATGGCGATTTCGACGTCGAATCCGCCGCGGGCTTCTTCCAATTCACGAACGGCGGCAGCGGATAGGAAAGGGCTATCGCAAGGGCAAACGAAGATTTCATCGGTGCCCGTTAACTCGAAGGCGGTTAAAATCCCAGCAAACGGACCGATCCCGGAGTAACGGTCAGGGGCTAAGGCCAACTGTCTGTCCGACTGAAAAGATTCGAGTTCTTGTTGGGAACCGACGAGTATCGTTTCGCCGAACAGAGGGCTTAAGTTTTTTACAAGGAGTTCCAGGAAGGAGATGCCTTCTATTTTTAAGGATCCCTTAAATACGTAGTTCATTCGACGAGACACCCCTCCCGTCAAAATGATCAATGGATTTCTTTTCTCTTCGCTCATAAAAAACACCTTGCCCGTTTTGTTCTGCCTTCGCATGCCTCAACAAGTCAAAAAAAACCGCTTCGGCCGTTCTCGAAGACCGAAAACCATCCGGTCTACGATCAGAGAGGAGCCAAAGCGGTCGTTTCCTAATGCTTGATGTTTAGACGGACTTTTTCCTGAAAACGAGGAAATA
>CAZMHO010000037.1:0-7539 GCA_964566085.1 uncultured Thermotogaceae bacterium | reverse complement strand
ATAGGGGATGCAGAGGAATAAGAATGGTCCGACGATATTCCCTAACGTAACCGGAATGAGGTTGTTCATAAAGAAATTGCCCCAGTTGAGGTTCGAGAACTTCGCCACGGCGTCTGCCGCGGCCGCGCCTTTGATAAACAGCCCGGTAGGAATGAAATACATGTTGGCGATCGAGTGTTCAAACCCGCAGGCGACGAACGCGGAGATTGGGAAGATGATGGCCATAATTTTCCCGGAGGTGCTTTTAGCCGCCATCGTCATAATGACCGCAAGGTCGACCAAAATATTGCAAAGCATCCCGCGGAAGAAGGCCTGTCCCCAGGTCAAACCGGCTTTCGCATTGGCGATTGTCAGCGCCTGTTCTCCGACGGCAGAGAGAGTGTTTCCGGAACGCCAAAGCTCCGTTCCGAGGAAAATCCCCGCCAAAAGCAACGAACCGATAAAGTTGGCGATGAAGACGATGGTCCAGTTCTTGAAAAAACCATCCGCTTTGACCTTTTTTTCCATCAAGGGAATGAGCAAAAGAACGTTTCCGGTGAAAAGCTCGGCTCCGGCAACGACAACCAAAATCAGTCCGACGCTGAAGACGAGACCGCCGAGTGCTTTTTGGAGCCCGAAAACGGCAACGCCCGTCATCGCTGTCGTGGCGAAGATCGCTCCGAATCCAATATACACACCTGCCAGGATTCCCAAGAGAAACAATTTCATCGGGGTCATCTGGGTTTTCGCCAGAGACGTTGTACAACAGTAGTTCTCAAATACTTCCGCTGGTTTGACACTCATAGTACTTTCCTACACCTCCGCTGTTTTATGATCGATCTTTTGTATTTTCACGGTGCTGACCTTGAAAGAGGGAATCTTCGCGATCGGATCCAAAAACTCGCCGGACGTCAGAACGTTCGCTCTGGATTCGGCGAAATGGAAGGGGACGAAGACCAAACCAGGAACGGACCGTTCGGTAACGCGGACCTTTCCTTCGATTTTGCCTCTTCTGCTCGTTAAACTGACCCAGTCGTCGGCTTTTACCCCCAACGTGAGGGCGTCCGACGGGTTGATTTCAATTCTCACTTCCGGTTCCTTCTCATCGATCGCTTGTACTCTTCGGGTCATGGTGCCCGTATGATAATGGTACAAGATGCGACCTGTAGACAGATAGAACGGGAATTCGCCGTCCGGAGTCTCAGGGGGATCCTTATAGGTCATCGGGGTGAACTTCCCTTTTCCATCCGGATGCGAGAATTTTTGCGTATGCAGGATCGAAGTGCCAGGATCGTCCTCCGTTCTGCAAGGCCATTGGACGCCTCTCTCCTGCATCTTTTTGTAGGAGATGCCGGCATAGATCGGCGTGCAGCGTCGAATCTCGTTCATAATCTCTTCGGCGCTGTCGTAATGCATCGCGTATCCCAACCGTTTTGAGATTTCCTGCACGATCCACCAGTCCGGTTTGCTGTCTCCGATCGGTTCGATCACCTTCCGAACTCTCTGCACCCTTCTTTCGGTATTCGTGAAGGTACCCTCTTTTTCGTAGGCGCTGGCTGCCGGAAGAATGACGTCGGCGTAAGCGTTCGACTCATTCATAAATAGATCGATGTCGACAAAAAATTCGAGTTCGGCTAAAGATTTCTCCACGTGTTGAGAGTCAGGATCCGATAGCGCGGGGTTTTCGCCCATAATGACCATGGCTTTGATTTTGGGATTTCCGATCATCTCGGTTACGGGTAAACCCACAGAAGACGGTAAACCGCTGACATTCCAGAACTCTTCGAACTTCTTCTGAATGGCCGGGTCGCTGACCTTCTGGTATCCTGTGTAGACGTTTGGAAGCGCTCCGACGTCGCAAGCGCCCTGAACGTTATTTTGACCGCGGAGCGGGTTTACTCCCGTCCCGGGCCGTCCCAGATTGCCGGTCGCCATCGCGAGATTCGCGAGGGAAATGACATTGTGAGTGCCGCACACATGCTGCGTTATGCCCATTGCGTAAATGATCGCCGCTTTATCGGCCTCTCCGTATAATCGAGCTGCTTTATGCAGAAGATCGATCGGGACGCCAGTGATTTCTGAAACGGTTTTGGGATCAAAGGCTTTTAGACTTACCTTCATCTCTTCCCAATTTTCAGTGCGCTCGGCGATGAAGGCCTCATCCGCTAAATTTTCGGCTACGATGATATGAAGCAGGCCGTTAAACAACGCAACATCGGTACCCGGTTTTTGATTCAGCCAGACGGAGGCGTAATCAACCAGTTCCGTCTTTCGCGGGTCTGCGACAATAAGCTTCGTCCCGTTCTGCCGGATTGCCTTTTTAATGCGGGATCCATAGACCGGATGGTTTTCGGTAGGATTGCTCCCGGTCAGAAGGATGACGTCGGCTTGGAGAATATCCAATAAGTTATTGGTCATAGCGCCACTGCCAAAACTCATCGCCAAACCGGCGACGGTGGATGCGTGGCATAACCGGGCGCAGTGATCCACGTTATTGGTTTTCAGAACGGCACGGCTCAGTTTCTGAAGCAGATAATTCTCTTCATTGGTGCATCGCGCCGAAGCGAGTAGCCCGAATGCGTCGGGACCGTACTGTTGCAATATTCCTTTCATTCGGTCCGCCGTGTAATCTAACGCTTCTGCCCATTCGACTTCGACGAAACCGTTCTCTCTTCGAATGAGCGGTTTTTTTAATCGGTCGGGATGATTGGCGAACTCAAATCCGAACTTGCCTTTCACGCAGGTGGCGATTCCGTCGTTCACTTCCGGATTCTCTTCGGAAGGCATCACCTTCACGATCTCGTTGTTTTTCTGGTTATAATAGAGATCAAGCTGACATCCCACGCCGCAGTAGGTGCAGGTCGTTTTCACCGACTTCAGGTCCCACCAGCGAGCCTTTCCCATACTCGGTTTTTCCACGATCGCTCCGACCGGACAGATCGACGCGCATTGGCCGCACGAAACGCAGTCGGATGTGCCCAAAGGATTTCCGAAAGGGGGTTCAGGAAGGCTTTCATACCCGCGATACGCCATCGAATAGACGGACATGTTCTGCACTTCGTCGCAAACGCGAACACACAATTGACATTGGACGCACTTATTCAAATCCCGATAGAGGAAGAGACTTGAATCGTCCGGCTCTAACCCTCGAAGCTGTACCCCGTAAGCAGGTTCTTCGACACCATATTCATAGGCGAGCGTCTGAAGTTTGCAGTTACCGTTCGATTCGCAGGTCATACAAACGTTCGGATGCCTCGAGAGCAATAGTTCGATGTTCATCTTCCGCGAAGAAGCGATACGCTGGGAATGCGTCTTAACCTTCATACCGTCTGATAACGGAAGTGTGCAAGCGGCCTGAAGGCCGCGGAAACCCTCCACTTCAACGACACACATACGACAGGCGCCGATGCTTTTGACCGATGGATGGTAACAAATAGTGGGGATTTCTATTCCGACTTCTTTACATGCCTCCAGTACCGTCATCGGGCGCTCGAAAGAAAACGGCTTCCCGTCTATGAAAGCATTGATTTGCATAAATCTACCTCCCGGATTCGTTTATTATTTGGTCTGGGGGAGATTATATCATAACAACGTACATTCGATTACGCGAATCGGAGAAACGAAATAGAGGCAAAAGCGTGATGGTTTAACCGGATGGATTTTCGGTTTTTCCCTTTTGGGGCATGCTTTCCGAAGCCGTTTGGTTGATTCGCAGCGTCAACAGCCTTTCAATGCTGCGGCCTTTTTCCGTTGATTTTTATAGTCGTTGTGATATAATTACGGTTGAAAAATACGCGAAATCATCGTCATCAGGATCAAACGGAGGTGTTTTCATTGTCAGCAACAGAAAATTGCACGGAGTGCGCCAGACATGAAACCCTCTATCAGGAGCTGGACGCGTTTATCGAGCAGAATCGACAGCGGCCGGGCGTATTGATAGAGGTTTTGCATAAAGCGCAGAGTCTTTTCGGTTTTCTCCCTTCTGAAGTTCAGTCTTTCATAGCCAAACGGTTGGAAATCCCAGAAAGTACGGTTTACGGCGTTGTGACCTTCTATCACTATTTTACGATGAACCCCAGGGGGCAAAATCAGATTAAAGTGTGCCTGGGAACCGCTTGCTACGTAAAAGGGGCAGACAGAGTGCTGGACCGCTTGAAAGAAGAGCTTAAGGTCGATGTCGAAGAAGTGACGCCGGACGGACGGTTTTCGATTCATGAAGTGAGATGCCTGGGCGCATGCAGCATGGCTCCCGTCGTTCTCATCGGGGAGAAAGATTTCTTTGGTCGTGTGACGCCGGATGAAGTACCGAAGATTTTGAAAAAATACCGGGGGTGATCAGAACTATGGCAAAAGTAAAAAGTCTTGAAGAATTAATGAAGATCAAGGAAAAATCTCTTAAAGATCTCCAAATGAGAGACACCGAAAAAAAGGGAAAGATCGTTGTGGCGATGGGAACCTGCGGCATCGCGGCCGGCGCCAAGGACACCTTGCAAGCCATCGTCAACGAGTTGACCGAAAAGAAGATCGACGACCTTTCGGTGGTTCAGTCGGGATGCATGGGCTTATGTGAAGTTGAGCCGACGGTTGAGGTGCACATGGAGGGACAATCGCCGATCGTCTACGGGCATGTGACCCCCGAACAAGCCAAAAGAATCGTGCAACAACATATCCTTGGCGGGAAGGTCGTCAGCGATTTGATGGTCAAAAAAGGAGAAATATAGATGAGTACAGGTGAAAAAACTTCGATTCCTAACGAAGTCATTGCCCCCCAGGCGGAGGCAAGAGCCGCGACGAATACCATACTCTTATGCGCCGGAGGCGCTTGTATTTCTTCTGGTGAAGAAAGCTGCCTGACCGCTTTACGGACCACACTCGAAAAATACGCTTTACAAGACGTCGTGAAGGTCGTCGAGACCGGGTGTATGGGAATGTGTGACGCCGGCCCTTTGATGATCCTTTACCCGGAGGGCGTTTTTTACCAGAAGCTGATACCCTCCGATATGGAACTGATCGTTTCCGAGCACTTGCTCAAAGGGCGGGTCGTAGAAAGCAAACTTTTCGAGAACCCGAGCACAAAAGTAAAAATTACGAGCGCCTACGACGACCACCCGTTCTTCACGAAACAAGTGAAAATCGCCACCCGCAATATGGGCGCGATCAACCCAATGAGCATCGATGAGTATATTGCCCGAGACGGGTACTTCGCGCTTCAGAAAGTCCTGCAGGAGATGACGCCTGAACAAGTGATCGATACGATAAAAAGAAGCGGCCTGCGCGGCAGAGGAGGCGCCGGATTCCCCACCGGTTTGAAGTGGGAGCTGGCGAGAAAGGTCCCGGGAAATGAAAAGTACGTATTGTGCAATGCGGACGAAGGGGATCCCGGAGCCTTTATGGACCGATCGATCCTGGAAGGCGATCCCCATAGCGTCTTGGAGGCGATGGTCATCGCCGGCTACGCCGTTGGGGCGCAGAAGGGGTATATCTACATCCGTGCCGAATACCCCCTGGCGATCGAACGCTTGAAAGAGGGGATCAAACAGGCGAAAGAGTATGGATTGTTTGGAGAAAACATCATGGGCAGCGGTTTCTCTTTCGATCTCGAGATACGGATGGGAGCCGGAGCCTTCGTTTGCGGAGAGGAAACGGCGCTTATAGAGAGCGTGGAAGGCAAACGGGGTCAGCCGCGAGTTAAACCGCCGTTCCCGGCTCAAAAAGGCGTCTGGAATAAACCCACTTTGAACAATAACGTGGAAACGTACGCCAACATCCCGACAATCATCCTGAAAGGCCCGGAATGGTTTGCCAGTATCGGAACGGAAAGAAGCAAAGGAACAAAGGTCTTTTGCTTGGCCGGAAAGATTAAAAACACCGGATTGGTGGAGGTTCCGATCGGCATTACATTAAGAGAGATCGTCTACGATATCGGTGGCGGCATCCCGAACAACAAAACCTTTAAGGCGGTTCAAACGGGAGGCCCCAGCGGGGGATGCATCCCGGCCGAACATCTGGACATGCCGATCGACTATGAAACCCTGAAAACCATCGGCACGATGATGGGATCGGGCGGAATGGTCTTTATGGACGAAGATACGTGTATGGTGGACGTCGCGAAGTTCTTTTTGGAGTTTTCCGTCGACGAGTCATGCGGGAAATGCACCCCGTGCCGAGAGGGTAACCGCGTGATGTACGAAATTCTTGAACGAATCACAAGCGGTGAAGGGGAAGAAGGCGATATCGAGAAATTGGAAACCCTGGGGCAGTCGATCATCGATTCTTCGCTGTGCGGTCTCGGGCAAAGCTCTCCGCAGCCTGTTCTCTCTACGATACGCTATTTTAAGGATGAGTATGAAGCGCATATAAAGGAGAAACGATGTCCCGCAAAGGTGTGTCGGCCGCTTATCCGATATCATATCAACGAGACGAAATGCGTCGGATGCACCGCTTGCGCAAAGGTTTGTCCCGTTTCTGCGATTAGCGGGGCGATCAAGAAACCGCATACAATCGATCCCGAGATGTGCACGCGTTGCGGAAGCTGTATCGAGGTTTGCCGGTTCGGAGCGATCAGCAAAATTACACCGATATAAGAGCCGCCTTTTCACCAGTCGACAGAGAGGCGAAGAACACGATAAAAGCATTTCAGGGAGGTGTACCGTGGTCGTTGATCAGACATTGGAAAAAGTGAGAGATATCATCGAGGCAGTCAAAAAGGAGCAAAGCCTGGAAGAAGGCGATATCCTTATCAACTGCTTACATAGAGTGCAGGAAGTATATCAGAATTTCGTCCCCTCCGAAGCGGCGGAAATCGTAGCGGAAAGATTGAACGTGCCGATGTCGAAAGTATACGAGGTGCTTACCTTTTACACGATGTTTTCGACAGAAAAACGCGGAAGATTCGTCATACGCGTCTGCAACAGCTTACCGTGCCACGTTACGGGAGGCTCGAAGATCATCGACACCCTTTTTAAGGAACTGAAGACAGGTTTCGGAGGAACCACCGAAGACGGTCTGTTCACCCTGGAAAAAACGGGGTGCCTTGGTTTGTGCGGAGTTGGACCGGTGATGATGATCAATGACCAATTCTATGGAAACCTGACTCCTGAGCGCGCAATCGAAATCATAGCCGACTATCGCGAGAAAGGGAGGGCGGAATCGTGAAAACCCAAACCGTCTTGGTGTCCGTTGACTCCGGCAGTGTTCTAAAAGGGGCTCGCTATTATAAAGAGTTATTCCATGAGTTAGTCGAACAGTACAACCTCTCTTCGATGGTGGAAGTTCTCGAAACGGGTTCGCTCGGGATCTATCGCGAAGGGGTTCTCGTGTCTATTTTCCCGGATGGAGTCTACTACGAGGTCCGTTCGAAGGAAGATGTGGAAAAGATCGTTTCCGAACATCTCTTGAAGGGAAGAGCGATATCTGCCTTGATGATCGACGAAGAGATCATCAAAAAGATTCAACGGAAAGAGGAGGCGAAAACGAGAGAAACCCGCATCGTTCTCCGGAATGTGGGCCTTATCGATCCTCTGGTTATAGAAGAGTACATTGCCCGGGATGGGTATATGG
>CAZMHO010000036.1:17829-18059 GCA_964566085.1 uncultured Thermotogaceae bacterium | reverse complement strand
GGAAATTAAGGAATGGTTCGACCGGTATCTTAAATAGAACAAAATAGGGGGTTCCGGTCTGAGGGCTGGGCCCCTTCACATTTATTGGATATTCCAGTTACGGAAGATTGCGTCGGAGGTAACTCTTGATGAGAACGGCCGCGGTTTCCACAACCATCCAGGTGGATAAAGCCAAAGTCACGCCAGTAATGATCAGCAAAGGCATCTCTTTTTTCTCTATATAGCCGCCC
>CAZMHO010000036.1:17430-17800 GCA_964566085.1 uncultured Thermotogaceae bacterium | reverse complement strand
AGCATAAAGGCCATGGGTATCGCGGTAACCAAAAAATGGGTCTTTTGCTTGATCAGGTATACGGTTGCGACGACCAGGCTCAAGGCCGCCAACAATTGATTGATCGCCCCAAAGGCAGGCCATAATAGAAGTGCGCCTTTTCCGTCACGCGTGATCATACATAGGCCAATCGCTGCCACGATAACAATCAAAGAAAGGGTGAAACGGGTATTTACCCAGCGCTTTTCTCGCAAAGCCGGCACCTTTTGCAGAATCTCTTTCAATCCGAATCGCTGCAAGCGAATCGCGGAGTCGAAAGAAGTGCTGGCAAAGGAAACGATAAAGACAGTGATGATATTGCGGCCGAGCGCTTTGGGCATGCCATAAGCGG
>CAZMHO010000036.1:17023-17420 GCA_964566085.1 uncultured Thermotogaceae bacterium | reverse complement strand
TCCCAACTACGGTAGAATCGTAAGAACCCCTCCCGGTCTCCTTCCATCGTCAAGCCCGCGGTAATCGCCAAAACGACCACCAAAGCCAGAATCCCCTCCATCAGCATACCCCCGTAACCAATAAACAGCGCGTCTTCCTCATTCTCCAGTTGCCGGACCGTGGTACCGGAGGAAGTGATGGCGTGAAACCCGCTGATCGCGCCGCAAGCGATGATGATGAAAAGAGATGGCACCAGATGAGGCGCGCCGGGAGCTTGCTGGAAGAAAGGGGCCGAGACCTCGGGATTTCCCACGATGATTCCGGCGACGAGAAGAATCATCGCGATCCACAGTTCATGCGCGTTGATGTAGTCTCTTGGCTGCAACAACTTTTGAACCGGCATGATAGAAGCAAAAT
>CAZMHO010000036.1:16492-16928 GCA_964566085.1 uncultured Thermotogaceae bacterium | reverse complement strand
AACCGTAGACCATGAGGATCGCCATCCAGGACACTGCCGCAGAAAACGGGCCGAACGCCGGAAGCGTTATCGGAAAACTGATCCCCAAAAAGACTGCGAGATACATAAGACCAACCGCGACTAAAGAAGTAAACAAAACGCTTCGCTTTTTTTGGTAAAGACTATGTCCGGCCCATAAGGCAATCGGGATTTCCGCCCAAATTGGCAGAACGCTTCGCGGATACATGTCAAAGAGCAGAGCGATCACAATCGCGAGTACTGCCACAAAAATCCAAAGAAGCATCTGGACTAGTATTTGGAAGAAAAAGCCCACTCGCGGGCTGATTAACCCGCTCGACAGCTCACCGACGGTTTGCCCGTTATGGCGGGAGGAAATAACCAGACTCATCATATCGTGAACGGCGCCTGCGAAGATCGGTCCAAGCAAAACCCATAG
>CAZMHO010000036.1:9514-16482 GCA_964566085.1 uncultured Thermotogaceae bacterium | reverse complement strand
GTCCCCAACCCCAGATCACCGCAATCGCGGGTCCGACAATCGGACCCGTTCCCGCAATCGTGGTGAAATGATGGCCAAAAAGGATCCCCTTCGACGTCGGCACGAAATCGATCGCGTCGTGGAGACTCCTTGCAGGCGTTTTATTGATCGAAGTCAACTGCAATATTTTCCTTCCGATCCATTTCCCGTAGGTGTGATAGGCGACACTATAGGCGATGACCGTAACCAGGAGTAAAAGAATCGATGACATCAGCGTAGGCTTTCCTTTCCGTTTCGACCCGAAAACGGAAAACGCATTCGGGTGAACGATAAGCGAGTGAACTCAGAAACAAGAATCGGCAAGTATTATAGCACTTATCATGAGGCTTTCCAACAGGTTGCGTTCGCGAAAGAGGGATCTTGAAAGAGTCCATCCTTTGCATAAACCGCCGTCAATCTTCGACGATACCTAAACCAACTTTAAGGACTGGCGCGTATGGGAGCGTCCGGCTTTTGTTCGGGAAGGAGCAGCCAGATGCTCTTTTTTCGTCCGTCGTGCTTTCTTTAAATCCCCTGCTACGATTTCTTCAATCTTAAGTCCCGATTTATAGCTCGATCTCCATAACAGTATTATGGCGCGAGAGGTGATCGACCGCTCTTCGGCAAAGGTCTTCGCTTCTGATAAACTGAAGGGTTTTCAGATATCGGGCGATCGGTCTGGTATGACGGTAACCAAACGGGCTCGAGAAGAAGGTCACTTCTTGACTCACTTCATCAAGCAGAGACAAACAGGGGAAAGGGGTGAGATACATCGAATTATAGACCCCTTCTTTGGAAGTCGCCAACCCCGGATGAAGCAGCGAAACCGCTACCGACTCATACAGCGTGCCAACGGCCTGCAGGAAGACCTCGCCCGTGTCGACACGGTAAAGTTCGACCCACAACGGCCGCTCCAGAGGGAGACGCCATACCCCTTCGGAGATACCCGATTTACGAATGGCATTCGCCGTCCGCTCCTCAAAGTCTTCGATAATCGACGTTCGCTTCATCAATCGATAACAATTCCAGACACGAAACGGAAACCGAGTGTCTTGCGCCAAAGTCCGGATTTCTTTGCTCAACGAAGCGAAAACCAAACTCGGGAAATCATACTGTTTCAAAAACCGAGCGGCTAACAGCATCGGAAAGAAGCCGTTTGCAATTATCCGGGAAGCGCGATCGACGATGGGTTCCAAAACCTCCCAAGCTGCCTGCTCGTACCGGTAACCGTAGTAAGCCCCAACGGATACGATCACGACAGCCACCCCACAATCTCTTCCCGTCTCCGCCGGATCGCTTCTCGCCCTATATTGATCAGTTCCGAGGTATCACGAAAGTCCATCGCTCCGTATCCGGTCGTATCGAATTCGATGATCTTCGCGTGAGCTGTATCTGTCAAACGGTCTTGCCATTTTTCGCGAACGGCATCCGTTCTAAGGAGTAATCCTGTGGAGCTCGAGGCAAAGGACGACTTTTCCGCTACAGGCCTCGAAACGATATGGAAGGCGAGGATCCGATCCGCCCCGGCCTTTAAGGCGGTCCGTATCGGAAGGTTTTCCAAAACGCCTCCGTCGCAGTACGCATTTGCCCCAATACGAACCGGAGGAAACACACCCGGAATCGCCATACTGGCCAACAAGGATGTGATTAGGGGACCTTCCCGAAAGACTTCAATACAACGTTTATCGATATTGCAGGCGGTAACAAGCAGAGGAATCTTCGTATCGTTGAAGGTTCTATCCCCAAACGCCCGTTCAACCACCTTGAAAAAGAGCCAGCGCGGAAAAAGGCTTTGAAAAGTATTGGTGAACCAACACGCCAAAAGAGGCGGAATCCGTTTCGGGTTCTTAATGTTCACCGGTACGGTTCGGTTCATCCTCTGGGCGTAGAGCCGCATCGTCTGAGTTCGAAGCGTCAGAGCGTACCCGGCCGCAACCATCGCCCCGATACTCGTGCCCACGATCAGGTCCCATTGCAGATTCAACTGTTCCAACTCGATGAGAGCCCCGAGGTGGGCCGCTCCCTTCGCGCCGCCCCCCGACAGGACGAGCGCCTTCATCGGTTGTTTCGTTTTCATCCATACCTCCGCGAATCGTCCGGATATCACCATTTATTTTACCATGCGAACCCGGCAGACCGTATCTGAGCCAAGACGCGATTGGTATCTTTGCCCGAGCGAACCTGAAAAGGCGCGCTCGATCCCGCGCGCCTAACCGCGATAACGCTTTATGTTAACGGCATGGGCTTTCTCCGCCGAACCCGTTTCATAACAACGATAGAGAGAACCAGACAACCGAGGCTGGCGAAGAAAGTCGCAAGAACCGGTTGCCCCGCCCAATAAGCCACCGATCCCGCGATGGGACTATCCGAAGGTTCGAGGGGCTCCTGACCGGTTTCGACCGGGTTCATCATCGGCCTGTCGGGTCTTCTGCCGCCGAAGGCGCTCAAGAGAGCGATCTGTTCATCGGCCAGGCCCAATTCGATCAGCTGAAGCCTAATCATTTCGGTTATCTCTCCGTTTTGGCTCTGCAATAGAGATTGCGCTTTCCGCATGGTCTCTCCATCGATTATCGATCCGCCTTCCTGAGGACCGGGAAAGTCGGGATTGCCCGGGAAGGGCCTGTTTCCGGGACTTTGATCCGGGTTCAACCCGGATACTCCGCCGATGCGATTCGTGCCCATTGTTCGGATATTCAAGTCTGTTGGGTTCAGGAGCGCGTCGGGATTGGATGCCTGCGATTCCGTCGTCGAGGGGATCGTTCCGGACAACTGTCCCCGGATGCTTTGAGCCCGGTACAGGCCGTATCGCTTCAGCATCGTGACCGCCGTCGTATAGGCCTCGTAGGTGTAAAAGGCGCTGGGATCGTCCTTGACGGTGTCTCCGATGAGAGCGTCCAAGGCATCGACACTCTCCGAAAACCGGCCACTTTCGAAATACTCCGCGATTTTCTCGAGATAGCGGTGGTAGATTTCGAGAGTCGTGGGATTGGCCAAAAGCGGAGCGAGTAAGGGCCGTTCGGATAGGCTAACGCCCGAAACGGGGGTATCGATCGGGAAATTGACGGCCGATTTTGTGTCGTTCACTTCGAATCCCGCGAAACTCAGGTTGTAATCCCATGGCAGGATCGATATCATCCCCGCCTCTTCGTAGAGATAGTAGTTATGGCACATATTGCTCTGATAACTATCCAGGTTCACGAGAGCGGTGTTCACCGCGAAGTAGGCCAGCGTCTCCTCCAAATTGATCGAGGATTCCAAGCCGGTTCCCAGGCTGATGTTCTTTAACGTCAAAATGAGGCGTAGCTGATCTGATTCGGTTACGTCCCCTATGGCATTATCAAAGATCGCCGAATAGCTACCGGGATTATCGTCGATGTAAGCGAGATCCGCGCCGTTGTTTGAAGAACCACCCGTTTTTTGATTGACCCCAAAGGGGGCGCTCGCCTGGCTCGGTTCTTTTCCGATTTCGCCTCCGAAACCGCCTGTCTTCTCCGGTTTATAAAGGATTCCGTGTTCTTCCCCATAGACTCTATCCGTAAACGCGTCTTCCAATGCTTCCACCGCCAGATAGAAACCCCACGGCGCTCCGTTCACCCGTATTTCCGCGTATTGGAACAACGGGGTCGGAACCCCCATCTCTTCCATCAGAGCGTACGATAGATACTCTTTCATGTAAGCGGCGTCGCCGAGAACGTTGTTCAAGGCCAACTTATCGAGCCCCAAAAAGGTTTGCCCTTCGATATAGTGGTCGAATTCGATTTTAAAGCTGAACCGATCGCTCTCCTCGTCCGAAAGGACCATATTCAAGCTGGAATTGCCTTTCGGCCTTATTCCCGCCCAGCGAACGGATTTCCCATTGAGGATGATTTCGCAAGGGATATACGCTTCCTGCCGCGCGTTCTCAAGCATCCCATCCCAATCTTCCTCATCAACGATGATCTCGACGGAGAGAGGCGCGTCTCCCGAGAACAGGAAATCGGCGTATTCATCGGCATAGGCTGCGCCCCGACCGGATCCGAATGCCGTGAAGACGATGGCCGCCATCGCGAAACCGCATAGCAACAACGCTTGACCGAAAAGCAAGAAAAACTTCACACCGCGCTTCCTGACCATCTTCTCTTCCTCCTTTCAAACGCTAGGCCATGTACTCTCCGTTGTAGCTAACCAAAACCGCATCCTTTATTCCGGGCTGTTTCGTCATCTCATTCAAAAAGTCAGTGGCGCCGTCTCTCAGACGCACTTCCATCGCGAGTTCGACTCCGGAATCGACCGTGACGGTTTTGGACTTCACCGATCCCTTTTTCACTTTATTTGCGATATATTGTCTGGCCGTCTTCTCCGCCTGATCGTCAGAACAACGGACGATCAGCATATAGGGCATGTCGGTCGTTTTCCGGTTGGCAAAAAGGACGAGAACGACGCCGATGAAGATCGAACCGAATACGGCGAGCGGCAACAGGCCGGCGCCTAAGATAATGCCCGTCGCGAGCGACCAGAACAGGAACGCAATGTCCAGCGGATCCTTGATCGCGGTCCGAAACCGAACGATGGAAAGCGCGCCGACCATTCCCAACGATAAGATGATGTTCGAAGTCACGGCCAGGATGATGAGCGTCGTAATCAGCGTCATCGCGACCAGAGAGATGCCGAAGCTCGCGGAATACATCACGCCGGAAAACGTTTTCCGATAGACGACGAAAATAAAGATACCGATTCCCAATGCGATAGCCATCGCTAACAGCGAGTCGAGTGTCGAAAAAGAAGTGATATTTTCTAAAAAACTGGATCGAAACAAATCTTGAAAATTCATAGCATTCCTCCCCTTTTTTTCCATTGACAGTATTCCGATCGATTTTCCTTCACAGGCATCGAAAAACGGTTACGGCTCTTTATGCAAAAAACCGGCAAGCGACATACTTCGAAACCGAGGTATTCATTCTATCCCTGACTTTCACCAAATCGGCGATAAAATCGGGGAAAAAGGCGCCATACTTGACTTCAAGCACGACTAAGTCCCCGTTTGCGACCGGTATCCCCTCCGGGTCATTCTCGAAAAAGCTGTCCGTATAACGCCGAGATCGAATATCCCGATCCAAGTTCACGCGAATGTTCCCAGGTTCATAAACAAAAGCTTCTCGTGAATACGTCACGATGGTCCTCGGCCGCAGCGTCTCGTACCCCATCTTCGCCCGCAGTTCCGTCAAAAGAGCCGGATAACCCCGAAGCCCTTCGGTTAAGCGCCCTCTTAGCAAAGTTTCGCAGGTTTCTTTGGAGATCCTTTCTGAAACCTTGGTGGCAAGTCCTTTGACTTTCCCTTTTTTTTCCAATCGGATAAAGGAACTGTCGTTGTTGTACGTTCGGACGCGAAACTTTTCCCGGGGCTCCACGCCATTGATCTTCTCTTTCAGGGCTTTGTCGTAGAGAGTGTCGAAATAGAGGCTCTTGACGAGGTACAAGCCGTCGGTGTTCGAGTGAACGTCCCTTTCCATGCATACTTCCAGGCGTTTTTTCAGTTCGATGGTGTCCGATAAGTTTATTAAATACTTGTACTCATGCCGATAAGCGAGATTTTCCATTGGTTTTCCTCCTCCTGATTGCCATCTCGAAGCGATCCTATCACGAGTAACTTGAAGGAGGCTGAAGTAAAAACGGGAATTCTTACATCTTCTTTCAAGGTTTTTGAGTTATACTCCATCGGGGTGAGAGTATGCGGATTTTGATTGTGGAAGACGAGGTTCGTTTGGCGGAAGCCTTATCCGAAATCCTGAGCAAACGACAGTATACCGTTGATACGGCCCGCGACGGTTTGACCGGTTTAGATCGGGCCCTATCGGGCATCTACGATGTCATCATCTTGGATATCATGCTCCCAAAGCTTGATGGTTACGCCATTCTTAAAAGTTTGCGGCAGGAGAGAATCGCGACGCCGGTTTTGATGCTGTCCGCCAAGGATGACACCGCCGATAAAGTGCTCGGGTTGGACCAAGGGGCGGATGACTACCTGACCAAACCCTTTTCCACTGAGGAGCTGCTCGCAAGAATACGCGCGCTGGGCAGGCGGCAAAACGATTTTTTGTTCGAAGATCGGCTTCGTTTCGGCGACTTTTCCCTTCAGCTCTCGGACGCCTCTCTTGGTTGCGGTAAAAAGGCGATCGCGCTTTCGAAAAAAGAATGCGAGGTGTTGCAGCTGTTGATGCAGCGAAAGGGCAATCTGGTTTCGAAAGAAGAGATCATAGAAAAGATCTGGGGATACGACGCGCTAACGGAGTATAACAATGTGGAGGTCTATATCTCCTTTCTCCGGAAAAAAATGGCGTACGTGGGATCGAAATCGGCGATCAAAACCGTCCGAAGCGCGGGTTATTGTTTGAAACCGGCAGAAGAAGCGGGACAAGAAGATGTTTAAAAGACTGCAAAGGCAATTCATACTGATCCTGATGACGGTTGCCGCTCTCCTCCTGACTCTCGTCTTCTCAGGCGTTTACTACTTTATGTCTCAAAACGCCGAAAGAGAATCGATGATGTTCATGGAACGGATGCTCTACGAAAACAAAACGCCTTTCCCAGGACAGATTCCTCCTGATCGGCCGATCCCGGACGCGCGTCACGGAGGATACAGTTTTTTGGTGCAATTGGATCCGAATGGCTTAGTGGAATCGGTCCTCTCCGACTTTCGCGCCTCCCCGTCCGCCGCGTTTATCGCCGAAATCATCGGCCAAACGGGCACGAGGGATCGCGGTATCCTGCGCAGCTCTCAAGGAGAGTTTCGCTATTTGCGGATACGCCATCCTTACGGATCAAGAATCGTATATTTAGACCGTCGGCAGGAGATAGAAACGCTCACTGCGCTGGTCAGAATCTCCTTGGCCTTTGGTTTGGGGTGTTGCGCGTTGCTATTACTCGCAAGCGTCTTTCTGTCCTCCTGGATCTTAAAACCCGTCAAGGCTGCC
>CAZMHO010000036.1:0-9504 GCA_964566085.1 uncultured Thermotogaceae bacterium | reverse complement strand
TGGGAAAAGCAGAAGCAGTTTGTCGAAGATGCTTCTCATGAACTGAGAACCCCTCTGTCGGTACTCAACGCCAATCTCGATGTCGTGTTAACCAATCCGGCGGAAACCGTCCGTTCTCAACACAAATGGTTAGCCTATATCAAAGCGGAGAGCGAAAGAATGTCCAAACTTGTCGGCGACCTATTGTACCTGGCGAAGACGGAAAACAGCCTCCTAAGCGACCGTTTTTCTGAGTTCGGCCTCAGCGAAGCGGTGATGAGCGTGGTGTTACCCTTTGAAACGGTCGCCTTTGAGGACCATATCCGGATCGAAAGCGCCGTCGCGCCGGACTTGCGGTTCACCGGAAACGAAGAGAAGATCACACACCTTGTCTCGATACTGCTGGATAATGCTGTGAAGTATACCCCCTCCGGGGGAGAAATCCGCATCGAACTAACCGTTTCCGGAGACAAGCGAAAGGTTTTACTAACGCTAAGCAATACGGGAGAACCGATTCCAGAAGTTTCCCTTCAGAAAATCTTCGAGCGTTTCTACCGCGTGGACCCTTCGAGAACCCGCGCCACCGGAGGGGTGGGGTTAGGCCTATCGATCGCTTTAAAAATCGTAGAGCTCCATTCCGGAACTATTTCCGCGCGGAATTCCGCGAACGGAAGAACCGAATTCCGGGTGGAACTACCGAACAGACAGCGACCCGTCAGAGGAAAAGACGGGATCAAGAACCGGGGCGTTACGCTCGCGTGAATTTCGCTTACATCGGCCAGATAGGCTGCGCTAAAAAAGAAAAAAACCCTCCGTGGGGAGGGTTTTTTTGGTCGGGGCGACTGGATTCGAACCAGCGGCCTTCAACGCCCCATGCTGACGCGCTTCCATCTGCGCCACGCCCCGATGCGTGGTGGGCTCTGTAGGACTCGAACCTACCACCGCCCGGTTATGAGCCGGGAGCTCTACCGGATGAGCTAAGAGCCCTGACCGTCGTTGAGAAACGGCGGGTGTATTATACAATAGTCTTTTGGAAATTGCAAGCGAGGCTACTCGGGAATTCTTTCGATTCCAAAACCCGTTGCGTACGGTCCAACATGGGAAGAGATGACCTTGCCCATCGGGCTGTAAAGAAGGGTTTCGACCTGATAGACCCCTTTCAGCTTGGCGCCCAAGAGCTGCGCCTCCTCTGTTGAGGTCGTATAGACCATGATCAGGTTCACCTTTGACTTTTCGGGATACAGGCTCAGCGCGGCTTTTATCAGAGAATCTTGCGTTTTCTCGGTCCCTTTGTTTTTGGCGAAGGGCAAAAGATTCCCGTCATCGGATATGTGCAAAGCCACCTTCAGCTTCAACATGCTTCCGATAAAACTCGCGAAACGAGAGATCCGACCGCCCTTTTTCAGGAATTCGAAGTCGGAGACGTAAAAATACGCGCCAAAACGGTGTTCCTTAATCTCCCGGTCCAGAATGTCTTTGATCCTCCGGGCCGAAACCTTTTGATCCGCCAGTTCTCGCGCTCTCCGAGCGATCAAGGCATTCCCAGCCGAAGCCAACTTGGTATCGACGATCTCAACCTTATCGGGAAACTCGCGCGCCGCAATCTCCGCGCTATTGTACGTGCCGGACATCTTGGAGGAGATGCATAAGGCCAAAACCTCCGAATACCCGTCGTCAAAGGCTTTCTTGAAGAGAGCGGTAAACTCGCCGGGCGTTGGTTGGGAGGTTTTCGGGGGCAGGGGGCGAGACTGTACCTTTTCCCAAAAACGCTCGATCTCTTCTTTATCGCGTCGGTCGTCTTCAGATTCGCTCGGTTGTTCCCACATCACATGCAACGGGATGTTCTCCACGTCTTTTTCGGCAAACCAGGCGAACGGAATGTCTCCTGTGCTGTCCAGAATAATCTTCATAGCGTTCATCATTAACCTCCTGAACTGTTTTCCCGATTATAACACAGATGAGATCAAAGCGGTCGAATAAAAAACCTCGCTTTCGCGAGGTCTTCTGGCTCCTGCGGAGGGGCTCGAACCCCCAACCCTGTGGTTAACAGCCACATGCTCTGCCATTGAGCTACGCAGGAAACAACACACGGATTCTATCATTAAATTTAAAAAAAATCAAGAGGGCTCCTCGCGTCATGTAAAAGTTCTCTTCTGGTTGTTGTTCCTTCTATGTAAACGGCTTGGGATTGGATAGGACGCGCGGAATGGATCAGGCCAGTTTCCCCGGCTTTCGCGGATCATCCTTTTAGCAAAGGTTTTGATGCCGGACGATGGCGTGTGCGCGCAATATTTTGCATCAACCGAATCAACTGGAAACAGCGCTCAGGTTTTATTTTACGAGTCGTTTCAAAAACCGCTTAAAAGTTCATCAGAAATAGGATTTTTATCTTTTAATGCTATAATCCCATAAATAACCATTTCCTTGGGATCATCTTTAGGAGGGATTTTATGTTTAAAAAGAACTATCTTCTAGCGCCAGGACCCACGCCGGTACCGATCAACGTATTGCTCGCGGGAGCCAAAGATACGATCCATCATCGGACTCCTGAATTTGTATCAATTATGGAGTCGACGTTAGAAAAAGCGAAAATGTTGTTTCAGACGAAAGAAAAGGTCTATTGTCTTGTCGCGTCGGGAACTGGCGCCATGGAAACTGCCGTGGTCAACA
The DNA here is from genome assembly GCA_964566085.1 of uncultured Thermotogaceae bacterium. GTDB lineage: Bacteria > Thermotogota > Thermotogae > MWEM01 > MWEM01 > MWEM01. Next base: position 6,855 of record CAZMHO010000036.1, on the reverse strand, counting down.
CCGTTGCCCCCGGAGATAAAGTCATTGTTATCGACGGAGGAAAGTTCGGAGAACGCTGGGATGACTTGTGTAAAGCCTACGACGCGAATATCGACCTCATCAAGATCGAGTGGGGCGACTACGTCCGACCGGAACAAGTCAAAGAAGCCCTCGACAGAAACCCCGATACAGTCGCCGTTTTCGCGACCCATTCCGAAACCTCCACCGGAACCGTCAACCCAATAAAAGAGATCGCCGAAGTCGTTCGCCATTACAAAGCCATACTCGTGACCGACGCTGTCAGCGCGATGTTAGACGAACCGTTAAAAATGGATGATTGGGGCGTCGACATCGTCGCCACCGGCCTTCAGAAAGGCGTGATGCTTCCTCCCGGACTCGCGATGATCGCCCTGAGCGCCAAAGCCTGGGATAGAGTGAAGGCGTGCGGTTCCAAACATTATTACTTTGGCCTGAAGTACTACGACGAAAGCTATCCGGATTCTCCGTGGACTCCGGGAGTCAACCAAATCTACCAACTGCAGGCCGCTCTCGATATGGTAGAAAAAGAAGGCATTGAAAACGTATGGAAACGCCATCAGATTCTCGCCGATGCCACTCGAGCGGGAGTAAGGGCCTTAGGCCTTTCCCTGCTCTCCAAACGCCCCGGCAACGTAACGACCGCGGTCTTTTCCCCGTTGGATACCGGCAAGTTGACTAAACTGATGAGAGACAAATACGGCGTAACCATGGCGGGCGGGCAGGACCATTTGAAAGGCAAGATATTCCGGGTCGCCCACTTGGGGTATATGGGCAAGTTTGACGTCATTGTCGGTTTATCCGCATTGGAAATGGCTCACACGGAGATGGGTCATCCTCTGCCGCTCGGAGTCGGAGTGAAGGCGGCCGAAGAGGTTTTCCTCAAGGAAGGAATCTAACGTGACCGTAAAAGTATTGGTAAACGACCCCCTGGATGCTTCCGCGATGGAAGAGATGGCGAAGATTCCGCATACCGAGATTATTGCCAAGCATTATGATCAAGAAGAATTAAAAAAACTCATTCCCGATTATCACGTCTTAGTGGTCAGAAGCGCGACAAAAGCCAACAAAGAGATCATAGAAGCCGGAACCAACCTCAAACTCATCGCCCGAGCCGGTACCGGGTTGGATAATGTCGATATGAAAGCTGCCCGCGAGCGCAACATTACCGTCATCAACACACCGGGCGCCAATGCGATCAGCGTCGCCGAGCTCGCTATCGGGTTCATGCTCTCCCTTTTCCGGTATATTCCAAGAGGAACCGCCGGTTTGAAGGAAGGAAAGTGGGAAAAGAAAGCGCTCGAAGGGTGCGAACTCAATGGAAAAACCGTCGGTATCATCGGTTTCGGCGCGATCGGTAGGGAAATCGCCAAGAGGCTGTTGGCCTTCAACTGCAAGATTATCGCCACCGACGTGCAACCTCAAGCCTGCGGTCTAAATGTGGTCTTTGTGTCTCTTGAAGAGCTATACAGAGCCTCCGACGTGATTACGGTCCATGCGCCGTTAATGGAAGCGACCAAGCACATGATCAATGAAGCGGCGCTAAGTCACATGAAAGATGGCGTCACCATCATCCATGCCGCGCGCGGCGGGATTATCGACGAAGGCGCTTTGCTGAACGCCCTGGAGTCCGGAAAGGTTGCCGGAGCCGCCCTTGATGTCTTCGAAGTGGAGCCTCCGACCGATGACCTTCGAAAAAAACTGATCGCCCATCCGCACGTGATTGGAACGCCGCATATCGGCGCCTCGACCAACGAAGCGCAAGTACGCGTTGGAGAGCAGATCGTCGAAAGTTTGCGCGCAGAGATCGCGAAGCTAACGAACGCGTAGCCAGAACGGAATCGCGTACGCAAAAAAACCGGCGCTCGCGCCGGTTTTTTCGATGAATATTTCCGGGCCATTTTCGTCATAACAGTATGCTCACTCTTCTAAGAGAGTGATGTTGCTGTCATTCTTATACGTTTATCGTGGTTTATACGGCGCTAAAGGCGCGCAGACGACTCTTGAAAGGTTAGATAGGTGATAGAACAGGTGAAACGAACAGCCGTAATGATTTTCCTTATCGTAAACCTGGGGGTGGCGCTCGCTGTCTCTTATACCGAATATGTTCTGTTCAATCGTTTTGACGAAGCTTTCTTAAGCGCCCGGATTCTGAATAAAGGAGTCTTATTGATCGTTTCACAGCCGCAGTGCGTTTTTAGCGCCTTCCTGCGCCAGGAAGTGCTTTCAGAGGAACGCGTGTCGAACTTTTTACGCAACCACTATGTGGTCGTAGAGATCTATCCCGACCCGGATCTGACCGGGCATTTCAACTTTGATATGTACGAGACCTATTTTAGCCTCAATGGAAAAGTCTACACCTACGAAGACCTCTACACCATTTTTTTGCTGCGGGGAACGCCCACCAACGCTTTCTTTTCGACGGACTTGAAAATGCTTTCCAGTTTCACCGGCAGTGTCCCGCCGACCGAGTATCTTCAAATCGCGAAGTACCTTTCTCAAAACCTTTTTCAGATCGGGGTCGATTGGGAACAGTACAAGAAAAAAGAAGACGCGTATATGGGCGTTACGGCATTAAAAACGATAACCGCCTCGGAAAAGGAGTACCTGGTAAAAAACGCAAAGAATGTCCGTCCGATGACGCTGGAAGAACTCTCTTCACCGGAACACCCCTTAGACCCCTATCTGTACTATATTATAGACAAAGCCACGGAAGAGGAAATCCGCGGCTTTTTGAAGCAGACCGGTCGAACCCTTTACAACGTCTATTGGGTAAAAAGCGCCGACAGATAAGGCGACGCGTTACTTGGTGACCGCTTTTTTCACGCGCCGGAATCCTGTTATGTTTTCTTTCAGGTAATGCTCATAGCTGTCTCGCGGGTCCCGGATCTGGCTGAATGATACCCCGCCGATAGAGACATTTGAGTGGACGATAAACCCCTTCCCCATATAGAGTCCCACATGACCCGGGAAAAAGACTAAGTCACCCTTTTCCAATTCTTGCTCTTCGATCTCCTTCAGCGCCGCTTTTTGTTGATCGGTATCCCGAGGCAGCGGGTTTCCCAGTAAATCGAACAACCGTAAAACAAAACCGGAACAGTCTGTCCCATAGGTGCTGCAACCTCCCCAAAGATACGGGACCCTCAAGTACTTGTCCACCCAGTCGTCGAGTTCGGTCACTGGTTTTTCTTCGGTAACAAAACAATCGTGTTTGCGAATCCAATACTCTTTACCCGGAGTCACCACGTACAGCCCTTGCTCGGACTCTCGGGATATGAACAGTTGGCTGCCCAGCGGCAGCCATCCCAGGTCTTTTTCGCCTTGAAAGCCCGTATCCATCCCGCTCAAATACGCGAATCGCTCGGAGACGAAAAATTTCGGCAGGCATCGAATAGATTCCCGCTCTTCGGAGCTGCAGAAATCGAGAGTATTGCACGCCGCATGCCCCACATATCCGGTTTTCATGTCTTTCACCAAAGCGTAGGCGTTATCAAACTCGAGTACTTTGACCCATTCTCCGAAAACCAGTTGGTGTAAACGATCCGAACGCCACTTCGCTTCCGAGCGCATGTCCGTGACCGGCGCCACGACCATCGCATACCGGTAGTCCACCGGAAGCAGATCGGACATATCCGCCACATCGAAGCGGCCTTCTTCGCATTCTTCCGCCAGCAAGCTTTGCATACGTTCCGAAAACGCCTCACTATCTACCTTTGCAAAAATCTTCAGTTCGGAACGATCGTAGATTTCCAGCTTATACCGGTTTGTTCGCGGATCCCAACCGGACTCCTTTATTTTCCTCAGAATGGTATCCCGTACTCTCTCTGCCATAAGATCCTCCTCATAAGGGTTGCTTTAGAATGCGGGCGATCGACCGTCGATACAAAGACCTTTTCCATTTTCGGATGAGACGGAAACGGTATTGACAGATGATCGCCCGAAACGTTCGCTAAACGATCGATTATACACCCGAGACCGGGGGACGGACCGTTAGACATAGGCTTTCAAGCGAGATTTCGGCTCTTTACATCCTTTAAGGTATGCTACAATAGGGGGATATTTATCTTAAACCGAAGGGTGACAGAATTGACGATCATCATCTTAACCGTGGTGCTTTTTGGTCTCTTAGTAACGGCTTCGATTCTGGGGATACCGATTCTGTACCCTTTGCTGGCGGGTATTTTCCTTTTTTCCGTTGCGGCCGTTCGGAAAGGCCATCGACCCCTGGACGTGATCCGGATGCTGTTGTCGGGGGCCCGGAAAACCGTCCCGGTTGTCGTCGTCTTCGTGATTATTGGGATGCTGATCGGTCTTTGGATGGCCTCCGGGACGCTTTCCTGGCTCGTCTATTTCGGTTTGCGGATTATCGCGCCGAACCTTTTTCTTTTTTTCTGTTTCCTGTTGACCTGTTTCGTCTCGATTCCACTGGGAACCTCCTTCGGGACGGTCGGAACGATCGGGATGGTGCTGTTGGTCATCGCCAAATCCGGAAACGTCCCCATCGCGCCGGTAGCCGGCGCGATCTTGTCGGGCGCCTATTTCGGAGACCGCAACTCCCCTACCTCCTCCAGCGCCTTGCTGGTCTCGATGATGACGAGAACAGACCTTTACGCGAACCTTGGAAGAATGTTGAAGACCGGAACCCCCGCCTTCATCGCCGCTTCCTTGATCTATTTGGCGCTTTCGCCTCTTTACCCGCTGTCATCGGTCGATAACGCATTCATAACAAGTCTTCCCGATTATTTCTCGATCTCCGCGTGGAACCTTTCTCCGCTGATCGTCCTCATCGCTTTCATCGTTCTTCGGTTCAAAATCCGGTATGCTATGCTCTTCAGCTGCATCAGCGCGTTTTTTGTCGCGCTCTTTGTCCAAAGGTTTCCGCTTGGAACGATCGTCCAAGGCGTTTTTACCGGCTTCAGACTACCCGGCGAAGGCCCTGTCCCCGAAGTGATTCGAGGCGGCGGGATATCCTTTATGTTGAACGCGATGACCATTGTCATCGCTTCCGCCTCCTTTAGCGGGCTGCTGGCGAAGAGCGGCCTGATCCGCCACTATGAAACCGCTATCGCGGCAATGACACGAAAGACCGGAACCTATCTGTCTTCTCTCATCACCGCGCTGTTCACCGCCTCTCTGGGATGCACCCAAACGTTGGCGATCATTATGAATTCCCATCTGCTTGCCAAACCTTATGAAGAGAACGGAAAAACACGAGAGGAACTCGCCCTCGACATCGAAGACTCTGTCGTCGTCCTCGCGGCCTTAATCCCGTGGAACGTCGCGGGATCGATTCCACTGAAGATGCTCGAGGCTCCCCTCCACTCTCTGCTCTTCGCTTATTTCATGTGGTCGCTTCCGGCAATTCGGTTAGTCCGGCAAGCCCTGCAAGCGCGCCGGAAGAACAGAAACAAATAAAGACACCGGTTCCGCGCTTCTTGAACGATTCCGAGGAGGAAGCGTCAGATTTATCCGATAGCGATACCCCAAAATCCGTCAAAAAACTTAATAATTCTATCGTATTCGGTTAATTCTTCGCTCTATTCCCCTTAGCTTATCGATAAACCCCGAATACCGGGGTTGTACTTTTTGACGGATCCGATTACAATTATTGGGAACGTTCCCATTCGGAGGTCAGCATGAATCGAGTGACGATCATCGATGTGGCAAAAGAGACCGGGCTCTCCAAGTCCACTGTCTCCCGCGTCATCCGGGGAGACGGGCAATCGGTTCGGTCCCAGACACGTCAGCGGGTATTGGAAGCAATACGAAAGCTCGGTTACGAACACAACGCCCTTGCGAGCAGCCTCCGCACGAAAAAAACGCATACCGTGCTCTTCATCATCCCCGACATCGTGAACCCCTTTTGGCCGGAGGTCGCCAGAGGAGTGCAGGACGCTTTGCGGTCCGCTGGATTCGTGATGGTTCTCGCCAGCAGCGATTGGGAGCAGAAAAACGAGGTGGAGTACCTGAAGACGGCGGTTAAGCACCGGTTCGACGGTATTCTCATCAACCCGTCCGGCATCTCGCCGCGCTTGCTTCTGGAAACGGGAATTCCCGTTGTCCTCTTAGGTCTCAACGATCACTACGCGGACTTCGACTCCGTCGGCAACGATACGCTCGAAGGGGTGAGACTCGCTCTGGACTATCTCTATGAGTTGGGCCACCGCCGTATCTCCCTTATCAACGGACAGTACCATTCTGGAGGCCATTCCTCACGTTTGGAACGGTATTTGCAGTTTATGAAGGAGAAAGGGCTTCCGGACAACCCCAGTTGGACCGTCAACTGTTTTTACGGTCAGGAGTACGGGTACCGGGCGGCCAAGCAACTGCTCGCCGAACCGGTCCCTCCGACCGCGATCTTCACTTCGAACGACACTTTGGCGATCGGCGCTTTGAAAGCCATTATTGATGAGGGTTTACGTATACCCAAAGACATTTCTTTAATCGGGATGGACGATATCTACCCCGTTTCGATCACGACGCCCCCGCTTACCACGATCGCCAAATGCAAGTATGAAGAGGGGTGGCAGGCCGCGCAACTGCTGTTGCAAAGAATTTCCGGAAAGTCCTTCGCAGCCCCTCGCCGACTGAGTTTTCCGCCCCGTCTCATCATCCGGGAGTCGGTCGGAAAACCCTAAACCCGGGATGGGGTCGTGCGGGTTTCGAGCCGCGATCCGGCCGGGATACCGGATAGATGCGTTCTTGGGAGTCAACCGCTCCTTCATTACCCTAATTGGGAACGTTACCAATACTCAATGAGACACCGCTGACCGCTTCCGTTTTTACCGTATCGTCTATCAGAAACAAGCGATCTATCAGAGCCTATTCTACTAAAGGAGG
>CAZMHO010000035.1:17406-19761 GCA_964566085.1 uncultured Thermotogaceae bacterium | reverse complement strand
CCGTATCGTCTATCAGAAACAAGCGATCTATCAGAGCCTATTCTACTAAAGGAGGAAACAGAATGAATGTCAAGAAAATGCTGATTTTGGTACTTTGTCTCTCACTTCTCTTATCGCTGCCGCTATTTGGCAAAACCGTCACCCTAACGCTTCTCCAACAGGATGTGTCTCCGCACAATGCGGAAGATGTGGCGTTTATGAACTATCTCACACAAGGATTCAAAAAAGCGACCGGGATCGACCTTAAAGTCGATATCGTTCCGATCCCTGCCGGAAACTACGCGGAAAAAGTTACGCTTCTGTTAGCCGGCGGCACCTATCCCGACATCATCTGGTGGCGGGACGATGCCGAACTGCCCTACGTGGATCAAGGATTGCTTCTGGACCTCTCCGGACGGGTCAATGCCTCCGTCGTTTTTCAAGACAAGATGCCGGATTGGAACAAGCAGCGGCTGCGGAACTTCCCTTATCTGCTTTGGATTTCGCCTCTGCAAACCCGAATGGCGGTCGTTCGAAAGGAATGGTTGGAAGAGTCCGGGATCAACCCCGTGACGGTAGAGGATTACTACAATCTGCTGAAGTTCTTCAAAGGAAAGTCCGGTAAGTACGGGATCACGGTGACCAACGACCTTAGCCGCTTAAACTGGATTTTCGACGCGGCCTTCGGCGTCAACCAGATGTGGATCAAAGACGACAACGGCAAGTGGGTGTTCTCGAGGATGACGCAAGGCGAAAAAGATAAACTGGCCTTTTACGCGAAGCTGTTCAAAGAAGGGTTGTTGGACCAGGAATTCATCACCGTCGGCTGGCAAAGCATGGAAGACAAGTTTTACTCTAGCCAGGTCGGCATGCTGGTCGCAACTGCCGGTACCGTTTTGGATCTATATCAAAAACGGTTCTGGGATCGCGGCATCGAGACCGAGCTCGTCCCGCTTTACCCCCCGATCGGGCCATCGGGAAAAGCGAACTTCACTGCCCTGAATCTTGACAAAGAAGCGCGCGGGTTTTCCATCACGGTAACCTGCAAAGAACCGGACATTGCCTTTAAATTCCTCGAGTTTATGGCTACCGACGAGGGGCAGTACCTTGATCGCTTGGGTATGCCCGGCCGCGAGTATCATATCGTCAACGGCCAGATCGTGAAAACAGAGCGGGGAGAAGGATGGTGGCCGCGATTCTTCGAGGTGCCCTCCTGGAAAGCTCCAGTCGAACTATACGGAAAACCCGGTAAAGCTTCCTTAGAGATCGCGCATACCCTGTTCGAAGGGGATAACTACTTTCTGATGCCTCAACGGTACGCCACACAATGGGATGCTATGAACAATCTGTACAAGGAGTATTCGATCAAGATCGTGACAAATCAGCTGCCGATCGAAAAGTTCGACGAAATGGTACAACTCTGGTACAAGGCCGGGGGCGACCTTTACACACAATTGGCGAACGAACGCTTTAAGAACAAGTAATCCGATTAACGCTTTTAAAGCGGGACAACGCTTTCCAAAGGGCTTGTCCCGCTGATTTCCGAACAAGAAGGGAGACAGGATGCGCTTACAGGATAAGGTAAGAGGGGCTCTGATAGGTGGAGCATTAGGAGACGCGATGGGCGCTCCCGTAGAAAAGTTGAGCGCAGAAGAGATCCGGCATCTGTACGGGAAGGTGGATTCCCTCGATATTCCCCATTACCGGCAAAAATCCCGCACCCACGGCAAAGGGTACGGGAGGTTTACGGATGATACGCTGATGGTCATTTTGCTTTGTCAGGTCTATGCCGAGTTGGGAGGCCATCTGGACGCTTATGCCGTCTTTCCGCTCGTTCGAAAGATGGTTTTTGAGGAGATTTGGGTGCCCGAGTATCAGAAAACGATGCCGTTGATCGAAAGGTTGTTTTATCCCGAAAAGTACCTGTTTTTGAGCAACGCTTTAGCGAACCGGGACCCCCGTTCCGGCGGCGTCGGCAACATGGTTAACTGCGGCGCGGCAATGTACCTCTCCCCCGTCGGATTGGTGAATGCGGGCGATCCCGAGGGGGCTTATCGAGAGGCGATTGCCTTTGCTTCGGCCCATCAAACCAGTTACGGTTTAGAGGCCGCGGGGGTCTACGCCGCGTGCGTTGCCGCCGCAATGACGCCGAATATAACGATCGACGAAATCTTGGACGCCGCGCTCGCGCTGGCCAAAGACGGGACGAAAGAGGCCATTCGCTCGGTATTGGCCGCCGTTTCCAAGGTGACAGACCCCGAGGACTGCACCCGCGTCTTTCATCAAGCCCTTGAGCTTTTTAGCCCGATGCGGGACGACCTTCAGAGGACACCGGAAAAGATCGGGCTTCCTTCCGACAACTACACCCCTTCAAGG
>CAZMHO010000035.1:2719-17396 GCA_964566085.1 uncultured Thermotogaceae bacterium | reverse complement strand
AGACTTCCACAAGGCTTTGGCCGGGGGCGTCAACTCGGGCCGGGATACCGATTCTATCGGCTGCATGATCGGAACGATCCTGGGAGCGTGGCGTGGAATTCAAGCGATCGATACGAAAATGGCCGAGCAGCTCGTCCAAGCCAATCGTTATCCGTTGGCGGAGATCGCCGACCAAATGACCCAAACGATCTTGCGAATCCAACAAGTAGACCAAAGAAAAGCGGAAGCTCTCCATATCGTACGCAAAGGATTGCGCGAAGAGGTGAAAGGATGACGCTGAAAGCGTTCGCTAAACAGATAAGCGAGGGACAACTTCTCGAAAAAGTATACGCCGGCATCTTGGGGAAAATTGTCGGGGTACGGTTGGGGGCGCCTGTCGAGCCGCTCTTCTGGACCGCCGACAAAATTTCGGAGGCCTACGGCGAGATTACGGGATATCTCAAATCTTACCGCAACTTCGCTGCCGATGATGACATCAACGGTCCTGTATTTTTTATCAAAGCCGTGGAAGACGCCTTAACCCGTTACGGCGCTGCGGTTACCGCGAAAGACATCGGCGACGCGTGGTTGAACTATACCGCCGAAGGGCACGGTATGTTCTGGTGGGGCGGATACGGCGTCTCGACTGAGCATACCGCCTATACTAACCTACAAAATGGTATCTTTCCGCCGCATTCTGGCAGCGTTGCCAAAAACGGGGAAGCGATCGCGGAGCAAATCGGCGGGCAGATTTTCGTAGACAGTTGGGGGCTTGTCTGCCCCGGCGACGCCCAGAGCGCGGCAAAATACGCGGGAATGGCCGCCAGCGTCTCACACGACCGGAATGCGCTCTACGGCGGGCAGTTCGTGGCCGCTTGCATCGCCCTCGCCTTCACCGAGACGAACGTCGAAAACATTTTTAGAAAGGCGCTCGCGGTCATTCCGAGCGATTGCGCCTACCGCCGGATGGCAGAAGACGTTTATCGGATTTATTTGGAGAACCCTTCCGACTGGCGTCAAACATGGCGCTACATCCAAACAGCCTATAGCGACAAAAAATACCCCGGTACGGTTCACATCATTCCAAATGGCGCGGTCATCGTCTGCGGACTGCTTCACGGTCAGGGGGACTTTTCCAGGACCATTACGATCGCAACGATGTGCGGTTGGGACACCGACTGCAACGCGGGAAACCTCGGAACGATCGCCGGTGTCTTCGGCGGGCTCTCCGGCATTTCTGCAAAATGGCGGGAACCGATCCGAGATTTCGTGGCCACTTCCAGCGTGATCGGTTCTCAAAACAATCACGACATCCCCTCCATCGCCCGCTACTTTTGCTTCGTGCGGAAGCTTTTATCGTCCGAGTATAAAAAAGAGAACGCGCCGGTCTTCGACCGTTCGGTTCGTTTCGACTTTCAACTGCCCGGTTCGACCCACGGGATGCGCGCTGCTCCGGAAACCCGTGTGACGCTTCAAAACAGCAATGAGATAGACCCGAGTCGTCGGGACGGTCTCGTGATCCGCTCAAACTTCATTCTCCGCAACTCCGAGTTCAAAGTTTTCTATAAACCGTTCTATCGCAGAAAAGACTTTGACGACGAGAGATACCTTCCGAACTTTTCTCCGACTGTCTATCCTGGTCAAGTGCTTCAGACGGAGATCGAGACGAATGATCTCGTGCCCGGACTTGATTTGATGGTCAAGCCGTACGTTCAGGATACGGACGGGCGTCAATGGGTGGGTGACCAGTTGGACACTCTCCGGAATGGGCAGCCGCTATCGATTGCGTATACGATTCCACCGCCGTTGGAAGGCGCGGTCATCGAAGAGGTCGGTCTGAAATTTTACAATTCCGGCCGCGAATCCTTCTATGGGTCCCTCATGATGAAAACCTTTTCGATTGCGGGCAAAGCGCACTATACGATCGACCCGGCGAAGCAGGCGGTCGAGTTCGGCGCGGTAACCCCCTTTACCTGGCACAAAGGCGTGTGGACGCTTCCCGACGGCGTCGTACAAGGCGTGTGTGCAGACGAAGGCAATCTCTATACCGGGTCGGCGGATTGGAAAAACGTCCGTTTTCAGTCCCGGGTCGAAATACCCTTCGGCGGCAACGCTTATCTGCTCTGTCGCGTTCAGGGAAACCTTCGATACTACGGATTCGGATTCGAAAAGGGCGAAGCGGTGGCGTTTATAAAAGACTTGAGCTCCCGATCCCGCTGGAAAAAGAGGATTTTACAGAGAGTCCCGTATTTTTGGACAGCGGGAGAAACTTACCTTTGGACAGTTGAAGCCCTCGGTGAACAATTCACCTTCCACGTCAACGATCAAGCCTTGTTTACCGTCCACGAAACCTCGATACCGACGGGGATGGTGGGATACCGAATCGAATCCGGTTGCCGGTTGTTGATCCACTCTTTTGAGTTGAAGGAGGAATGAGATGGCAGAAGTCTTTCGTTCCGGATCGGAAGAGCGAGGGGATATTCTCATCCAAATCGAACCCCTCGCTAGCCAGCCCTGCGTAGCGTGCGAAAACCAAATAGAAGTCAACAGCCGGTATGAAACGCTTTTCGGAGAACATCTCAGGCGATTGATCGACCGTTTGGTCGCCCAAAGCGGGTTGATCGGGTACCGTATCTATGCGAGCGACAGCGGGGCTTGGGACTATACCGTCAAAGCGCGTTTCGAGAGCTGCCTTCGCGCGCTCAACAGGAACTGAACATGAAAACTCCCTACTTCTGGCGATCGATGCTGTACGTGCCGGCCAACCGCCCGTCCCGCTTGCAAAAATGCGCCCGGTTTGGCGCCGATGCGGTGATATTGGATTTGGAGGACTCGGTTCCGGATTGTGAAAAAGCGGATAGTCGAACGCTCTTGAAACAGGCGTTGAGAGAGCCGATGTGGGACTCCGCAGAGCGATTCGGCCAAAACGGCGGTTCAGAGCGCATAAACCTGTTCATTAGGATGAACGCGATGAGCACGCGCTATTGGCGGGAAGATCTGGAAGCCGTCATTCCCGAAGAAATCTTCGGATTGAAAGTGCCAAAAGTTGAAGAGCCGGAGCAAGTCAAAGAACTGGATCAGGTGATTTCCCGCATCGAAAAGGCAACAGGAATCGAAGAGGGAAGAACGAAACTCCTCCTTTCCATCGAAACGGCAAAAGGATTGTTGCAACTCCCGGCCATATGCGCCGCCAGTTCACGCGCGATCGGGGTCGGATTCGGAAGCGAAGACTTTATGACCGACACCGGGATCGATCGCGACAACCTGCGGCACGCGCGAATGCAGATGACCCTCGTCGCCAAAGCTTTTGGATTATACGCGCAGGACAGCGTTTATCCGACATTTTCAGACAAAGAAGGGTTGAAACGAGAAACAGAAGAAGCGAAGAACATGGGGATGGACGGAAAGACGGCCATCCATCCCGATCAGATAGAAACCATCCATTCGGTTTTTAACCCTTCCGCCGCCTTACTGGAAAAAGCGAGGGAAATTTTGTTCCTGTCGGAAGCGGAAAGCGGGCGCGCGTTCAACTACCGCGGGGAAATGGTCGACCGTCCGATCATCGAACGGTACCGACGCCTCCTGCAGCGATCGGGAGAACTCCGATGAGCCGGGGCGCCGCTTTCCCGGATAAGGTCGTCCGTTCGGTAGACGAGGCGATCGAACGCGTCGGTCTGAGCGACCAGATGACCGTCTCTTTCCACCACCACCTCCGCGAAGGAGATACGGTTTTGCTCGGTGTATTGGAAGCCGCGCGAAAAAAAGGGATCCGGAATCTCACCCTTTGCGCTTCCTCGCTGATGCAGTGCCATGACAACCTCATCGACTCCCTCACCGACGGAACCGTCGCGCAGGTCGACTCTTCCGGCCTTCGAGGCCGGTTAGGACGCTTTATTCGACAGGGCGGGATGGAGCGGCCGGTTATTCTGCGCCCGCACGGAGGACGCGCGCGCGCAATCGCGGACGGAGAACGGACGATCGATATCGCCTTTATCGCCGCCTCCGCCGCCGATATCTACGGAAACGCCAACGGGGTACAAGGAGACAATGCTTTCGGTTCCCTCGGTTATGGCATCTGGGACAGCCTTCAGGCAAAGAAAACGGTCATCCTCACTGATCACTTGTCGCAGAGCCTTCTCCCCTACATCAGCATTTCCCAGTCGGAGACCGATTGCGTCGCAGTGGTCAATTCAATCGGCAACCGGCAGTTATTGAAGGCGGGCGCCCTGACAGAAAAGTCCGACCCGATATCGACGGCGATCGCGAAAAACGTCGCGACCCTTCTTCTGAAGGCCGGAATCGCGCGAAACGGCAGCAGTATCCAAATGGGCAGCGGAGGTGTCAGCCTCCAAGTCATCCGTTACTTGAAAGAAGCTTTCACAGAGCATGGCTGGCGATTTCGGCATGCCGTGGGCGGTATCACCGCCGGTTTGATAAACGCGCTCGAAGAAGGTTGGATAGAGGCCTTGATGGACGTCCAAAGCTTTGACCCCGCGGCGGGCGAATCGATCTTAAAAAATAGAAACCATCACGAAATGGATGCGAACACCTATGCCAATCCCAATAATCCCTTTAGTATGGTTAACGATGTGGATATCGCGATCCTGAGCGCTTTGGAAATCGATCTGGACTGGAATGTTAACGTATTGACCGGTTCCGACGGCGTATGGATGGGCGCGCTAGGAGGCCATCCCGATGTGGCCGAGGCTTCCAAACTCGCCATTGTCGTCGCCCCGCTGATTCGGGAGCGCATTCCAATCGTGGTCGAGCGCGTGCGAACCCTCGTGACACCGGGCAAGGACATTGATGTTTTCGTCTGCGATTGGGGCATCGCCGTCAAGGAAGAGCGCGAGGATATCCGGCGTTCATTGACCGAAACAGGCATCCGCATCTACACGATGAAAGAGCTCTTCGAAACAGCTTCTCGGCTTGTCGGTCAAGCGAAAACAGAAGAATCGGGCGGGCGCGCTGTCGCCTTGATCCAGGACAGAAGGGGGCAAACCCTTTCCGAGATAGGCGAGCTAAGACCGCGCGGGGGTGAAAACCGTTGAGATCCACATCTATCTTAAAACGGGTATACAAAAGCCGGTACTACTACTTTTTGCTTATACCGGCGGTGGTCTATTTCATCATCTTCCATTACATCCCCATCGCGGGCGTTTCCCTCGCCTTTCAGAAGTACCGGCTTTTCGGAGGCAACCAATGGGTGGGTTTCCAGTATTTTACCGAATTGTTTGGCTCGCCCACCTTCTATCGCGCCCTATCGAACACCCTGATCATCAGCGGGATGAAACTCCTCTTCACCTTTCCCGTTCCGGTCGTCCTGGCGATTCTGATCAATGAAGTACGCTCAAAACGCTTCAAAAAGGCCGTTCGCTCCGTTGTCTACCTCCCCCACTTTCTGTCCTGGGTGGTCATCACCGGAATCTTCGTCACCATCCTCTCGCCTGTAAACGGCTTGGTGAATGAACTGCTGAAACTGATCGGGATTCAGCCGATTCCGTTTATGACTTCCAGCGATCATTTTCGGGGTGTGCTGGTCGTTTCGGAAATCTGGCGCAGCGCAGGGTGGGATTCGATTTTATACACGGCGGCTTTGATGAACATCGATCCTCAGCTGTACGAAGCGGCCCGGATCGACGGGGCGTCCCGGTGGCAGCAAACGCGGTATATCACCGTTCCGGATCTGCTGCGTACGATGATCACCGTTTTTATTCTGAACATCGGGTTTTTTATGAACGCCGGTTTCGATCAGGTATTTAATATGACGAACGACTCCGTTATCGGTGTCGCGGACATCATCGACACCTACGCCTTCCGAATTGGGCTGTTGCAAATGAACTTCAGTTATGCTACCGCCGTGGGACTCTTCCAAGGGGCGATCGGCTTGATATTAATCTTCGTCACCAACCGTATCGCGAGGAAGAACGATACCGGAAGCTTATGGTGAGGTGAACACTTATGAATCGAAAGCGCATCGGCGGCTTTGCAGTCGTTAACGGAATCATTCTATCCATCGTCATGATCAGCGCTCTCTATCCTTTTCTGAACCTCTTGGCCGTCTCCTTCACGGGAATCCGATCCATCTCGGATATCTCAGGAATGGCGGTGCTGCCAAAATCGCCGACCCTTGATTACTACAAAGCGCTGCTGGGAACGCCGTATGTGCAGCGGGCGTTTTTCAACAGCGTCTATATCACGGCGTTGGGAACGGTGATCAATATGGCGCTCACGATCCTTACGGCATACGCTTTGTCCCGCGACAACTTCTTCGGGAAAAAAGTCTTTACGATCTTTCTGATCATCCCGATGCTCTTCAATCCTGGGATAATCCCGAATTATATGCTCATCAAGAACCTGGTTCTGATCGACAAATACTGGGCGGTCATTCTCCCGGGCGCGATTAACGTTTACTACACCATGTTGTTGCGCAATATCTTTCTCAGCGTACCCCGAAGCATCTACGAGGCGGCTGAGATAGACGGAGCGCGCCATTTCACGATGATCTGGAAGATCGCCGTGCCGCTAACCAAACCCGGCGTGATAACGATCGCCCTTTTCTACGCGATCAACCACTGGAACGACTACTTCAAACCGCTCATATACATATCCGACCCTGCGAAATGGCCGCTTCAAGTCCTGTTGCGCCAGTTTATCGTCGACGCGGACAAGGCCTCTCTCTTCGGCCCCCTTCAATCGGTTCTTTATGCTCAAGGAGAGACAGCGCTCCCGTTTCGCGGGCTGCAATCGGCCATCATCATCATAACCGTCATTCCGATACTGCTCTTATACCCTTTGCTGCTGCGGTATTTCACGAGTGGTTTGGCAAGCGGCGCAGAAAAGGGGTAACCGCCTAAACCGAAACCCCTCTTTCACAGTCCAAATAGAGGGAGCGATAACCCCGCTACAAAATCAGGCAAAGGAGCGCGTGCGCATGAAAAAGATCGGATATCTTTGTATTCTGTTTTTTTTCTCCCTCTTCGTTTTTACAGAAACCCCGGATTGGCATCCGATTTCGACTGTTTTCGCCGGTTCTGACGCGCCATTTCGGGATCGGTTGGCTTCCATGAAAGAGTCCGCCACGTTTGAAGAATTCTGCAATCATCTTTTTATCGGCGTTATCGATTACTCCCCCGATGAAATGGATGGTCAGGGAGACTTAACCGGGTACGGGTGCGAAAAGCGCCAGCACCGGCTCAGACCCTTGACCCTCGAATGGGAGAACCAGTACCTCGAATGGATCGACGGGGGGTTGGACACGATCGGAAGATTGTCTGTGACCCAGGGTTCTCGAGACTATTACTTGAAAGAAGTCCTAACACGCTATTTGCAAAACGAAACGGAAAAGTACGACTTTCGGTATCATATCGCGCAGCTCTCTCCGGTCATCGGTTCCCAGATGGAACTCAGACAGGTCTTTTTGACGTTTCACCCGCTCAGAAACATCCAGGATGCGGAAGACTTCATCGCGCGGTTGCGGGCCGTTCCTGAAAAAGTGGACCAGATCATCCGCAGATTTGAAGAAAGCCAGGCAAAGGGGATACTGATGAACACGCAGTCGATCGCGGCCAGCCAATGGCTGATGAATGAGCTGCTGCAATCAGGGATTCACTCGGAGATCTACAAACGGTTCGCTGAAGCCGTCGACCTCATGGATGGGGAGAGGGAGGCGAACCGAAAAGCCTTAATCAACGAAATGGCAGAAGCGCTCGATAACGTGGCTGTCCCGGCTTTCAAGCGCATCAACGCGGCTTTGATCGCGGCTCAGCGAAAACCAAATAAAAATCTTGGCGCGCATTCTTTTTCAAATGGGGACCTTTGGTACCGATACGCCTTGAAATTTCATACCTCGGTCGAACGCGACCCGGTCGAACTCCATGAATGGGGCCTTAAAGAGGTGGAAACTCTACGATCTCAAATCGAGGCAGTCAGAGCATTGCGCCCGGCCTCATCGCTCACACCGCTCGGAGCCAGCATCTGGGACTTCTTGCCAGAATGGTTCGAAACCGAATATATCCCGTCTTATCGTCCTGAGATCATTCCCTTCTACTCCGACATGTATTCTTCTCCGAACTTGGAACAAAGCTCTAAGGGAATTTACTACAGCACGCGGGTGCCGCCCGTCGAAAACACGATCTACTTCCACGAAGTGGTTCCCGGCCACCATCTCGAGCGCGCCAATCAACTGAATCGGGGACTGCCGTTAGCTGCCCATCTGCCGTTCATTACGGTTTTTATAGAAGGTTGGGCCTTGTATGCGGAGTCTTTGGTCGCGGAACGCTTTCCCTATCCCGATCGGTTGCTGGATTGCTATACCTGGCAGCTGATACGGGCCAAGCGCATTGTCGCCGATACCGGGATCAACGCCTTGGGGTGGACCTATAATCAAACCGTCGACTATATGTCAGGGGACGGGACCATGAACCGAGTAATGGCGCAGAATGAGGTTAATCGCTACCTCACGTGGCCGGCGCAAGCTTGTTCCTACTATCTCGGATTTAAAACGATCGTCTCGTTGCGGGAAAAAGCAAAAAACGCGTTGGGAGATACTTTCGACATTCGCCACTTCCATTCGGCGCTCCTGGAATACGGCCAGTTGCCGCTGGACTTGTTGGAAGAAAAGATCGACCAATGGATCGCAACTTCTCAACCCTAATCCTATGAAAAAATAGGCGCCGGTATCGGCGTCTATTTTTTTTGTGCGGTTATGATTCGACGGGTTTGGACTCTCGTTCTTTCTTAAAGGCCTCCAGAAAATCATTCATTTTGTTGACGCTCACGGTCACGCCTTTTTTCGTCGGCAGCCATTCGCCGTCATCATTCTTGAAGAAAAGTCGAATATCCATGTACTCTTTTCCTTTGTAGCTTTTCATCTCTATCTGTATCCGTTCGGTCTCGTTCTTGTCGATCACTTGCATGCGCGACCCCCTTCACAAAGCTCATAAAACCTTCCGATTTTAACGGATTTTATAGGGGTTGTCAAGTGGAAGAGGATCCCCCCTGTTCTGGGAGCGCCGATGTTTGGTGACCGTCCTTTTAGGAGCGCCCGACTTAAGCCGGTCTCCTTTGCTTTTCGTAAAGTATTACGAAGAACCCCGCTTGCAAATTCGCCGGCCTATCCCCAAACCGGATTTCGGCCTTTCTACCTCTTCAACTTTTGTAAAGAAGGGGTATACCCGACAAAAGACCGGGCGCTCCCTTTCCTACCGGAATCGGAAGGCGAATTAGAGCGGGTTTTCTATTCCTCTACAGAATTTCCCCAAAAATATGATACAATCTTTTCAAGTGAGCCGTTAACCTTCTCCGCTAAAAGGGAGGAACCCGACCGTGCCCCTCGTAATCACCGCAGACATCATCTCGTCCCGAAAGCATATTGAAGAAACGCGGAACTTGAAGGTGAAGATCCACGATCTGCCCTTTCCCGGAATGGCAATGCCCTTCCTCTTTCTACGCGGTGACGAAATCCAAGGCGTACTCCGGGAACCCATCGGACTCGGCAAAGCCTTGCGCCATTTACGCCAAACTTGTTTCCCATCTTTGGTGAGGATCGGTATCGGCGTCGGGGCGATCGACGCGCCGGAAGAGAGCTGGGAAAACAATAGCTGGCTTCTAAGCGGGGAAGCCTTCTACCACGCCCGCGACGCGCTGAACGCCGTTAAGAAACGGAAAGAGCCTGTCACGTCGATCAAGACCGGCAACGCCGAGATTGACAGGCTTCTCAATTCGCTCTTGGGCTTAATCGACGTGATCCGCAATGATTGGACGATGAAGCAATGGCAGAGCGTGACGGCTTACGAAGAACATCGAACCTACGAGAAAGCCGGAAAGGCGCTGAATTTGCCTTTTCAAAACGTTTTCAAGCATTGCGAACGCGCCTATTGGAAGGAGATACGCCAATCGGAAGAAACGCTCGAACGCTTTCTGAGCGAAGATTGGGGCGCGCAACGATAGGAGAGTCCCCTGTGGGGGCAATATCGTCACTCATGATTCTTCGCAAGCGCATTGTCAAAAACGCGTCATGAAGACGCCGCTGTTTCAAATAACCATTTCCCGTACAATCCTCGTTGTCTGAATCGCGTTTGATCGAAGAAAACTTTGATCTCTCAAGGCGCCCTAAGACTGGGAGGACAGTGGTCATCGGATACTAACGGCGGTACCGTTTTAGTATTTAACCTAAATATGAGTTATATAAGAGTATTAATTCATAAATGTACGATATTAGGGAGGGTTTCGATGTCGCTGATAGGGATGTTCCTGATGCTCTTTGTCATCGTCGATTTCTTCTACGGTATCCCGATCCTTTCTGAGCTGGAAAGAAAACCGGCGCAGAAAACCGGTTGGAGATGGATCCTTTTACCGGTAGGATATGCACTGTTGCTACTGCTTTTTGCCCCGATCGAAAAGATATGGGTCTTCTTGCCGATTTCGGCGATACACGGCTTGGCGCTGGTTGTAAAAACCCAAGGCATGAAACGCTTTCAACCGTATGGGAGGCTCACGGTGTACGCGATTTACCATCTGCTGTTCTTCGCCGCCGTTTACTGCTTTCTTCCGATCTTGCGCCTCAATCAGGATGCCGGTTTTAGGGCTTATCCGTACAGTCATCCGATAATCGTGATCACTGGGCAAGAGAGGAACCTTTTCGGATTTTTGGCCTTCCTCTATGTCTGCTTGACCGGCGCCCAGCTGATGAGGCTGTTCCTGGATGTCCTTTACCGCAAGGTTTCTGATTACGGAACGAAACTGTATCCTGAAGGCGAAAAACGGACTGAAATAACGAACACGGTGATGACTGGGACCATGATCGGAATCCTGGAACGCGCGTTAATCTTTCTGTTCGTTATCTCGAACAACCTTTCCGCCATTCCGTTTATCCTCGCGGCTAAGTCGTTGGCGCGTTTTAAGCAACTCAACGACCGGGATTTCGCAGAGTATTATCTGATCGGAACGCTTTTCAGCGTCCTAATCGCGCTATGCGGCGGATTCGTCGTTAGGCTTTCTCCCTGATAACCTCGACGCGAAGGCAAATCCTCAATCTTCCGGATCAGGGGTATCGGAGTTCTTTTCGGGTCGCCGTTCAAACCGGCAATCGCGATGCGTCACGTTGTGTCACGCTATAGGGGTAACGTTAAAGCAGCCACGATACAATTTTGCATGTGTTGGACGACCGATATGTTATAATAACACCCGTAAACCTTATGACTGTCTTTTCTTCATCGGCGCGTTAACGCGAGCAACCTTTGTCGTTTGGTCCTAAAAAAAAGTGAAGGTGGAAGAGGTATGATTCGGGAGTCTACGGCTGATAAAAACACGATTCAGTTAAACCGCATTTGCAGCAGCATCATATTGGGGATTGTCGTTCTTTTTTTTCCCTTAATCGCGCTCTTAACGGTAAGGGGCGTTTTTTCAGTTAACCTCAGCTTCCTATGGATTGCGTTCGCGGTAAGTTTCTGCGCAATATTGCCCGCTTTCGTGCTTTCCATGAAGAAAACCTATCCAACCTTGGCAAAATACCTCATATTGGCTGTTTCCACGTTCGTGGTAGGGATACTGGCATTAGAGCCCGGAATCGGGATATATTTGACTTACTTGTTTCCTTCTTTGCTGGCGAGTTTGTATTTTAGCAAAAGAATGAACTTGACAGCGTTTTTACTGGGAATGCTGAACGTCTATCTTTCGAGGTATTTCCGGATGCAAAACGCAGGGATAACCGCAAGTTTTTGGAAGGATTACATTTCTCAATCAGCGGGCTTCACCTTTGAGTTCGTCGCGATGTTTTCTCTTTTCAATCTCCTGACGAACCGAACCATTCGCCTTTTTAAGACGATGGTCGACAGCGAGCAACAAAAAACGGTACTGGATCAACTGGAAGTTACCTTAAAAAAGAATGAGGAAGCCTCTGTCGGATTATTTTCTTCAATCAAGGAGTTTTCATCGGTTATTGGTTTGTCCCAACGTTCAAACGAATTGATTTCAGAAAGGGCAACCAAAGCCTCTGAAAATGGAAAAGAGAACCTTATATACGCAAATAACACAAAAGACACAATTAAGGCAATTTCAGTTACGTTGGAAAATATCTCGGGAAAGTCCAAACAAATGGTGGATTCATTTATAAAAACCCGTGAAATGACCGCTAAGAGTAAAACGGAGATGGATGCCTCAATCGAGTTCATGAAAGAAATCGATCAAACCAATGAGAAGATTAAACAAGTGCTCATCGGTTTGGTTGATACCTCGACGCATATCGACGATATTCTGAACGCCATAAAAGGTATCTCTTCTCAAACCAACCTATTAGCGCTCAACGCCTCCATCGAAGCGGCGCGCGCAGGAGAAGCGGGAAGAGGTTTCTCCGTCGTTGCGGAAGAAATCAGGAAGCTGGCCGCCCAATCCGGGGAAGCCACAAAGAATATCAATCAGCTGGTCGCCACGCTTCAAACCAACACCCACTCCCTCGTGACCACTGTAGAAGACCATTCGACAGTCATCCGAAAAGGAATCGACAAAATCGTTCTTACGGGTAAAACCTTTGAGCAGCTGAGCGAGCATGAAAACGCGACCGGTCAGCGAATCACCGATATCGACGCTTTCAGCGAAAAAGCCGCGGAATACGGGACGACTTTGAACGGAGTGATCGAAAAAATCAGCCTGCTGCAGGAGAATTCGCTCGCAGATGCGTTTTCCATAGCCAACGCCGCTCAGGATCAAACCGAATCAATGCAAAAACTGGTCTCTTCTTTCGAAAACATCGAAACGATCGCGGAAGAACTGAAAGCGCGTCGCCAACCTTAGCGCGGTTTAGGAGGGTAAACCCGAAGCCGTCTTAGTGGACCTTCCTGACTCTTCGCAGAGGCAATACATAAATCCGATAAAAAAGGGCATAATCCGCGTTTTCTTGGAAGCTATCCGGATTGCCCTTTTTCTCTACTTTTATGGCGTAGAACCTATCGGCTGTTAGTCCGGGCAGATCAACTCCAAATCCATCAAGGTTTCCTTAAGCTTCGCGGGATCGACCGGTTTGATCAAATAGGCTTCGCATTGCTCTCTGAATGCCAATTTAACGTTCTCGCGATCGTCCACCGCGGTGACCATGATGATTTTTACCTCGTTGCCGCCCGTAGCGTCCTCTTCCTTCTCCAACCTGCGTATCTCCCGCAATACCTCTTGTCCATCCATTTCCGGCATCATAATATCTAAGAAAACGGCGTGATAGGGTTTCTTTTCCTTCCTCGCATACTCAAAGGCTCGGAGCGCCTCTTTCCCATTGACCGCCACATCGCAATCGCCATAGGGCCTCAATATTTCCTGCATCAGTAACCGGCTGATAAGATCATCCTCTACAATCAGTATCCTCATTCGGCGCCTCCTAAATCTCCTTAGAAAAAATCCATCTTCGAAAGCCGCATGCTAGAAAAAACGCGGGTTCTTTCCCGTTGCCCAAATAGAAGTCCCACACGATGAATACTCAAACGGACCCCTTCTCTATCGACTTTTCCATCTCGTTCTTAAGTTGCTCGAAAGCCGTTCCCAATTTTACCATATCCTCTTTTAAATTCTTGAGATCACCGGCCTTGACCAACTTTTCCATCTCGGCGGCGATCGCTCTGAGAACCTCACCACCCACGTTCGCTGACGCGCCCTTAAGCGTGTGGGCTTGACGGGAGACTCCCGCCAGATCACCCGCTTCCAGATGCCCCTTCAAAACCTCTATCTGACGCGGCATATCGATGAGAAACGCCTGGATGATCTTTTCGGTCAGTCCCGTATCACCCATCAACCGCGCCTGCAAAGCGGCCCGGTCGAAAACCCCGATCGTCTCGTGAGCGCTTTTTGGCGACAGTGGCGTATCCTCTTTCTCCTTCTCTTTCCCGCCACCCCCTTTTCTTTGAGGTAACCACTCCTCGAGGATCTCTGCCAGTTCACGGGATAGGATGGGTTTAGCAATATAGCCATTCATGCCAGCCTTTAAGCACATTTCTTTGTCCCCTTGCATGGCGTGAGCGGTCATCGCGATGATCGGAATCGCTGATCGATTCTTTTCAGACTCCATCTCTCGGACGCGCCGTGTGGCTTCCAAACCGTCCATTTCCGGCATTTGCACATCCATGAGCACCAGGTCGTACGGCAGCAATCTGATCGCTTCGACGGCTTCGCGGCCGTCGGCTACGGCATCCGCTGAAAGGCCCAGATTCCTGAGGATACCCAGCGCCACCTGCTGATTCGTGATGTTGTCTTCGGCAAGAAGAATGCGGACTGCGCGATTGGCAAACCGCGGGAGCGCCTCGCGGGCAGTGTGCCGTGTGGCGATCGGCGGAATAGCGGTGTTTGCGGCGGCGTTTTCCGATAGGGATAGGAGGAGGACCCCTTTGAGCTCTTCGTGCCGAATTGGCTTGACCGCATAGCCCGAAAATCCGATTTCCTGAAAACGTTTCGCTTCGCCACGCGCGCCGGACGAGGTAAGCATCACCAATCGCGTGCCGTTTAATATGGGATCCTCTTTGATAACGCGACCCAAAGATTCCCCGTCCATACCCGGCATCTGCATATCAATGACAGCGAGTTCGAAAGGATCGCCTCTACCCGCGGCGCGTTGTAGCGCCTCGAGTCCCGATTGACCATCCGGGGCTTCTTCCGTCCGCAGACCCCAATAAAGGAGGCGCCTCAGGAGAATTTCTCGGTTGGTGGCATTGTCGTCTAC
>CAZMHO010000035.1:2124-2709 GCA_964566085.1 uncultured Thermotogaceae bacterium | reverse complement strand
AACGTATGGACTCCTGACAGCTCTGGAAGAAGTAAAGGTATCTGTTTCAATACGCCCTTTTGAAGCTCGAAACGCGCCGTGAACCAGAACTCCGAACCTTCACCCTCGACACTGATTACCCCGATTTCCCCACCCATCATCTCAGCAAGTTGTTTGGAGATAGCTAAACCCAGTCCCGTCCCGCCATACCTGCGCGTTGTGGACGCATCGAGCTGGGTAAATTTTGTGAAGAGCTTTCCAATTTTTTCTTTTGGGATGCCGATCCCTGTGTCTTCGACGGAAAAACGTAGGAGAACCGTCTTTTCTTCAAGATCAAGAGGGCTTTCTCGGTTCCGCGTTTTATCATCCGCGTTCACCGCTCTCGAAACCCGCACCGCGACCTCCCCCTTTTGCGTAAACTTGATGGCGTTACCGGCGAGGTTGGAGAGAATCTGGCGCAAACGCCCCGGGTCGCCGGTAAGCGCTGTCGGAACATCGGGATCAGCAACGCAGATCAATTCCAAACCTTTGACGTAGGTTCGTAAAGCCATCGTTTCGGAGAAGTCGTCCAACAAGCTTTACGAACCTACGTCAAAGGTTTGGAAT
>CAZMHO010000035.1:0-2114 GCA_964566085.1 uncultured Thermotogaceae bacterium | reverse complement strand
TTATCAGTCCCAGGAGCGATTCCCCGCTGGACTTGATGACCCCTGCGCACCGCCGCTGGTCTTCTGAGAGCCGCGTGTCAAGGAGTAAACCGGTCATCCCGATGACTCCGTTCAAAGGCGTACGGATTTCATGGCTCATCGTCGCTAAAAACTCACTTTTGGCCTTATTGGCCATCTCTGCCTGTTTGGCCATCTTGTTTGCCCGAGAAGTGGCTTCTTCCAAATGCCGGTTGGTCTCCAAAAGCTCGTTTTCTACCTGCTTGCGCGCGGTAATATCGATCATCACGGTCAGGAAATACTCTCGCCCCTGGTCGGAAACCACTTCTCCTGAAAAGAGCCCGTAAAGCAACATTCCGTTTTTAGCGCGGACCTTCAACTCGCAATCCGAGACGCACCCCTCGTCAGCAAGGCGGTTAGCCACATTCTTTTGTTCTTCCGCATCCGGGAACAGTCTAAGTTCACTCGCGCTTTTTCCGAGCACTTCCACGCGATCGTAACCTAATGTCTTGAGGAAGGCTTCGTTGGCATCTACGAAGCGCCTATCGGGAAGGGAAGAAAGCGCCAGGAGCGCGGGGTTGTTGCGAAACAATTGTTCGAATCGTTGCTGGGCTTCCTTCTCGGCAGTAAGGTCTTTGCAGATGCCGAAAATACAGTCAACCCCATCCCACTTTCCAAACGAGACGCGTGTTTCTACCGGTATCAACTTGCCGTTCGCGCTTTGCACCGGCAACAGGCATGAGGTGCGCTCCCCCCGGAACATGGCGGCGAATATCTCTTCGGCTTCCTTTCGTTTGTCCTGTGGGTGGATACCGAGGATGCCTATCGTATCGAGCTCTTTCAGAGTATATCCAAGCTTTCGGATCAGCGCGTCGTTGGCATAAAGGACCCGGCCTTCGATCGTGCCAACAATGATCATGTCGTGCATAGACGAGAAGAAAGTCCGGAAATTGGCTTCGCTGGACCTCAGCGCTTCTTCCACCCTTCTTTGTTCTGTAATATCCTCCGCTGAGCAAACGACATATTCCACGGTGCCGTCTGCGCGAATCCGAGGGGATTTCAGGATAGAGATCAGCCGTGACTCTCCCGATGCATGGGGCACCCATTCCTCTGTGCGCGTCGGTTTTCCGGTTGAGAAAACCACCTTGTTCCCCTGACGGCAGACTTCCACGATGTCTTTGGGGAAGATGTCATACATGTTCTTAAAGGATAAGTCTTCGGTTTCCACTCCGTTAAACTCTGCATGCGCCTTGTTCACGGCCCCGTAGGTATGGTCGTCCGTCAGATACCAAACCTGCGTCTGGATATTGTCCAGCAGAATCCGTTGCTCTTCTGCAAACCATAAGGTGACCTCTTCGGCTTGTTTGCGTTCCGTGATGTCTGCCACCGAACCAACCATACGGGTTGGGGTTCCGTCTTCGGAAAGGATCAACTTCGCGGTTTGCTGGACAAATCGGGTGGATCCGGATTTCGTCCGGATACGATGATCGATCTTCAACTCGCCCCGTTCTGACAGGGCCCGGCCGTAGGCCGCAAGCACCGCCTCACGATCTCCTTCCGGGTAATGGGTAACGGCGTTGTCGAAAGTGACGTCATAGGAATCCGGATCTTCTCCGTATATCCGATACGTTTGCTCTGACCATGTCAATTTCCCGGAGTTTATTTCGTAATTCCAGCTTCCGACATTCCCCACCTCTTCCGCCTCTTTCAGCCGCCTGTGTTCCTCGCGCAGTTCCTCACTTCGGCAGTATTCCCAGGTTACATCCCGGAAGACCAAAACCGCTCCCGTAGTAGACCCGATCATATCGCATATGGGGGCGCAGGAGTCGGCAATATGATATTCGATACCGCCTTTGGCAACGAGAACGGTGTGGCTGGCTAAATTTATGGTTTTTCCTTCCTGGAGGACTCGAACGACCGGGTTTTCTGCGTTTTCGCGGGTCAGCGCATGGACGATGCAAAAGACCTCTTCCACAGGCCGGCCCGTCGCTTCGGCGTCTGTCCAACCGGTGAGGTTTTCGGCCGCGCGATTGAGGCTTGTTACCCGCCCTTCGCCATCGCAAGCGATCACTCCATCCCCGATAGAGAGTAAAGTTGCCGAGAGGTG
Organism: uncultured Thermotogaceae bacterium; assembly: GCA_964566085.1. Classification (GTDB taxonomy): domain Bacteria; phylum Thermotogota; class Thermotogae; order MWEM01; family MWEM01; genus MWEM01. Next base: position 10 of record CAZMHO010000035.1, on the reverse strand, counting down.
CTGTTCGCTT
>CAZMHO010000034.1:0-20351 GCA_964566085.1 uncultured Thermotogaceae bacterium | reverse complement strand
GCAAGGTTCTCGCCCGGTTTCGCTCCACGGGGTAAACGCCTCTATTGTTCATCAACCGGGTGCTGGTAAAGTTTTTCTTGTATGAACAGGTCTACGATCATCGGGTCAAACTGTGTGCCTTTGCAGCTTTCCAGTTCTTGCAACGCTTCCGTTATTCCGACCTTTTGCTTGTAAGAACGGTCGTTTGTCATGGCGTCGAAGGCGTCCGCCACCGCAATAATTCTCGACTCCAAAGGGATCAGGTCTCCTTGAAGCCCCTCCGGATAGCCGAATCCGTCCATCCGCTCGTGGTGTGACAGCACAATCCGGGCGATGTCTCTGGTGCTTTCGGAACTGCTTAGAACCTTCGATCCCCACTCGGCATGTTTTTTCATGGTTTCAAACTCTTCCTTCGTCAACCGGTTTGGTTTATTGAGGATTTCCTTCGGTAACAACAGTTTGCCGACGTCATGCACCAAACCGGTCCAATAGAGCTGTTTGGCCTTGGTTTTGTCCATTTTCAACCTTTGGGCGATCGAGAAGGCGTATTTGGCGACATTTTCCGAATGGCCTTTCGTAAAGGGGTCGTATATTTCAAGAATCTGGATCATCGATAAGATTAATTCCTTCTGGAAACGATCTTGTGAGGCCAAAGCGTCTTGCAGTGTCAAGAAAGAAGAGCCGATTTTCCCGAGGGATTCGGCGATTCTTTTATCCTCCTCCTGAAGTCTTCCGGGATAGGCATTCAAGGCTTCAAGAGACAGCGCGCCGTAGACCTCCTGCTTCAGGGTTAACGGGATGAAAAGCGACTCCTTCAAATCGCTGACGTACTCTCCTAAACCCTGTTTGATCTGATCGAAAGCCGACCCTTTTACAACCTTGTCCCATTCGATATGGATCAGATGGTTTTTCAAGGGTTCTAAGAGAGCGGCTTCCACTTTCGGGAGGACACCTCTGCTCACCTTAGGCCGACGGGTGTACTGGAGGACAAACTGCGTTTTTTCCTTCACAAAAACGCCGGCGTACTGTATGTTTTCAACCAAAAACAAGGAGATCGTCAGGAGTTGGTTCAGGAAATCCGTGACGTTTCCCGGCACCGTATCCGAAATTTGGGTCGTGAGATGGAGCATATTCTCTAAAGTCCTTGCCAGATGGTCAATCCGTTTATAGGCATCCTGGAGTTCGCGATTCATGCTTTCCAATTCGAGGTTGAAGCTCTTGAGCTGATCTTGAGAGCGTTGCAGTTCTTTTTGAATCATAACGACTTGGGTGACGTCCTGCGTCGTTCCTACAACTTTGGCCAGTTCCTCTCCTTCGAATACACCGTTCGCTTCTTCTTTGATGAATTTCGTCCGCCCATCCGGCAGTTTTATCCGATGGATGTACCGGTAGAGGCCCCCTCTCCGGATCGACTCGATCGCTTCTTGATAGAGCGTTTTTTCTTCGGGCAGAAACTCCCGGAAAAAAATTTCATTCGGGGAATCAGCGCAATCGGGAGGAAGTTCGTAGATCGCATAGAGCCCTTCGGTCCAGAGCGTTTTATCACCCTCTAAGTCGTACTCCCAATACCCCATGCGCCCGAACTTCTCCCCCTGTTTCAAACGCGCTTCGCTTTCGCGAATGGCTTTTTGATCCTCAACGATCGTATCGAGCATGACATTGATGTCCTTACCGAGGGTTCCGATCTCATCAACTCCTCGAACGGGAATGCGAGCATCCAGCGCTTTCGTCGAGATGATCTTTCGGACGGTCGTACTGATCAAAGCGAGCGGAGAGACGACGTATTTGTTGCTCGTATAAACAAACAAAACCAGAGAAACCGCGACGACCGCTAAAGTGAAGAAGATGAGCAGGCGCAATACGTGGAATCCGCGATTGTAGATCACTCTCTCCGTTTCTGTTCTAAGGAGGAAGGCATCATTGCCGAAGATATCTCGAAAATAGTAAAACCCGTCCACGGTATCGGCATCCCTGACGCGTACCATCTGGTGGTCGGAGAGGCCCTCCAGTTCAAAACCCGGCGGTTCCGAGTCCCTATCGGTCAACGCCGTGATGGTGAACGGCGTCGGAAAAAGGTTCATGATCGACTCCACTTCCTCGGTTCCAAAGTCCCGAGACATCATGAACCATCCTCTCGACGCTCCTTGACCCGAGCTATTCCGGATATTCCGTATGGCGACCAAGCTCAAGCGGTTTTCTTTGAGGAACCCGGAGTAATCCTCATCCGCTGTTATTGCGTTCTTGAAAACGGGAAGCTGTTTCTCCGCCTCTCCGTAAGTATAAAGAACGGTCCCGTCTTCGGCCCAAATCAAAACGCGGTCGATGTCAAGGTTTCGCCACGATTCGTCCATTAAGTTCGCCGTCTGAAAAGCCTCGTTTTGATCCCGCGCGAACTGGTAGGTATCGTCCCAATTGGACCAATCGCCTAAGGTTCGGAACAAGTATTCGTGTTCTCTCTCCAGATTTCGTCGGATCGTGGATAGGTCTTCCTTCGCTTCGTCCGTTTCCAAACGCGAAAAGAATTCGAGCAGGTAAACCCGTGTGAAGATGCCAACAACCACTGTGGCGGATATCGTGATCAGAAGCAGCAATATAAAAATCCGTTGCCATATCTTCATAAAGTACCCCCCATTGCGGCGCGTATTCTCTATTATCGACTGATTATATCGTAGATGCCGAAAAATAACAACAAAAGCGGTATCGGATACATGTACGGAAATTTCGAATTTTTGGTATAATTCGCTCAGTACCTCAATTTGGAGGAAAGCATGCCGGAAGAAAAAAACGAAAAAGAGAAGAAACCCGAAAATCGGAACCCGCAAAATAAGAAGACGACCGATAACACCGCCCAAAAGAAAAAAGACCATCGGAAGTTTCATCACAAAAAGAAACCCAAACCGCCTGCAGCGCCGGACGGATCGAAAGAGAACGCCGCGAACTCTACCCCATCGGCAGCGACTCAGGCGACGCCTACCGCACAGAGACAGACGGAAAAAAAAGAGCCGAAAAAACCCGGCGACAGGCGGCCGCCATCTAACAGCCGCGGGGGGGGGGCGAAACCCGTTGATGCCAAGCCGGTCGAGCAGATCAAGAATTATTTCGGCATCGAAATCGGAGAACCAAAGAACACAACCGATTGGCTCGAAGAGGATATCGGCCGATACCATCGCGCGGTAATGGCCGCTTTAGGCAAGTCTCCGGTTTCTCCGGAAGGTCTGTTGGATCTATCGGAGATTTGGATTTCTACATCGCTTCCTTTGGATCTGATCATCGAAGTGATCCAAACGCAAGGGCTGGGAGAGAACCTTGGCGAGGTGAAGTCGGTCATTTTTCAAGGCCGGAAGATTTGGCCGTTGCCCAAACCGGTAGAAAAAGATGATTGACACTTCTATTGCCGTGTGATAGAATACGGCGTTCCAAGACTCCCCTTATCTCGGATTCGGGACGGCCAAACCCGGTTCTGTGATAACGGAGATTACGCGCAACGATTCGTTGCATATCAGGAGGATTTTCTGATGGCCTTAGAGTACAAGGAAAAGCAGAGTATCATTTCGGACTTTCGTATCAACGAGAAAGACACGGGTTCCGTCGAAGTACAGGTAGCCCTATTATCGACGAGAATTCGGCAACTGACCGAACACTTGAAGACTCACCCAAAGGATTACCATTCTCGCCACGGTTTGATGAAGCTGGTCGGTAAACGGCGCCGCTTTTTAAACTATCTCAAGAAAAACCGGTTCGAAGTTTACCGGCAGATGATAGAGAAACTCGGTATCAGAAGGTAATAAAAGGCGGAGCGATCCGCCTTTTTTTCCTCTCGCGCGACGTCCGCGCCGACTAAAGGGGTCAATGCCCAAAACGATAGACGTTCGCGGTCATCTTCAGCTTCGAAGCCTCCCGAATGTCCCGGATGTAGACGTCTAATTTTTTGCTCTGAATGGCGCTCCCGATGTCTTCTACGACAAAAAGCCCCCGAGAAGGGGTGGCGCGGAGCTGGGGAACGAAAACCATTGTCCCCGGAGGTAGTATGGAGGGATCTGCCGCTACGGAATACCATTCTTTCGCAAAACTTCCTTCCTTTGTTCTTCGAAAATACGGAAAGAACGGGAGGTTACCGTCATCCCACTCCGTATAAAAGGTCACCTGAAAGGCGCCCATATTTTGCAGAAAGAGAAGCATCGGATCCCGGTACTCAAAGTTGATCATAATCTCCAATCGAAACTCGGGGGGGCGGCATACGCCTAAGGCTTGTCCGCTCATCACCCAATCGCCTTTCTTGACGAATAACTCCTCGAGACGATTATAAACGCCCTTCAAACCGTTGCCGTGGTAGACCACGACATAAGTGGCGCCCACGTCGATCACCCTCCCGGGAAGGCAGGAAACGATGGTTTGGCTTTGTCGCACCTGAAAGGAGAGACCGCGAGAGATACCCGAATCGGTCGACTCCCCGAAGAAACTTAGAATATCTTCCGGCGCCAACCGGTTTCGACCCGCTAAAGGCACCGTAATCCTTTCCTGCAAAGGCGGGAGCGGAATGCGAAGAACAGCCCCGCTGCGTATCGTACGGGCGTCTTCTATCTTGTTCTCCGCCATCAGCGTTTTCACGCCTTCAGCGCCCAAGCCAAAAGCTTGCGCGATTTGGCTGAGCGTATCACCAGACTGAATACTGTATTCGATCTTGCCGCCGAGTACCAAAGACAGGTCATCCAACGAAAACGGGTCGCTCGTTGTCGGATTGTCCCGATAGTTCATCCAACGCAACTGCCGATAATCCTCCTTCAACTTGTTCAGCTCTGATTCAAGGCGAGGATCGGCCGCCGGTGACAGAGTATTTGACGCGGTTTCTAGGCCCTCCGGCTCTTCCTGGCCTAAGGAAGTGGCCTCCTTTCTAAACCGTTCCATTTCTATCGCAATCCGCTCCCGAACCATCGCCTCAATCGCCGCCATGTCGGGTATGGCTTCGGTGGTCTGCCACATCGCAGAGAGTCCGGGGGGGGTGTTCATATATTCCCAATAGGTCAGACTCGATTGAAGGGTTAGCAGCATCAGATAGTTCTTTTCCACTTTCGTCTGCAATGTCTCCGCGCTGCGACGGGTTTGCGAGAGCTGCTGCTCAAGCATATCGATCCGCACGCTCATTGTGTCCATTCTTTCCGCATAACGAACCAGCATCTCGCGCAAAACATCCGTCTGCGTCCCCTGTTCCAGAGAACGATTAAGATACTGGCAAGAGCTGAACAGCAAGAGTAAGCATCCGATCGGCACCAACCACAAGATGCGCGATAGGTAGATTGTTTGCGGCGTAATCACTCGATTTTTCTTATTCACGCTGAGCATCTCCCTTGCGGCCCCGAAGGTTTCTCCTATTTCTTCCAAGGAAGTGACCTTCTTCCAAGGAAGTGACCTTCTTCCTACTCTCCTCGACCGGTCTTCCGGCTCAGCGTCAGGGAAGGGGATCAGGTCTTCTTCCCGCGAAAATCTTCCCATAAGGCCTTGCCTGCCGTCAGATAAGGCGAGTTGGTGTTCTTGTAGTCTTGGGTGAGCCTCTCCAACCAGCGAAACCCCTCGGAGACGTTCTTTAAAAAAATTTGAATCGAAGCCAAACAAAACAGGATACCATCTGCTTCTTCGGATACTCGGCCGCGCTCATAGGTCTCCAAGAAATATCCATAAGACTTCGAAAGCGCGATTGCGGCTTTATCCCGATTATTGTCTTCGAGATAAAACCAGCCTAACTTCAGGTACAGCTGCGCCATCTTGAAAGGCTCTTCCGCGATCCGGTACGTCACAACGGCCAAGCTGTAGATATCAATGACCTCTTTCAGAGTGCGGTCTTCCGCTAAACTCAGATGCAAAGACTCTTTAGCCTTCTTCAACGCGTTTTGCAGTTGGAAGGTCCGTTGAGCGTTCAATTTCTCGGGCATCGCGGCGTAATCCTTGTCGAAAGCGGAATAAAAGCATTCGGGACAGACGATGATCGCGTAATGCTGGGGATCCGGATAGTCATAGATGGCGCGCAGAAACAGGTCGCGCTGTTTTAGCCGTATTGCTTTGTCAAAGATGCGTAAAGCCCGAAATTCGGCGCCGCAAAGACCGCAACGGTATTGTTTTTGCCAAAAGACTTTCTTTTCCATAGATTCGAGCAGGGATTCGGAGTGTGACCGAAAGCCTCCCCTATTCGTCTTCTCCTTCCAAGAGCGCATTCACGAAATCTTCCGCTTGAAAAGGACGAAGATCGTCAATTTTTTCGCCGACTCCTATAAATTTGATGGGAAGACCCAGTTCATCTTTGATCGATAAAGCGATGCCTCCCTTGGCCGTCCCATCCAGCTTGGTCAAGATGATTCCGGTTAGGCCTACCGCTTCGGAAAACTTTTTCGCTTGCATCAAACCGTTTTGGCCCGTGGTGGCATCCAGAACGAGCAACACTTCATGGGGGGCTTCCGGGATGATTTTTTTGATCACGCGATGCAGCTTTTTCAGCTCCTCCATGAGATTTTCTTTCGTGTGCAGTCTTCCGGCCGTGTCAATCAGAACGATGTCCTTTTTTTTCGAGAGGGCATGAATGACCGCGTCATAGGCTACGGCGGCAGAGTCCGCGCCGGGTTCGTGGGCGATCAGAGGCACCCCTGCCCTATCTTCGGCCCAAACGCGCAACTGATCGATCGCAGCCGCCCTAAACGTATCGGCAGCGGCCAAAACAACTTCTTTTTTTTCCTCTTTAAACCGTTTCGCCAACTTTCCGGTTGTCGTCGTCTTCCCGCCGCCATTGACTCCGACGATGCTGATCACCATCGGCGGCTTTCCCGGAACCTTCAATCCGGTATCTCCCTCCAAGAGATCCAGAAGCGCGCTTTTCAACGCCTGTGTGGGGTTTTTTTCGGATTTCATCTTATCCTTGAGCCCCTGGATAATCTTCTCGGTCGTCTTCATACTGATGTCGCTGGTAATCAAGAGCTCTTCGATCTGTTCCAGCGTTTCGGCATCAATCTTAGAAAAGGCGAGCAGTTTCTTTATCTTCCCGAAGGTGGCGTCTCTTGTCTTTTTAAGCCCTTCTTTCAAGCGATCGAAAAATCCCATAGCTTACACCTGGCTTTCTTTCTTATAGAAAAACGGTTCGATTACGCTCAAGTTCAAAGACCGATAGTTGAATATCCTTTCGGTACTGCCGACGAACAAGATGCCGCCGACTCGCAGCGCATCAACGAAATTTTTATAGAGGAGACTCTTGGTTTCCGCTTCGAAATAGATGACGACATTTCGGCAGATGATCATGTCCATGTTCTTCTCGAACGAATCCTGAAGCATATTGTGCTTCCGGAACTGGACGCGGTTCTTAACGTTCGGCAGCACTTCATAAGTATCTTCGTCGATTTTCTTGAAATACCGCTTGAGAGCCTCTTCTGAAGTGGATACGAAGGAGCGTTCGTCATAGACGCCGGTTTTGGCTTTCGCCAAGACGCCCGTGTCGATATCGGTGGCTAAGACACCGGCTGAAAGCGGCGCTTTTAATTCTTCGAGCAATATTCCTATCGAATACGGTTCTTCTCCGCTCGAACAACCGGCGCTCCAGATTTTCACCTTTCCCCCGTTCTGTTTCATTATCCCCGGTAGATGTGTTTTCTTTATCGCTTCCCATTTTTCCGGATTCCTGAAAAACTCCGTCACGTTGATCGTCATTTTATCCAGATACTCTTCTTTTTTCTTCTCATCCGCGAGGATCATCTTTAAGTAGTCTTGATAAGAAGTGAGGTTATACTTCCGCAATAGCATGTCTGTTCGGCGTTTCACACGATGCGGTTTGTATCCTGAAAGATCCAGGTTCAACCGTTTCTTTACTTCGCCGATAAACCATACAAACTGCGGATCCGGTGTTTCTTGATCGAACATCGATGCCTCCTTGACCTCCTACGGTTTTAGCTGCTCATTCGGATACTTTTATCGGGATCGCGTATTCTACGCCGATAGAAAAACTCAGCCCCTCGTCTCCCAACACGGGAGTTCCCAAAGGGAGTATCCTGTCTATTCCGCTCTTGACGGATGCCCTCAGCGACCATCGGTCGGTAACGCGAAGATCAATATCAGAAAAAACATAAAACGCTTGATTGATCTTTCCAAATCCCACCCGGAACTCCCACCCCGCCGTTTCGATTCCTTTCTCCTGCCGGTATTCCCCCCCCGCCCAACCCCATTCGATCTGCTGCCAGTCATCTTTCGCCGAGGGGCGTGAGAAGCTGCTTTTCTGCCCGAACGACAACAGGAGCGGTCCTAAACCGACGGCGCAATAATACTCCGGTATTTCGGCCTTTTGAAACCCGGCTTTAATCGAAAAGGGAGAGTATCGAAAGTCCGTTTTTAACCCAAACGTTAGAGTTGAAAAGGGATCGATCCCTTCCGTTTCCGAGATGCCTTGTTGTTTGTAACCGATGAAAGGAACGATATCCAAGAATAGCAGACGGATTTTCGGCCCCGCCGAAATGGCGAAGGACTGTGTGGGCGTCGACTCGTAGAATCCCTGCAAGTCTACTCCAAAACCGACGGAAGACCACCCGATCTCCGGGGTTTTAAAGGCGAAAGACCAATCCTTCCAGTTGGCGCTCAGCGCAGAAACATGCCAATTTTGGTTGTCCCATTGCAGTTTGAGATTTTTTTCATTGGCGGGGGTCGTCGGGTGATACAGGTACTCTCCGAAAGATTTGGCGGCATCGGCATAGGTGAGGGTGAGTCGCTTGATCTTTACGCGAACGCTTTGGTAATAATCTTCGGTTCGTTCGTTCGCAAGATCGATAAAGAAATCGCGATCCTGGTAGTAACTGCGCAGTCCGATATTGAAAGTGCCGTCGAAGATGAGAAAATGCAACGTCGGTCTAAATTGAGCGTATAGACCGACGAAAGAGTTTTCGCTTGCGGGATTATAGAAAAACCCCGTTCCGATCTTGATGCTGGCCGCCGTATCCTGAAGGATAACGTCGGGAAACGGAAGCGTCCAGTCAAGGGTTTCGAAATCGTCTTCCGGGATCTCGGCGCCAAACATGCAAGTCAACGGAAACGCGATGATTAAGGCAAGCAGCAGGAGAACCGGTTTCTTAACCATAGATACGTTTCCTCCAGGGTATGTTTGGGAACCTGCCAATGAATGGGAAAGTAAACGCCTTCGTGAAAATCGGACCCCATCGTTTGAATACAACCCAATTGTTTGCAGATATTTGCGTATCTTTTGTTATCCGAAAAGCTGTGCTTGGAATGATAGCACTCTATGCCTTCCAATCCATAGGCATACAGTTCGGAGATTTGATTCTGGTTCAAACCGTTCCGCAATTCGTCCCCCCGCCATTTCTCTTCCGAATAGTACAAGCCGGGATGAGCTAATACGGCCGCCCCACCGGCATTCCGGATGGCCTCGATCGCTTCTCGCGGGTGACACTCGGAAGGCGGCACGTAAGCCCGTCCGCTCGTTCCGATATAAGTCCGGGTGAAGGCCTCCGATATCTCCTTTATGTAGCCTTTGCCCTTCATCGCGCGGGCGATATTCGGACGACCGACATAAGGCCCGGGCGATTGACTTTGGACATCTTCGTAAGAGATACCGATTCCGATTCGGTTGAGGAGCGCAATCATCTCTTGTACCCGTCCGGTTCGATTAGCGAACCGCTCTTTTAAAAACACGGAAAAAGCGGGGTGATCCTGCGTGTACCCGTATCCTAAGATATGGACCTCTCCTCCTTCAAAAAAGGTTGATATTTCCACGCCCGGCAAAAAGGTCAAACCCATTGCCTTCGCACCCGCTTGTATCTCGTTAATGTTCTCTATCGTGTCGTGGTCTGTCACAGAGCAGAGAAAAACGCTCTCCGAATAGAGCAGACGAAACAGCTCTTCCGCGCTATGCCGGCCATCAGAAAAACACGTATGAAGGTGCAGGTCAATCGCGATTTTCTTGTCGGCAGATCGCCGTTCGCCTCTCACAGGGGGCATGGGTATAACTCAAAACCATACAAATTAGTCAATCCCTGCCATAATCGTTTCAAGCTCTTCCTCGGAGATGTCGAAATTCGCGTAAACATTCTGCACATCGTCCAACTCTTCCAACTTCGAAACCAACAGAATCACTTTCTCGGCGTCTTTTCCGGTGACAGCAACCGCATTCTTCGGTTCGTAGGTAAACTCGATGTCTTTGGGGTGCAACCCTTTCTCCGTTAGTGTATCGGCCAATCGCATCAAGTTTTCCGGCAGGGTGAACAGCGTGACCGGATCGGAGGAATCGTCTACATCATCGGCCCCAAAATCGATCGATTCCAGCATGAACTGATCCATGTCCGAGATTTCCGCCAGTTCAATGAAAAACCGCCCTTTCTTTTCAAAACTCCAGCTGACAGCGCCGCTCTCAGCCAGATTTCCCCCGTACTTGCTAAAGACGTGCCGCACTTCTTGCGCCGTCCTGTTTTTGTTGTCGGTGGTCGTGTAAACCAACATCGCAACTCCGGCGGGACCGTACCCCTCATACATCACTTCGACGTACTCGACGCCTTCCAGCTCTCCGGTACCTCTTTTGATCGCTTTCTCGATCGTATCTTTAGGCATGTTCCCTTCACGGGCTTTATCCACGGCCGCCCGCAATCGGGGGTTCGAATCGACGTCGCCGCCGCCTTCTTTCGCCGAGATGGTTAGCTCCCGGATTAGTTTCGTAAACAACGTCGATCGTTTCTTGTCTTGCGCACCTTTGCGGTGTTTAATATTCGCCCACTTATTATGGCCCGACACAATAACCCTCCTTTATTTTACTCAGCATGATTTCCGCGATATTTGAGTACCATGAACGTAATATCATCGTGTTGCGGCGCAGAATCCACGAACTGCCCGATCGCATCGGTTAATGCCGCGCTAATCGCCTCAGCCGTGTTTTTGCAGTTGGAACGCAACACCTCTTTCATACGGTTGAATCCGAACTCTTCTCTCTTGTCGTTTCTCGCCTCCGGAATACCGTCCGTGTATAAGATAAAAACGTCGTCAGGCGACAGCATATACTCGTTTTCAACGTAGGTCTCCCCTTGAAAGATGCCCGTGGGTATCCCGTCATTGGTGATCTCGTAGAATTGATCTTCCGAAGGACGGTACAGCAACAACGGGTCATGCCCCGCATTGACGTACTTTATCTGGCCGGTTCGCGTATCCAATGTAACGAACAAGCCGGTGATGAACCGATCGGCGATCTCGTTCTGAGCGATATGGTCGTTTACCTTTTCAACCAAACGGGGCAGCTCTTCCGTGACAGATAGAAAGATTCGAACGGTAGATCGAAATGAGCTCATCAAAAGAGACGCGGGAACGCCCTTTCCGGAAACATCTGCGATGACCAGGAACACAATATCTCCCAATTGAATGATATCATAATAATCGCCGGCAACTTCTACTGCGGGTTCGAAATGGCACGCTATGTCCAATTGCCGCAAGCGCGGGATATTCTGGGGCAGTAAACTCTCCTGTATTTTTTTCGCGATCTCCAATTGTTCGAAAAATCGTTCTTGCTTGATCTTATCTTGCAAAAACTGAAAGTTCTCCAAACCGAAGAAGATTTGGTTGCTGATGGATTCCAAAAGCTTTCTGTCTCCGGCGGTAAACAGGTTGCCACTTTGTTTGTTCACCAAGGCGAGAATTCCCCAAAGCTTCTTGTCCGTTCCTAAAGGCACGATAATCGCCGAACGGATGCGAGCGGTAAAAACTGGGAATCGCTTCTGAATCGCTTCTTCTTCTAAAATGATTACCTTGGATTGGTTTTTCTCCGCCAGATCCTTGAAATACGCTTTCAGCGGCTCAACAAGAGAAGGGACGATCTCCCCTTCTTTTTCTACGTACTTAAAGACCTCTTCCGGGCCCATCGTCAGGTAGATGCTGATAAAGCCGGAAGGCACGGAGTTGAGAATGAGATCCATTAACTTTTCCAGAGCATCGACGGGGTTCAAGGTTTTGGACAGCAAGGAAGTAACCTCATAGAGCGTCGAGATCTCCTCATAGGTTTTAGAAATCTCTTCGACTTGGGTCTCCAAGATAATCGAAGACTCCTCCAATTGGTCTTTATAAGAGACGAATTCGCTCTGCAAAGAGTCGAACTGAGACTCGATCACCTGAAAAAGGACCTCTTCGTTAGCGTTTTCGATAGCTGTATCCAACGGATTCCCCAACAGTTCGCAGAGTTTGCGGTAAACGGATGCCAACTCTTTTCTATAGGGCATCCCCCACCACCTTTTTGACACATTCGAGGAGCTGTTTCGGGCTGAACGGCTTCGTCAACACGTCGATCGCGCCTAAATTGAGGGCATTCTCGCGATCATCTTCTCCGCCCTTTGCCGTAAGAATAATGGCGGGCGTTTCTTTAAAAACTTCCATTTTCGCTTTTTCTTTAAGAACGCCGAAACCGTCCAGCTTCGGCATCATGAGATCCAATATCAGAATATCGGGATGGAAGTTTTGCATCTTTTCCAACGCATCGACGCCGTCCTCCGCTTCCGCGATTTCATATCCGGCTTTTTTAAGATTGAAAACGATTATGTTCCTGAGTACAGTCGAATCATCGATGACTAATACTTTTTTGGGCATCGCACGTCCTCCGAATCGGAAAATAGCCATTGTACCGGAAACCGCTTCTCTACCGAAACATATACCTCTTTCAGTATCGGAATATAGAATCTGTCAGGAGCTTCCGTCGCATACAGGGTTGTTAGAATGGAACGATAGTCAACCCAAGCGTCCCTGTTAACCCTATATTCTATCATATATAGAGACTTTTTCCGTGTCACTATGAAGGGATCCGGCAAAGAGAGCGGTTTGTCGCTTTCAGAATCCTCGATGATCAGCGAAAATTCCCAGGCATGCGCGAATTTCTCCAATCGGAAAGTATCGAAGACTTTGGACCCCCATAGAAGCCTTAACCCTTCCGGAGCGCATTCATTGAACCGCTTGATCATATCTGGGATGGAATAGTCCGCTTCTTGCCGCTTTAAGCGCAAGGTAAAATAGTGCGCGCCGCTCGCGACCCCTGTGGGTAAAGGCCGCAAACAGCTGATATCGGGAATCGGGTGAAACCCTTTCGTGTACCACAAGGCAAAGTCCGCTCGCCTGAGCGTTCTCTCCAGCGCATGCAGCCATTCCAAATGGGATAAAAAACGACTGATCCCACACTTTGTCGCTCGAAATAGATAGAGATCAAAGTCGATATGGTTTTGCTTTTTCCAAAGGGATGGGTTTTTAAATTCCGGGAGCATAGTCTGCAATCATGCGTTCGAAAAGCCGGTAAACCGGGTCGCAATCTTCTTCCAAACGAACCTTGACAGGTTCTTTTTCATATCGTTTCTTGAGTTCGATCGTTCCGGAAGAAACCGCTTTCCCGATGGTCAGACGTACCGGGATACCAATCAGGTCCGCGTCATTGAACTTGAACCCGGCTGATGCCGAGCGATCGTCCAGCAGCGCTTCCACACCCTTTTCCGAAAAGTAACGATAAAGACGCTCTCCTGTTTCCTTCTGAAGGGGATCATTTATGTTGACAACGGTGATCAGCAGGTGATAGGGCGCAATCGCCAAGGGCCAGATGATCCCTTTATCGTCGTGCATTTGCTCGACCACGCCGGCTATCGTGCGAGAAACGCCCCACCCGTAACACCCCATCACAAAGGGATGGCTTTCCCCGTTTTCATCGGTATAAGTGGCATCCAGTTTTGAGGAGTACTTGGTTCCGAGTTCGAATATATGGCCCATCTCGATCCCTTTCGTTTCGTGCATCGGCTCCGAGCATTGTGGGCAACGGTCGCCCGCTTGCACCATCCGTAGATCATGCCATTCGGATACCGCATAGTCTCGACAAAGATTCGCGTCGCAGTAATGGAAGTCGGTCTCCATGCCCCCTACTACGATATTTCGCAACCCTTGAACGCTCCAATCCCCGTAGATCTTTACGGAATTCTTGATTCCAACGGGTCCGATAAAACCGATCGGAACACCGAAGGCCTCGGCGACGCCATCGGGTTGGGCCAGTTCCAGGGTTTGATCCTTGGCGGCCACCCGGAGTTTGGATAGGTTTATCTCGCGATCTCCGCGGATCATTACCATGATGAATCCTTCTCTTCCTTTGAACAACAGCGACTTGGCGATCCTGGAAGCGGGCAGACCGAGGAAGGCGCTCACTTGTTCGATGGTTTTAACCCCTGGGGTGCTCACTTTCCGCAATATCCGCATCTCTTCTTCGGGATAGGGGGCCTCTTTCGCGTATCCGGCCTTCTCGTCGGAGGCGGAGTATCCGCACTTCGGGCAATAATACAGGTTAGATTCCCCATTGGCCGCCAGAATATTGAACTCGTGGGAGCAAGAGCCTCCGATGGCCCCCGTATCGGCTTCGACGACCATATATTTCAGGCCCATCCGCTCCAAAATCCGGGCATAGGCTTGATACATAACCTGATAGGTTTTATGCAGATCCTCCATCGAGGTATGGAAACTGTAAGCGTCCTTCATGATGAACTCCCGCGCCCGAAGCAAACCGAACCGCGGCCGGATTTCATCGCGATACTTCGTATAGATTTGATACAGATTGATCGGCAATTCTTTATAGGAGGCGAGCTCGTTTTTCACGGTGGTCGTGACCATCTCTTCGTGCGTGGGGCCGAGCGTGAACTGCCGGTCGTGGCGATCGGTGATCTTCATCATTTCAGGCCCGTAGTCTTCCCAGCGTCCGGTCGTTTTCCACATATCGGAAGGTTGGATGATCGGCATCAATATCTCTTGACATCCTGCGGCATCCATTTCCGAACGTACGAGCTCTTCAATTTTTTTTAACACTCTTTTCCCCAAGGGCAGGTAAGTGAACACACCGGCGGCTACCTTTCGGATAAACCCCCCTCGAATCAGCAGTTCGTGGCTGATCACTTCCGCATCGGCCGGCGATTCTTTGATCGTCGGAGCATATAACTTTGAGAACCTCAAACCCTTCACCTCTTTTTGGGAACAACTTTTCCAAATTATATCACAACCGTCGAAGAGAACCTTCTGCAGGGTTCCCCTCGCAAAGTCGCACATCCCCCGCGAAAAAACTCCGTCTCTCCCCATTCGAGCAGAGGATTTCTATCCGATCCACTGGGGTTTCTGCGAGTTCTCCACGGTGAGTGGTCCCTTCCGCTTCCGAATAGATTTCGACCTGAGAACCCCTCTGCAACAGTGATCTGTGACGCCATATCCGAAGAACGCCGTTCACATCCGGCCGTAATGCCGCTACCCCTTGGAGAATGGCTTGCAACAGGCCGTCTATCGGTATCTCGGAACAAAGAACCTCTCGAAGCGATCCGGCTTTTTCCCGAAGCTCTTCCGGGATCGGGTTGTTCACATTGATCCCGACGCCGACGATACACGCCTTGGTTTCGGATAGAACCAAGTTTTCCTGCAAAATGCCGGCAACCTTCAGGAATCGGGTTCCTCCGGTCAAGAACACAAGATCATTCGGCCATTTGAGAAAAAAGCGCCTTCCCACCCCGTCACCCGGACAGTCGCCTATTGTCGGAACGCGGGTATCGAGGGCCTCTAATGCCAATAAGGCGGAAACCCCCAACAAGCGTTGATAATGGGAGGGGGGGGCGGTTTTATCTTTGAATAGGACGGAAAACCAAAGGCCGCCAACAGGAGAAACCCACGCTCTTCGCAATCGCCCGCGTCCCTTCGTCTGGGAAGCGGCGCAGACAGTGAACATATCTTCCTCTTCCAGCCAATGCTCGCGAAGATAGTCGTTTGTGGAAGGCAAGGTATCGAAATAGCGAACGGCCGGGATCCGGTTGCGGCTAAGCGTCATTCGACAGTATGGCGTCCAGTTCGATGTACCGTTCGTGGCCTTCCCCAATAATCCACAGGGTATGGTTGGGAATCAGCCTCCATTCATAGGTTCCGAACCTTTCTGTAGACACCACGGCGTGATCCTCCGTCTTCCCTACATAGAGCGTATAGTAATCTTCCTCGGTATAGCAGGACCTGAGGGCGCCTAGAGAAGACCCATTCGAAAAGAGCGCGTTAAGAGAGGTTATACTTTGACACTGGCCTTCGATCTCCGCGACCAATGCCGTCATACAAGCGGGTAAGTCATCGTAGAAGGGAAGGGAATCGATCAGCCGATGAAAGATAACGGCAGAATCGGACAACCCCTTTTCCAGGTACTCGTGGCTTCCGGCTAACCGTTCGATATCCCTTACGGTCCCGTTGTGACAGAAGACGAGCTTATAATCGTCCGAGCGCGCATAAAAGGGTTGGACATTGTCAAGAACAGTCGCGCCTTTACTGGCTTTTCGGGCGTGCATCACCAGGCAGGTCCCTGTTTCGTCGCCGCGGAAAATGGGGGTTCGCTCCCAAATCGGACGAACCTCGTGACGAAGGTGCAGCGCCCCAAAATCGTAATAGGCCGCACCGTAACCGTCCCCGTGAGGATGGTGGTTTCCTTTCGTTGCCTGCGCCTCCAGCGCCTGCAACCACGCGCTGACAAGCTCCGGTTCTTTTGAAATGACGCCTAACATTCTGCACATGGTAAACTCCTTTAAAAACGGTGTCGCCGAAACAGCGACACCGTATTATCTTTCAATTAATCGCGATCTGTATACGAAACATCCGAATAGAAATCGTCTGGAAGCTTAAAAGATCGCCTTTTCGGTAGTGGGATCGAAGAGGTGCATCTTCGTCATATCGATGACGATATCGATCTTTTCGCCTTCTTTCGCAGTGGTTTGAGGATTGACGCTCGCAACGATGACGGTTTCTCCCGCCTTCAAATGAAGAATCGTTTGATTCCCTAACGGTTCGGTGACATCGACATCGGCGACGATAATATTTCCAACATCCTTTTCGCCCACCGCGAAGAGTTTATCGTAGAGGTCTTCGGGGCGAATCCCGAAGATGATGTCTTTTTCGATCCATTCTTCCACCTTCGGCGCGATCTCCTTCGGAATACGCAGCGCAAAGCCTCCCGCTTTTTCGCGGATGTGGAGATAGTTGTCTTTCTTAATGATCGTCGCGTTGACGAAGTTCATCGGTGGCGAGCCGATAAAGCCGGCGACGAAAACATTCGCCGGTTGATTGTAGATCTCGTGGGGCCCCCCTATTTGCTGGATCAGTCCCGAGCGCATAATGACGATTTTGTCCGCCATCGTCATCGCCTCTATCTGGTCATGGGTCACGTAAATAATGGTCGCGTTTAAGTTATGGTGTAACTTTTTCAACTCGCTTCTCATCTGAACGCGCAACTTAGCGTCCAGGTTCGACAGCGGCTCATCGAACAAAAACACTTTAGGATTCCGGACGATGGCTCTTCCCACCGCCACCCGCTGCCGTTGCCCTCCCGAGAGTTGCTTGGGTTTTCTTTCAAGCAAAGGTTCGATGCTCAGAATTCTGGCGGCTTCCTGCACACGGCTTTGTATCTCGGCTTTCGGGAACTTGCGCAGTTTCAAACCGAAAGCCATGTTATCG
The DNA here is from genome assembly GCA_964566085.1 of uncultured Thermotogaceae bacterium. Lineage (GTDB taxonomy): Bacteria > Thermotogota > Thermotogae > MWEM01 > MWEM01 > MWEM01. Next base: position 2,885 of record CAZMHO010000034.1, on the reverse strand, counting down.
AACACCGTCATATGCGGATAAAGCGCATAGTTTTGGAAGACCATCGCGATATCGCGATCCTTTGGTTCGACGTCATTGACAACACGCCCGTCTACCATCCGTAGCGTTGTGGTTTTTCCGCAGCCGGACGGGCCCAGTAAAACCACGAACTCCTCGCTTTCGACGATAAAATTGGCACTATTGACAGCTTTTTCTTTCCCGTCATAACTCTTCGTCACGTTCTCCAAAATGACTTGCGCCATTCTCTTACCTCCTGTGTCTGCTCAAGATTGAATTTATCCCTCTAAGTCTTCTCGATCTTTCGTATTCAAGATCAGTTCGTCCAAGGTGTGCTTTTCCAATGGAAAACCGGGCGCAGAAAGCCCGATATCCATCAGAAACAGGTCATAAACCTCCGATAGAAAATCCATGACCTTAACATACCGTCGAAAATCCACGATGATGGCAGCGGGTTTCCCGTTTTTGGTAATCACGATCTCCTGCTCTTTCGCTTTCTGGATGACCTCGGAAAACTCTTTCTTCGCATCGGCGAGCGTATAAAATTCCAAATCCGATAGCTTTCTCACGGTTCACCTGTCTATATGACTATAATTCTGGTCACATTATATCATAATTTGGTAAAAAAACGACTCTCGACGAACCGAACGGAGGAGTATCGGCCCCAAGCCTTCAAAGGTTTTTTTCGGGAGGAGGGGTAATCGTACCTAAGAAGAGGCTTCCTTAAAGATAAACATATCGACGAAAGCGCGCACCAGGGTCGGGTCGAATTGAGCGCCCGAACTCCGTATTATCTCTTCAAGGGCGCTATCGGCGTCCAATGCTTTCCGATAAGCGCGCGTAGAGGTCATAGAGTCGTAAGCGTCCGCCAGAGAGATGATTCTGGCTTCCAGCGGGATATCTTTATTTGCAAGCCCGTTAGGGTAGCCGTTCCCGTCCCATCGTTCATGGTGCGATAATACGACCGGGATGATCTCGCGCGGAAGATTGCTCTCTTCGATCAGTCTCGCCGATTGAACCGGATGCGTTTGGATCGTCAAGAACTCCTCATCGGTTAAAGGAAGGGGTTTGTTCAAGATGAGGTCGGAGATACCGATTTTCCCGATATCGTGAAGAATACCCGCCCAATACACGAATCGGCGTGTGCTCTCGTCGACGCCGATATGCTGGGCGAACTTCAGCGCCAGGATAGCCACGCGTTCCGAATGCCCGCGGGTATAGATATCTCGGATTTCGATCGCCTTGACCAAGGTCTGGATGATCGTGTTCTGGAAGTTCTCCTGCTCTCCGTGATGATCCCAGATCGTGATGAGCGCCGAAGCGATCTTTCCGAGCGCGGCACCTGTTCTGATCAAGGTATTGGACGCCTTTACCTGTTCGAAAAAATCCCAGCAGATGTTGCCGTAAAAACGATCTTCCGAATAGATACCCACCATCAGCGAGGCTTTGATGCCGACAGTAGTTTGCAATAAGAGTTCCGGAACCCGTTTCTCGGAATCGTAACGATGGATATCCACGATTTGCCCGTCCGGAGGGGCCGGTTTGAAGATATCTGCGGGTAATCGCAGTTTAGAAAGGGTTTCGGGATAACCGTAGATCGCTTTGAACACCCATTGGTCGTTCTCAACGCGGCTGATACTCCCTTTTTTTGCATCTGGAATGATTTTTAGCCCTAAGGCAAGCAATCGATTGAAAAACTGTTCATGGTTAGTTTCTCGGGAGAGTTGCCGGCTCAGCTCAAGAACGTCGAAGAGGTTGTTAGAGGTTAAAGCGATCTCGTGAAGGGCTTCCTCCAATTGCTTATTGCCGGCCACCAAATCCTCGTTCGCCGAAAGCAATCGCGCGTTCATCGATTCGAGCTGTCGATTGCTTTCCGATAGTTGACGATTGTAGTCTTCGATCCGGTCTTTTGCTTCGACCAACTCACGGGTTGACTTTTTTACGATGCGTTTCAATCGATAGTTCCATAACAAGACGGCCAAAATCGCCAGTAGGCCTATCGCCGCTCCGTAAGCAAGCCATTTCAAAGTGTCTCTCGAAAGGGGTTTTTCCCCTTTCCATTTCCAAAGAAGCGCTTCTTTTTCCTCGGTCGAAATCGTCTGAAGACCCGCAAGGAGGAGGCGACTCAACTCTTTGTTCCCGGATTTCACGCACCAAAAAAGCTCTTGCGGAGGCATGATCGGCTTGGAGTAGGCAAACCGGTCACTTTGCCCGGAGCGTTTCAGGTAGAACAAGGCGATACTCTTGTCGCAGATAAATAGATTCTGTCGCCCCTCCAAAGCCGCTTTGATCAAAGCCTCCCAATCATCGTAAACAACCAATCCGATCGCGTCGGTGATGGTCTTGATATGCTCGATAACGGCTTCGCCTTTGACCACACCGACCTGGAAGCCTTCTAAGTCTCGTATGGTGTCGATCGGACGATGTGTCTTCGGGTAAAAGATGCACGTAGGCTCTGAATCGACAGGATAGACAAAGTCAAACAAAAAAGAGCGTTCTTCAGAGAAGAAGATGGAGTTGACCACATCGCCTTCGCCACTTTGAACTGCCTCGAAGGCTTCGCCTAACGTTTGATAGAATCGATATGCGATCGTGTGTCCGGTTTTTTCAGCCCATAGCCGCCAAAGTTCAACCGTAATCCCCTGGGGGGTTCCTTGTTCGTCCAGGAAAATGTACGGTGGATAGTAGGGAACGTCTACGACAACGAGCGATCTTGCAGATAAAAAATCGGCCGTACATAAAAAAAATAAAACGGTTAACAGCAACCGCCTATATTTCAAAACTATTCCCCTTTTGCATGCGCTATTTTTATTTAGAGCGTTAATGATAGACAATGACCTCAGCCGAACCGATTATAGCACAAATCTCCCCATTCATACCACATTCCG
>CAZMHO010000033.1:8339-20697 GCA_964566085.1 uncultured Thermotogaceae bacterium | reverse complement strand
TTCGGATAGGAAATCGGCGAAGTCTTTCTTAATGCGAATGCGGACCCGTTTTTCGCCGCTATTCGATATCTCTCAAGGAGCGGTTATTATGCTATAATCCTCCCGTTAGCGCGAGGAACCGCCAGTTATGGATTGGGTTAACCGCTATGTGAAAGTTTTTTAATCTCCGATACCGTGAGCTCGGCGCGATCATTGTTCAAAGGGGGATGGCTATGTTTACTTCCATCTGGAAAGACCGTTACCAAATCGTTTTGGATCATCTCCTCGAAGCCGTTTACATCGTGGACCGGAACCGACGAATCTGTTATTGGAATCAGATGGCGGAAAAGTTATCGGGTTTTTCTATGGAGGAAGTCGTCGGACACTCTTGCCAAGAGGATATTCTCGTCCACGTAAACGGACAAGGCCAGCATCTGTGCCTGGGGTTGTGCCCTCTGGCCAAAACGATGGAGGACGGCCAGCACCGGTCCAGTTTGATCTTCATGCACCATAAGGACGGCCATCGCCTGCCGGTTCACGTCAAAACGGTGCCGCTCTATGGCGAGAACGGCGAAATCGTCGGGGGGATGGAGCTGTTTAACGTTTCGGTATCCCTCGATGAATCCCAGAAGAGAATGCAAGAATTAGAACGGTTATTCTATTTGGACGAGTTGACCCGAATACCGAATCACCGTTACTTCATCACCACCCTACAGCAGAAGCTGGTGGAGTGGGAACACTTTGGAGCGCGGTCCGCGGTTTTCATCGCCGATATCGACGGATTAGAGGATTTTAACAGTCGCTACGGGCAGCAATCCGGAGACCAGGCATTGAAGATGGTTGCGATGACCATGATAAAGAGCATGCGCGAAGATGACTTATGCTGCCGCTGGGGCGGTGAAGAGTTTATCGGTATCGTGCAGACCGGAAAATTGGAAACGCTGAAGGAGGTTTTGGAACGAATCCGTATGCTGGTGGAAAACTCCTATTTCATTGAGGGGGAGAATCGTCTGCAGATAACGCTTTCGTTCGGGGGAACCGTCGTTCGCCGATCGGACCGTGAAGAGTCTTGGATTAAGAGGGCGGAATCGCTCATGCTGGAAAGCAAGCGCAAAGGCGGTAATCAAATCACCGTCGATTGAGCGCATTGGCCCGCTGCAAATGAGGGTCACAGAAAAATAAACCACTCGGGAGGAATCAGAATTGAAGATAGAGGTGACGAAACGGGCTTTATCCTTGTTCTCGGAAGGGTATTCCTGTTCGCAAAGCGTAGCGCTTGCCTTTCTCGAAAAGGACGTTAATCCGGCTATTATCGCGGCTCTTTCCGCCTCTTTAGGGGGCGGAATGGGGCGGTCGGGGCAAACTTGCGGCGCGATTAGCGGAGCCGTGATGGTCATCGGGTATTTTTATGGCCAAAGGACGCCGATCGATGTGGAAAAAAAGGAGTGGGCGTATGGGTTGGTTCAACAATGGATGAACGCCTTCCGCGCGGAGTTCGGCCATACAACGTGCAATGGGTTGATCGGCGTTGACATCGGCGTCGAATCCCAACGACTCATGGCCATAGATCAAGGCTTGTTTTCTTCTCGCTGTCCCCGGTTTGTCCAAAGGGCTGCCGAAATGACCTGGCGTCTGATGGAAGAACACCCGACGTCGAGATAGCTTAAAAGGAGTCGATCCCTTTGCGTCGCTCGTCGCTCATTCGTTTTTCCGGACTTTTATCCTTCTTTTTTGTAACCGCTCTCCTCTTCTCCGTCGTGTCGTCCGTGACAACCGTATTGTTGGGGGATGCGTTGGCAAAGGTGATCGATCAGATCGTTTCGAGAGACAAAGACGGGCTCCTCCGCATCGGTCTATGGATGTTGGGCGTTTTAGCGCTATCGGTCGTCGCCTTGTTTTTCCAACGGTACTGTTCGGGGCATTTTGCCGAACGTGTGACCGCCCGTTTACGGGAGCGCGTCAGTCTGACTCTTTCACGGGCAACCGTTGCTTCCCTGGGCTCCTATCATTCCGGAGAGCTTCTCTCAAGGATATCCAACGATCTTGCCCTCTATCAAGAGTACCTTCAAACAGATTTACTGACGCTGATTTCTGGGTTTTTGTCCGCCCTTTTGGCTCTGGTCTATATGTTCTTTCACAATTGGGTTCTAACGTTGCTGCTGTTGGCAACCCTGCCGGTTATCATCGTCGTTTCAGCCCTTCTCAGCGCTCCCTTGGCCAAACGCCAGGAAGAAGTGCAGAAAGCCCTGGCTCAAATCAACGCCCAGGCAAAGGAAAATGTTACCGGAGCGGAGACGATCCGCTCATTAAATCTGAAGTCAGTCCTGCAAGAGAGATACAAACCCATAGAACAATACTGGTTTCGCTCTTCGATTCGCGCGGGTAGACAGTCCGTCCTGTTGACCGTTGTCGGTATCGTTCTCTCGTTTTCTCCCTTTTTGGTCGTTTTCGGGTTTGGGGGTTTCCAGGTATTGCGTGGAGAGATTACCGTCGGAATGCTCTTCGCCTTCATCCAGCTCTTAAATCTGATCGCCTTTCCTTTACAGGAACTGCCGGTCTACTTGGGAAAGGTCAAAGCCGGAGCAGTAGGCGGAAAACGCGTTCGAGAGCTGCTTACCGCGCCAGGGGAGCGAGAAGCGGGAACGGCGGCAGAAGTGAAAGCGAAACCGCAAATCTGTTTCGAAGATGTAACCTTCACCTACCCTGGACAGGAGACCCCGTGCTTAAAACATATCCGCTGCCGGATCGACCCCGGAGAGAAGGTCGCATTCGTGGGTTCCAGCGGTTCGGGAAAGTCGACGCTTTTGAAGTTAATCGTCGGAGATTATTTTCCAGACGAAGGACGGCTGCTGGTGGGCGGTGTCCCTACCGACAAGTGGTCTTTGAAAGCGCTTCGTAAGACGATGGGTTTCGTAACTCAGGAAGCCTTCTTGTTCGATGGTTCTATCGAAGAGAACATCCGCATCGGGAAGCCGAGCGCGACGGCGGAAGAGTTGAAATCCGTTTTGCGCGCATCCGAGATGAACACCTTTGTCGAACGGCTGCCCGAAAGAGCGCAGACTCCTGTAGGGGAGCTGGGAGGAAGAATCTCCGGCGGGCAAAAACAACGGCTTTGCGTTTCCAGGTCTTTAATACGCAGAGCCCCAATCCTCCTTTTTGATGAAGCGACAAGTGCTCTGGACAATGAAACGGAACGGCAAATCCTTTCCGCCGTTCGATCGGAATACGCCGATAGCACCCTGATCATGGTGGCCCACCGGCTGAATGCCGTCGCCTCCGCCGATAAGATCTTCGTTCTCGAAAACGGTGAAATCTTAGAAGAGGGGACCCATCTTTCTCTTCTCGCAGAAAACGGGAGATACGCCGAGCTGATGCGTCTGCAACAGGAGGGGGAAGGGCTATGAACGGCTTGGGATTCCTTATGCGCTATATCAAACCCTACCGTATCGCCTATTTTTTCGGTATCGTCGGCATGGGTGCCGTGAATCTGTTCCTAAACGCTTATCTGGCCTCTATCCTGGGGTCTATCACTTCGAGTATGCTTCGGTTCGACCAAATCTTGTTGTTCCGATCCATCACCCAAATCCTTTGGCTCCTGTCAGGAGGAGGCCTCTTGCTATGGTGTTCAGCCATCGCCCTCGTATACAGCGAAATCAAGGTGGAACGGGATATCCGTTCCCGTTTTTTCGAGAAAATTGTTACGATACCTCTGCGCCAGTTTGAAGCCCTGACTTCCGGGGAAATTCTATCTCGCTTCAACAGCGACCTTTTCGAAACCTCGCAGTTGCTTAAAAACTCACTCCAATCCCTTTCGACCGTCCTGTTTTACGGGGTGGGGTCCTGTATCGTCGTCTTGGTTTTAGACTGGCCGATGGGGTTGTTGATCATCGGTCTGGGCGCGTTCTTTTTTGTGCTGAACCTCCCGTTTCTGAAGCCGTTGAAAACGCAAAGCCAAACCGTTCAAGAACGGAAAGCCTCTTTTCTGAACACCTTTAATCAATTGGTAACCGGTCAACGGATCATAAGATACTTCAACGTAGCCGATTGGATGATGGAACGGATCGTTCAGAAAAGCCGGCTTCTTCAAGACGCAGGCATTCGGAGAAACACGACGGAAACCGCACGGTTTTCTATCGAAACCCTCTCATACTGGTCGATCGTAGCGGTCGTTCTGGTTGGCGGGCTTCGCGCGATCGAAGACCCGGGATACCTGCCAACCTTAGTCGCCCTCATACAGATGCAAAACGGGGTTTCCTTCCTGTTCACGCGGGTTTCTTTGGTGATTTCCGAGATGCAACGCCGTTTATCCGGTGTGGAACGCCTTCAACAGATCATGGTCTTGCCGGACGAACCAGCAAGATACCTTAACGAAGAGGCTCCGGCGGATTCCTATAACAGTTTGAACATTCAAGAAGGCTTGCGGGTGGAAGGGCTCAGCTTTTCTTACTCGAAAGAAGCGGGGCCGACGTTAAACCACATCGGTTTCTTGGTCCCCGAGGGAAAAACGGCCGCCTTCGTCGGACCTTCCGGCAGCGGAAAAAGCACCTTGTTCAAACTGCTTCTCGGTCTTTATCCCGCTCAGTCGGGCCGCATCAGTTATCGCGGGCAATCGATTCACGAATCGAACTTAGGTCAGTGGCGAGATCTTTTCGCTTACGTACCTCAGCTCCCTTACCTGTTTTCCGGATCTATCCGCGATAATCTGCTGGCGGCAAGTCCCGACAGCCGGGAGAACGAGGTGCAGAAGGTGCTTGCTCAAGCCAACGCGGAGGCTTTCGTCGCGGAGTTGGATAAAGGGGTCGATTCCGTATTGCTGGAGGGGGGAATGAATCTTTCGGGAGGCCAGCGGCAGCGGGTCGTTCTCGCGCAGGCTTTTCTGAAGAATGCGCCGCTCTTGTTGCTGGACGAAGCGACCAGCGCTTTGGATACCGAGTCCGAGCGTGCTGTTCAGGAGGCGTTAAGCCGTTTGAGCGAGGGGAGAACCACTCTCGTCATCGCCCATCGCCTTTCGACCGTCCGACGCGCCGATGTTCTCTTCTTCCTGGAAGAAGGGCGCATCGTTGAAAGCGGTTCTCATGAGGAATTGATGAGACGGGCGAACGGCAAGTATCGGCAGATGGTGGAAGCCGGTGTCCTGAAAAACGACTCGGAGTGAAGCTTCCGTCCGTTTCAAGGGCTTTACGGCCAAACCGGTCGCGGATACCGGCACAGGGCGTGATGACGGATGCAGAACCGCTGCCGATGGACTCTTTCGTGGATACTGTCATCATCGCGCTTTCCTAACCAAGATAGATTACCGGTTGACCCGTGAGACTCGGACAGGCGCCTTAACGGCTCAGCAATTCGATTACGGCCGCGGGTGATATGCGCAGCAAGGCTTGAGCCGCAGCGCTTCGAATAAGGCTATCTTCGGATTCGTCATTCATGATCCGTTTCATACTCTCGATCGCGTAGCTGTACCGCACTTTGGCAGACTGTTCGATGCTCGTTTTCCGAACGTGGGTCTCTTCCCTTTTTTCATTGATACGTTCTACAAAGTTCGGGTATTCCTCTTCGAGCTTCAGCCGGGAGATCGCTTTCAAAACCGCTTTGCGTACCAGACAACTGTGATCTTGGAGCAGCCTTTCGACGACAATCTCCAACTCGTAGTCCATTAACCGCGCCAGAGCGTCCACTGTCGCGGCCCTTACTTTTTCGTCGGGATCCTCCAGTTTTTCTCGTAAGACCGTCACCGTAGCCGGCTCGGAGACTTTCCCAAACCCTTTCACCGCCGCAAGGCGTATGGGCGCCTCTTCGGCTTCTACCCATTTCGTGAGAAAACCGATGACCGTGGCGGGGCTTTCAAGGGTTATTTCAACAAAGAGCGGGATCAGCGCCGGATAATGCGCCCGCAGCCCCTGATCTTCGAAGGCTTGGAGCAGAACGGACCGGATGGCGTCATAGGGTAGGTATTTCAGGATCGCAAGCAGCGATTTTTTCTCTTTCTCCGAATAGCGGCCTGAAGAAAGCATCTCGGGAAAAAACCTCAATACGAAAGCGGGATGAAACACCAGCAGTTTTTGTAACGCGTTTTTTCGGGCCTGAGGGAAAGGGGTTTCGTTAACGATCTTCTCCAGAACTTCCGCATCTTCTGTCTTTTCTATAAAAGCCTGATAGGCTTCGGCTCTTACGCTCGCGATTTTATCTCCCAACAGCGGTTCGATATCCTTGGACAAGAGGTCCGAAGCGGCGATCTTCAACACCCGTTCCCGGATTTTCGGAGACGGGTCTTCGAGAAAGGTTTTAAGCCTTTCCCGATCGGGGTCGATCGCATATAGCGCGTTCAGAGCGTTCATCCTCACACGGTCATCGGGATCCTTCAACAGGTGTTCGATCACGGGCAGTTGGTTTTGGGTGCCGGTTTCTTTAATATACTCCGCAAGCGCTTTGCGTATGCGAAAATCTGAATCGTCCGCAAATTTGAGCGGATACTCCGACCACGTGCCTGTCTTTTTCAATCCGTTGATACCATACAAACGCGCGGAGGCTTGCGGAGAGTCCAAAAGGTCCATATACTGTTTGCTCAGACGGATAATTTCCCTCGAATGGTATTCCATCAACAGTTCTTTTGCCATTTTAAACGACATATGAAACTCCTTTATTCATCGTGCGTAATCGCGCTGATAACCAGGCCAAAACCGCCCAAATAGGCTAACATAGAACTACCTCCGTAGCTGACGAATGGGAGGGGAATCCCGGTAGGGGGGAAGACGCCCAATACGACACCGACATTGATAATCACCTGAATCAGCACCAGATAGGCGTATCCAACGACGATGAGCTTTCCCGCGGGACGGTTGACCCCCCTGATCGCCGCGTGAATCAGACTTCTCGACATCAGGTAGTAAAGAATCAACAGAAAGAACATCCCGACGAATCCCAACTCTTCTCCCAAAATGGCGAAGATAAAGTCCGTGAATTGGACCGGTAAGAGGTATTTATAATCCCCAAGAGCTAAGCCACCGCCTAAAACCCCTCCCGAAGAGATCGCGTCTATCCCAATCTGAACTTGCGTATCCACGGCGCTGCCCTTGAAAAAGTCTAAAAATCCTCGCAACCGATCCAATTGATAGGGTTGCAGCAATTCAAACTGAAAGAACGCCACAAGCGCCATTACGGCTAACCCGGCGAGCAAAAAGAAGTAATAGTACCGCAGGCCGGCGACAAACATCAATAAAAACCCGATGGACAGGATAATCAGGGAAGTCGACAGGTCCGGCTGCCGGAAGACTAAGAAACTGATGAACAGAATCCACCCGACCGGGATAAGGAATTTGTCGAAGAAGTCAACCTTCCAGTTCTCTTGAAACTGACGCTTGTCAAAGTAAGAGGCCAGAAACAGGATGATCACGAACTTCGCCAATTCGGAAGGTTGCAAATCATAAAAACCCAGATCGATCCAACGGTGGCTCCCGCCTTTCGATGGAAAAAAGAAGACCGCCACCAACAGAAGAATCAAACCCACCAAGTAAGCCGGGGACCATTGCAGATGCTTTTCTATCGGGATAATCGCGATGACGAACATAAAGATCAGTCCGATCACGATGTTGAGAACCTGACGCGTGAAATAATACGACAAATCTATACCGGGCCATCGGTAGACCATGATGTAACTGGCGCTATAGAGGATGATTAACCCGAACACAAGCAAAATCGATAAAAAGTAAAGAACCCCTTTAAAGTTCGAGACTCGACTTCGAGTCGGTATCTCTACCCCGCTCGGTATCTCTACCCCGCTCCCCTCTTGTTTTCCCAGTTTAACTCCAACGCCTTCCGGGTGATGAAATAAAAATCTTCTACCGTTCTGAGGCAATATAAGTTACTGTCCACTTTTTCGCAATCCGTTGCTCCGAAGGAGGGGACGGCTCTGAAAAACCTCGAAACCATTCCCGAAATCTCTTCTTCTATCTTCTTCGTATTCGGAAGCAACAATACCATTTTGATATTCCCGTATACCAACAACCGATCAATATGCCAGTGTTCGACACGCTTACCGCTTTTGTTTTCCATGAATCCGTCTTTATACCCGATATGCCGGTGAACGCGCTGCCGTAGATGATTCATCGCGGATCCGATGTAGACATAATAACCTTTTCTGAATTGCTGCTGGAGTGAACCATAGCGGATTTCACGCCCTTTGTTCAGCTCGATCAACAGCATATAGCTTCCGGTATTATTCGCCATTCGGTATGCCTCTTTCTTCCGGATTCCCGTTTTCTATACCTACAGAGTCCGTTTGCTTTCCGCCGTCTTTTTCGATCAGACTGAGGTCCGCTGCTGTCATAAACAGCTGGTCGATACTCTTCAGAAACCGCAATCGCGTCAGCCGAAGGTCTTCTCGATCAACCATCACGAATACGTCGTCAAAATATCGGTTGATGGCGTCTTTTAACCCGATGAGGCGAAGCAGCGCGTCGCGATAGTTCAAATGGCCTATGCACGATAAGACAGAATCTTTTATTTCCGTAAACCGGATGAACAGATCCTTCTCCGCTTCCGCCTCGAACAGCCGTGAATCAAAGTCTGTAGCCGTCTCATTCCGAGTAATATTGTGAACTCTCTCGAACAGCGTGGAGACTTGTAAAAACGCGGGGTCCGCTCGGAATCCCTGAAGGCTTTCCGCCGCGATGGCCGCTCTCAGCGGAATTGCCCAGTGGTGTTGCACGGCCCGTATCACATCGTAAGGAAGTCCCTTGCCCTGCAGGTAGAACTCCAACCGGCCTTGCGCGATCTCTTTGAATGTATTTTGCAGAGCCTCTACGGAGCGTTCTTTGGTCAGTGGCGACTGAGTTTGTTGCGCGTTAACAGTCGCTACGAACCCTCGAAGGCCTTGCGAGAAGAAATCGTCAAGACGCAGGTCCCAGTTGAAAGAGACAAGCGTCTCAATAATTTGGAATAGTTTCTTTCTCAATCCATAGGGATCTTTCGACCCGCTGGGAACATTTCCGAGCCACAGATTCCCGCATAAAACATCCATCTTGTCGGCTAACGACAAAATGGCGCCTTCCACCGATTCTGGAACTGTAGGCCAGTATTGCTCTTCCAAAGCCTTTGACACGGCAGGGTTAATGCCTTCCAATTGGGCATAGACCCTTCCCATAATCCCCTGAAGCTCCGGGAATTCATAGACCATGGCGGTTAAAAGATCGCTTTTCGAGAGCTGCGCGGCCTGATCCAGCGAAGCCGTACCAGTCGAGGGAATTTTAAGGAATTCACACAAGTAAGCGGTTAATGTTCTGTTGCGCTCTACTTTGTCGAAGGTCGAACCCAGTCCTTTTTGGAAGAGCACGGTCTTCAACCCCTCAAGCCGCGCGCTTAGTGGTGTTTTTTGATCTTCTTCAAAGAAAAACCGAGCATCGGACAACCGCGCGTTGATTACCTTTTCGTAACCTTTAACCACGTTCGCCTTCGACCTTTCCCCGTTGTCCTGGAAAGAGACGAACCCGTTCGTCAATTGCCCGTCCTGAAGGACCGGAAAGGTCCGTTGATGATGCTTTAGCGTGGTGATCAAGACTTCTTTCGGAAGGACCGTGAAATCCCGGCGAAACTGCCCGATAACCGCTTGCGGATACTCTGTCAGCCATGTGACTTCTCTCAAAAGCTCTTCATCCGCTGGTATCTCTACCCCGCGTTCGCTCGAAAGGGTCGCTAACTGATCGCGGATAAACCCTTCCCGTTCGGTTTGCCTTACGAAAACGCACTGCTTCTTCATACCGTCGAAATAGTCCTCGGCGCGGCCAATAGCAACCTCCGAACCCAAGAAACGATGTCCTTGCGTTGTTCGACCGGAATCCACGCCGAAACAAACGAAAGGAACGATCTCGGATCCCAAAAGGGCTAAAAACCCGTGAACCGGCCTCACAAAAGTGGTCTCGCCAGCTCCCCAACGCATCGGGCGCCGAAAACTGAGCCGCGAGAGCAGCGACGGGATAAAGGCGGCCAAAAGCGTTATCGTCGCCTTTCCAGGAATCATTCGCCGCAAGAAAACGTATGGAATATCGTTCACGGCTTCGATTTCTATTTCGCCGATCGCAGCCCCATTGCTGGTTAAAAACCCGGTTAACGCGCGCGTCGGTTCTTGTCTCGTTTCGTCTTTAAAGGCGACTTTGCAAGCCGGCCCTTTCTTTCGTTCTTCGCGGTCGGGCTGCTGCGCGTCCAAACCCGAAACCATGATGCCAAATCTTCGCGCTGAGATGAAGCACTCCATTCCGGTGGGATGAAATCCATGCTCTTGAAAGAATTGCCCGAATTGCTCTTCCAAATTATTGATCAGGTCCGGTATTTCGGAAGGCGGAAGCTCCTCAGTTAACACTTCGAGTAAAAACGTCAAACCCATACCGCGAATCCCTCCTGCATCTGTATTGTCTTGAGAACAACTTCCCCCCGGCATTTCTATCCCGCTCGGCATTTCTATCCCGTTCGGTATTTCTATCCCGCTCGGCATTTCTATCCCGCTCTTCTCAGGCGGCGTGCTCACCTGTTTTTGAGGTCGATCGGCAGAAGACGCACATTCTCGTTTTTCACTTCTCGCAATGATTATACGAAATTCGTCAAGCCTGCCCACAATTTTTTCTTCTTTCGTTGGAGCGAGAGGTGTGTATGAAGAATTCCGCATCATAGACATCGGTAAAAAATCGGGATTCTCAGTCATCGGCTTTAATTCAGAAAAATTCATCGACGAAAAATCGACGGGGCGTTCCAAAATCTTTTTTCTCTTCCGCTTGTCTTTTTTGTATACGAACAGAATTCCGCCCGGCATTTCTATCCCGCCCGCTACCTCTTCTTCTCGGAGCCGATCGGCTATCTTCTCCAAAAACCGGGCGTTTTCTTGGGGTTCGGCGGAAGTCGCGGGGAGTATATCTACAATCGCGTTTATTGCCGGTTTCAAGCTCGAGAGCGCTATGATTCTGTCCTCTTCTCCGATGGAAGCGTCGTAAAGGTGAAATTGATAAGGGATTTTTTGAAGAACGAACCATTCGGCTAAAAGGGTTCCTAACTGCGTGATATCCGTTGTCCAATAGACATTCTTCTCAAGATGGCGTCGTAGCTGCAGAACCACATTCTCCGCATTTCGTTCTCCCTCGGGCAACAGTTTCGCCTGCCGATGCTCGGAAAACAAGGTATAGAAACCCAAACCGATCGCTCCGAAGACGATGAAGGAGTCGGAGACATTAAAGATAGCGAAGTCCCAAAAAGCCAGAAAGTCGATGACCCACCCGTCCCGGAGGAAGCGGTCCAGCAGATTTCCCAAAGCCCCGCCGACAATGCTTCCAAAGGCAAAGCCCAGCAAGTAGGATTTCCGAGCGTAACGGATTCCCAGGAGGAACACGAATACGGCAATGGCGAGAACGATCAGACGAAGCGAGTCTCCGTACCCCTGGAAGAGTCCGAAAGCGATACCGCTGTTTTTAACGTGAGTTATTTTGAAAAGCCCGTCGAGAACCGGAATCTGCTGGCCTATCTGAACGTGGTGTTCAACCCACAGTTTGGAGGCTTGATCTAAAAACAAAGCCAACACGAGCCAAAAACCCATCGTCATCATTTGGGCGCCCGCGCGTTCTTTCTGGAAAAGAAAATCAGTTCGGCTTCGATAAAGGCGTCGAGATCGCCATCCATCACCGCGGTCACGTTGCCCGTTTCGGCATCGGTCCGATGGTCTTTGACCATCTTGTAGGGCTGAAACACGTACGAACGGATCTGGTTGCCCCAGGAAATGCGATTGAGTTCTCCCTGAATGGTGCTGATTTCCTTTTTCTGTTTCTCTTCTTCGAGTTGATACAGTCTCGCGGCTAATATTTTCATCGCCGTGCCTTTATTTTGATGCTGATTACGTTCGTTCTGGCAAGCGACGACTATACCGCTGGGCAGATGCGTTATCCGGACGGCCGATTCGGTTCGGTTCACATACTGTCCTCCGGCGCCGGAAGCTCGGTAAAGGTCGATCCGCAGATCATCCGGGTCGATATCGACGGTGATGCTGTCGTCTAACTCGGGCAGGACGCTCACCGAAGCGAAGGAAGTTTGGCGGAGATTGTTGGCGTTAAACGGCGAAAGGCGCACCAAGCGGTGAATTCCCTGTTCGCGCCGGATATTACCGTAAACATAGTCTCCTTCTATAAAGAGGGTTACGTCTTTGATGCCTGCCTCTTCTCCCGGCTGCAGCTCGATTATCCGTGTCGTATATCCTTTTCTCTCCGACCAACGCAGATACATGCGCATCAGCATTTGGGCCCAATCCTGAGACTCCGTTCCGCCGGCTCCGGGATGTATCGTCAGGAAGGCGTTGTTGGCGTCGAACTCATCGTCCAAAAGCATCGACAACTCATACTCCTTGACCCCC
>CAZMHO010000033.1:0-8329 GCA_964566085.1 uncultured Thermotogaceae bacterium | reverse complement strand
TTCGCCCGATAGCTCCAGGGCAGCCTCGGCATGGTCGATGATATTCTTGAGCGAGGAAAATTCCCTGATCTGGGCCTTGAGCAGCTTAACTCCTTTCAGAACTGGCGTGGCGCGCGCGGTCTCAGTCCAGAAATCGGGATTAGACATTTCTTCTTCTAACTGCCTTACTTTGGTTTGGGCATCCTGAAGATCAAACAGGTTCGACAGCTCGCCGAACTTGCGAAGGCTTTCTTCATACTCGCTTTTTACATCGTAAGGAATCATGGCATTACCTCTTCACTCTCATTCTTCGGTGGGATGACGCCGTTTTGTCCTCGGACTTCCGCCGCTGTTTTCGGTTGAAAGTGTCAAACTCATCATGCTGATAGCTGAGATCGTCGATTTCTTTTTGAGATTTTTTCGTTTCTTCTTCGTATTTGGTCGTGACCCTGACTCTCAGCAAGAGATTCGCCATGTCATCGTAGATGGCATCGGTCATCTCTTCGAAAAGGATAAACGATTCCCGTTTAAACTCCAATACCGGGTCTTTTTGGCCGTATGCCCGAAGACTGATCCCTTCCTTCAACCCTTCGATACTTTCCAAATGCTTTCGCCACCGCTCGTCGACCACGCGCAACAACAGATACTTTTGCAGGCCGATGAAGTCGGGACCTATTTCCTCTCGCTTGGCTTGATAGCCTTCTATAATTTTCTCGAGGATAAGCTCCGCAATCTCTTCCTTACGATTGAAGGAACGTTTTCCTATCTCTTCAAAGTCGACCGGAAAAAGTTTGAGATTCTGAAGCAACCCCTCCAGATCCCAATCGGTCGTGCCGCAATACTGCCCGATCCGTCGGTCGGTAATATCGTGGTAGATCTCTTTCATGTGCTCTGAAAGATCTTCTTCGGATAGAATCCAGTCGCGGTGTTCGTAGATTTCTTTGCGTTGAGAGTCCATGACGGTATCGAGTTCAAGCAAGTACTTGCGCGTCGAAAAGTGAAGGCCTTCCACGCGTTTTTGCGCCTGCTCGATCAAGGTGCTCAGCAGCGGATGCGCGATCGGCTCTCCTTCTTCAATCTTGACAAAATCCATGATCTTACCGATCCGATCTCCTCCGAAGATACGAACCAAATCGTCGTCCACGGCTAAAAAGAACTTCGAGCTCCCGGGATCGCCCTGGCGTCCGCAGCGTCCTCTCAGCTGATTGTCGATGCGGCGCGCTTCATGCCGCTCCGTCCCTAACACGCAAAGACCTCCCAGTTCCACGACACCTTCCCCCAACTTGATGTCCGTTCCGCGCCCGGCCATGTTGGTCGCGATCGTGATGGCGCTCTTCTCACCCGCTAACGAGATAATCTCGGCTTCTTTTTCATGGTATTTGGCATTCAGCACCTGATGGGGCAATCCCAAACGCGTGAGCTCCCGAGATAAAAATTCGTTCTTTTCGATCGAGGTCGTGCCGACCAGCACGGGCTGCCCCTTCTTGTGACGCTCGATAATCTCCTTGAGAATGGCGGTGTACTTTTCTTTCTGGGACCGGTAGATCTCGTCATCATGATCTTCGCGCACAATCGGCATATTGGTCGGAATGACAACCACATCGGTCACATAGATTTGTTCGAACTCCTCTTCTTCCGTCTTCGCCGTACCGGTCATACCCGCTAACTTTTCGTACATTCGGAAGAAGTTTTGAAAGGTGATGGTGGCGTAGGTCAGCGATTCTTCCTGCACGCGCAGGTGCTCCTTCGCCTCCAGCGCTTGGTGAAGTCCGCCACTATACCGTCTGCCCGGCATCAACCGCCCGGTGAACTCATCGACGATGATGACTTCCCCTTCCTCGTTGACGATGTAGTCGACATCCTTCTTATACAGCTCGATCGCGTTCAGCGCGTTCAATATGTGGTAAAGCTGGTCGATATTCGTGGCATCGTAGAGGTTGTCGATCCTTAGGAGCTTTTCGGCTTTCTTTACCCCTTCCTCGGTCAGCGTCACCGTCCGACTCTTTTCATCCTTGGTGAAATCGACATCCTTCTTATACCCGGTAGCCATCCGCGCGAAAACGTTGTAGATCTGAGAGGTCCCTTTTGTTGCTCCGGAGATGATCAGTGGTGTGCGGGCTTCGTCGATTAAAATGCTGTCCACCTCGTCGACGATGGCGTAAAAATGATTCCGCTGCACCTTGGTATCGGCTTCGTAGACCATATTATCCCGAAGATAGTCGAACCCGAACTCATTATTCGTTCCGTAGACGACGTCCTTCTCCAACGCCTGCTTCCTGTCTATTGGCTCCAATTTGACGCGATACGCTTCGAACCCCTCGGCCAAGATCTGCCCTTTTGATAGTATCTCTCCTGAGAAACCCTTTGGCCAAGCCCGCAAATCCTTCGACAAGGCCGTTCTGAACTGATCTTCATCTTCCCAAATCACTTCATAGGAAGTGTTTTGATTGTTGATGACACTGACCGTCAACCCTAAGGTTTTATAGATCGGACCCATCCAGATGGCGTCGCGGCGGGCGAGGTAATCATTGACGGTGACCATGTGAACGCCTTTGCCCGTTAAGGCGTTGAGAAAGACCGGCATCGTCGCCACGAGCGTTTTTCCTTCTCCGGTCTTCATTTCGGCGATCTTGCTCTCGTGCAATGCCGCTGCGCCAATGACCTGAACATCGAACGGCCGTTGGCCGATCGCGCGTTTGGCCGTCTCCCGAACCAACGCGAAAGCCTCCGGTACGTACTCGTCTAAAAAATCGTACCGATTCTTTCCTTCCGGGATTTCGATCGCCCGAATACGCGCTTTCAAATCGGCGGCGCTTGCGACCAAATCTTCATTGGTTTTGCCGACCATCTCCGGTTCAAGGGAGGCGACCGCTTCGGCAATTCGGGTATACCGCTTGATGTATCCTTTGTTTTTATCGAACAACTTCGAAAATAAACTCATCAGCTCTCACTTCCTCGGTGGGTGTGTTCAGGAAACAATTATACCATAGGGCGATTTACCGAATCATTCGGCCCTCTCAGCAACAAAAAAGGGCCCAAAGGCCCTTTCACTGGAGCGGAAAACGGGATTTGAACCCGCGACCCCCTGCTTGGCAAGCAGATGCTCTACCACTGAGCTATTTCCGCGCTTGGTGCGAGAGATGGGACTTGAACCCATAAAGGAGTTTCTTCCCACTGGATTCTAAGTCCAGCGCGTCTGCCAATTCCGCCACTCTCGCAAAAAAAACTGGTGAGCCGCCTGGGATTCGAACCCAGGACCCCATGATTAAAAGTCATGTGCTCTACCAACTGAGCTAGCAGCCCGACCCTTGTCTTGTCGAAAGCGGAGTGATTCTATCACAAATCTTCCTATATTTCAAGCCCTCATACGGGTTCTTCTCCCATATATTGTAAAAGCCCTGTAAATTTATCCGCTAGCGTCTCCATGCTTATTGGGTATACTGATGGAATCAGGCTTTAGGGACAGGCGTTAACAGGGGGAAGCGGAACGGTGATACGTTTCCGTCTTATAGGAAAGGGCCAAAAACGCAAAGTAAAAAGGAGGGGGATATGAAGGAAAGGATAAGGCATCTTCTCGGTTGGTCAGGCGTTCTCCTCTCGACAACGATCTCAAGTCTATGGATGTTTTGGGGTATTCGCGAAAACTTCCACGAAGGGTGGTATCATCGTTCTCTGCTCGATAACGTGGGGATGATGGGGGTACAATACTTGTCGTTCCCACTGGCATTTCTCCTTTTTACCCTGATTGGGATACGCTGGGGAAGAGTGGGGGGGCTTCTTTTTCTTCTCCTGAGCGTCTTTTTCGCCCTCGTCTTCGGCGGGTTTTCTTTCCAGGTCGTCGGGTTGATGCTGGTCATACCCGGGATAGTCTTTGCCTTCCTTTACTGGTTTGGAAGACCTCAGCCGCGAAAAATCGCCGCTTTGGTGGCCCTCGTTCCCCCGCTCGCGGTCCTATTGTCTTTCGGGATTCCAGACTATATCCGTGTCATAAATCGGTTCAATGACGGGGATTTCGGGACAAGGACCATCGCTAACGCCAGGACAACGCTGATTTGGGCGCCCAAAGGGCCCGGATGGCCGGATAAAGGAACCGATTGGGACCGGGCGATAGAGATCTGCCGATACCTTTCCGAAGACGGTTTGACGCTCGAGTCTTCTCCGGTGGATATATGGCGGTTGCCAACGATCGAAGAGGTCGTCTCTTCTCTGACTCGTCATAACGAAAACGTCGGCGGAGTCTGGAATGCTGCCGTGAAACAAGCAACCTATCGCGTGCAGCCGGAAAAAGAAACCCCTTTGTGGGACCCTCATTCGATGGTCATCTATTGGTGGACGGCCGAATCAGAAAGCGCGACCCAAGCTTATATGGTCGCTTACAACGGAGGCGTTTGGCCGAGACGGAAATACGCGCGCATGGGGTATTTGGGCTTCAGGGCAGTCAAAGACTTGCCGGCGGTTCCGTAACCGGTCGCCGGAGAGGTTCCGGGTTTTCTACCTTCCGCGATTCACCCGCGCGACGCGGTCATGCCGGTACCCCCTTATTGGGCGCGGAAGATATAGCGATAGGTAGCGCTGCCGGTAACGGCCCCGGAGCAATCGTTGTCGAATGAGATCACGACCGTCATCGGGTGTTTATCAGGTGAACTGATTTGTAGCGCGTCCGGTTGCGGGACAACCCAATCGAATTGCTTTTGCAGCTTATTTACCCATGTCATCGAACCGGTGGTCTTGCCAAAGAAGCCTCCCGCGTCCACTTCAAAGGTGTCGTATCCTGTCGCATGAAACCGTGTTTCGGCATTGAAACTGGGACTATACTTTCCGGAACAGCCGTCGTCGGCCGTCCCCAACTGCACGGTGACCGTTTGTCCGGGGGTCAGTTGCTTCGGCAGCGGCGTCCAAGTATGGAGAAACTTGGATATTTCCCCTTTTCTTGACCAGAAGGAACAGAACGTATCCTTCGCCGTGATCTCTACAGAGGTTCTCGCCTGTCCGGCCCCTATATGGATGCGATAAGCGAAACACCCGTCTTCATAGGCGCCCTGATTGTTGCTACCGATTTCAGCGTCGAAGTACTCTCGCCCCAGTTGATAGCTGTAGCTCTCCGATTCGAGCGCCCATACCCCCTTCCCTTTCTTCAGCTCGATCCATGCGATGGGGGACAGGATATTCTTTTTTTGGTTATCGCTCGCATAGAGTTCCTCACACGCTATCCCGATTTTGTCGTAGCCCTCAAAAGACGCAGAGTTCAGCAGGAGTGACGTTTGGGTCGGTTTGATCTCCAGTTGTATCGAAACCGGCGTTTGATTCCCTTTTTGCGCGAAGAGACGGTAGCTTTTCAAGCATCTCTCTGCGGAGAGCCCCGGGCCGAAACCCGGTTCAGACCAACGCAAGGTAAACTGATTGGCCGATGGAACGATCTGCAAGTCTTTGGGAGGTAAGAGGAAGTAACAGTAGACGGGGTTATCCCCGTAACCAAAGTACTCTTTCCAAGTCTGTTGAACGGCTCGATGCGCGAAAGCCACGGGTATCTCCAGATCCTTCTTCCCGAAATTTTTAACCCACTCGTCCGGGATGACGACCCAACCGGTTCCGACCTCCACGTCGTCCATTGACCGGCGCGCGGTCGCACCGTCCATTCTCGCCGGATGGAGCGCGATGATGTCCTCGTTTTGATCGGGTGTCGACCGGCGCAAGACAAGCGGGCATGCCACATCGGGCGCCTTGAGTTTAATATTCCGAATCGTCATCGATAGCGGGCTGGGTTTGATCGAGACGCCGGAGGCAACCGCATAACCGGCATTGCCAAGCGTAATGATCCCCGCATCCAGGAATTTGGATACGTTCAAAAAAGGCCACCCGGTTTTCGTAATATATTCCAGCGGGGGGGTTTTCGGCACGCTCATTAGGGCATCCTCTTCCAACGCTAAATCCTTAACGAGCAAGGAGCGGCAAAATAGCGAAAATTCTGTTGAAAGAAACACCGGATCCATCGTGTTTTTTAGCAAGGAACGAACCGCTTCATGCCCTTGCGTATGCAACAGGAACTTCCCCCACGCCCACAGATGATACCCTCTTTTGGCGCGATCCGCGTCATAGCCCTCCGTGCCATCCAAAACGAAGCCTGTTCGTAGGGTTCGAGCTAAGGCTTCTACGGGGTACATATCGTAAAATCGCTCGCTGACAGGCAACAAGGAGGGGCCGTAATGATAGTAAAGCGTGTCGGCATCGCTTAGCGCTTCGCTTTCGAAGGTGGTTGCCAGGCATTCGTCGAGCCAAGGGAAGTTCGGGCGATATTGGTTGAATTGATAAACGTTATGCCAGTATTCGTGGGCGATGACCACTCTTCTCGAGGCTTTGGTTTCCGCTAAGTTGTCTTGCGCATAGTCGGAATTCACATGGAGTATGGTTCCATCCCAATAGCCGCACTTATCCGATGTGTGGACCCATATATCTGTTGCCGGAGGACAGCCGTACCCGTTAAACGCGTAGTACTCTTTAACCTCCTGCGCTTCTGCCGCTAACGCGATGACCGTTTTCGGTATATAGAGCAAAGCGGTGGTTGATCCCGGAAAAAGACTGGTGAGCGCTGCGGCGCGTTGTTGAGAGGTAATTCTTGGGTCATCCATCCAGAGAAGTATTTTCTTGCTCATCCGATCGATACAAACCATAACGGTTCCCGTGTTCGGATAACTTCGGTTCTTCTTATCTCCGGTCCAAGAAATATTAAACTGGTTTCCGAAGGCTACCGTGTGATCTAACCCATAGGCGATCTCGTAAGCCCTATCCATAAGCGGATTAGCGATTTCTTCCGCCCCAAACAACACGGCGCCTGCGGCCACGGCCCCCAGAACCGGAAGGGTGATCACAGTCGATCCGGTTAGTACAATAATCGTTCCGGCAGTCGCAAGCGCGCCGACCGCTCCGCTGAAAATCTTCCGCATATCGGAAGAGGAAATCTCTGACAGGTATCCCTTTTTTGAAAAATGGACGGTTTTGGTTCGAAGGGTTCGCGTCTTGGGATCATACTCGGACGGGGCTACCCACCAGATGCCTTCGGATACTTCCTCCACCGCAAACACCTGTTTGGGATCCGCGTTAGAAGGGATGGCATATTCGATCGTTACCCAATTTGGAAACACCTCCGGACTGCCGGGAATATCAAAATCGAAAGTTCGCATCCCCGGTTGAATAGAAGCCGCCTCACTGACCGTAACCGTTGTTGGGCGTTCCAATATGCCGGAAGGGATGGTCAGCTGAACCGCGCCGGCCGCGGAAACCGTGCCGCCCTGCGGACCGACCGTCGTTTGGACCAACACGGTCCCGGTTTTCGTCATGCTTGGAGCGCCTACATATCTCGAAGCCGCTTTTTGGGTGATCCAAGCCGGGGTCTTTCCGGCTGTCAGTGCCGACGACTCCTTTCCGGAAGTTTTCCAGAGGACGATTTTTCCATTTTCCTCGACAATCGTCTCCGAATCGTCTGCGGAGAGAAGAGGGTACATTCCGCGGATCTGCGTTTGGTACTGAACGCGCGTCTCCAGATTGAAATATTCCACAATCCACTCTCCCGTCCGATTGGACATATAGGCTAAGTAACCGGAATCGGAGGAAAAAACCGGATAATACTCATCAATCTGAGTCGATTGAGTGAGCCGTTCGGTCGAGCGGTCAGACCATTTCAGAAGGTACAGATCGTTTCTTCCGGAAGAGGTTAACACCGAAAACGCGATCCATTGCCCGTCCGGAGACCATGTGGCAGAGCTGACGGCAAGTCCGGAGGTCAAACGGGTTTCCTGCCGCGTTTGGATCTCCATGGCCCAAAGAGAAGGCGACGCGGAGGCATTCGTATACAACAGGGTTCTTCCATCCGGAGAAAAGTCTTCGAGAATGGCTCCGTCTTTCACCTTTTCGGGTATGGTTTTGTCGGGGGGAATGAGATAGATCTCGGCTTTCATCGCGGCCGTATGGTGCGTGAATCCAATCATTCCGGTCTTTTCGCAGACGCGGGGAAAAGAGATCTGGAACATGTCTTCGGTTAAGCGAACCTCTTCAAGTCCGGGGGAAACGATCAGCGCCAAATAGGTATAACCTTTTTTAGCGGGGGATTCTTTCACGACTAACAGCGGTTGGGACAAAGCGAGGGCTACGGTACTCACTAAAACGAAAAGCGCTATCGTAACGAACAAATTCCTTTGTTTCATACGAATCAACTCGCTTTCAAGGGGATTTTCTATTATAGCACTAAATAAGCGGAGACGCGGGTGCCGTGTGTGCTAAGTTATGGGGTGCAGTTAACCTAAATTCCCCTCTATGGAGGGGTGGCCGAAGGCCGGGGTGGTCATGACATTACTCG
>CAZMHO010000032.1:0-21996 GCA_964566085.1 uncultured Thermotogaceae bacterium | reverse complement strand
TTAAGGTCGCGTATTCCATAAACTTTCGGTACGATAGCCCAAGCTCCTGGGCGACGAGCCTTCCGACGCTCGTCTGACTGTATACGACGCCACCGACGTCGAAAATTACGAGTTTAATCTGAGAGTGATCCACCTTTTCAACTCCTTTTTAGCCGGCCTTGTATGAGCCCAGCGATAAAACCGAAAGTAATGTCGTTCTTTCACACCCCCATTCTTCTTGAGCAGCGCCTGTGGAAAACCGCCTCACCTACCTGACGCGGTTTAGGCATCAGGGAAAAACGGGGTTGAACGCGCGATCGGTTCGTTTATTATACCTTAAACCCAAGGAATAGGGAACCGTCCTCTATTTCAACTACCTTCCGACTAACACGCCATACACATCATTTACGTTCGTCCCGGTAGGGCCCGTGACAATTAACCCGTCTACCGCTTTCAGCGCTTCGTGTGAGTCGTTGTTCTGCAGAAAGCTTTCCGGGTTTAACCCTTTCTCTTCGAGATGCGCGATCGTTTCCCCGGTCGCCATTCCTCCGGCCGCATCCGTGGGCCCGTCTGTTCCATCGGATCCGCACGCGAAGAAACAGAGACGGCCCCAACCCGCAATCTCTTTGGCGGCCAGCAAAGCCATCTCTTGGCAACGGCCGCCTTTGCCCTTCCCGCGAACATGCACTACCGCTTCCCCGCCGATAAAGACCGCGGCGGGAGAAGGAACGGGCGCCTCGGAATCGGCGATCTCTTTTCCCACCAGCGTCAGTATCTTGGCGCACTCGGCGGCCGTTCCGTCGAATTGCGCGGTGAGCAATAACGGTGAATACCCTAACTGCCGCGCCGTTTCTTGAGCCGCTTGACATAGATGCCGAACGTTTCCAATAACGGAAGCAACCACTCTTGGCAGGGTATCGGGAGACTCTCGTTCCATCGCGTACAAGACGTGCTGAGAAAGGTTAGGAAGAAGACCACTTCCTATCAGCGAGTACTTCCGTAAAACCGCGAAGGCTTGCTTGGACGTGGTTTGATCGACTGAAACAGGGCCCGATGCCACAGTGTCGATCCGATCGCCCAACGTATCGGAAAGAATAAAAGCCGAGATCGGGCGCGGGTATGCGAACTGCGCGAACCGCCCCCCCTTGACTTCCGAAAGTCGTTTTCTGACCGTGTTGATCTCATGGATCGAGGCTCCGCTTTTCAGCAGATGTTCGTTTATCCCTCTTAAATCACCTAAACCGAGGCCATTGACCGGTAGTTCGAAGAGAGATGAACCGCCTCCGGAAAGGAGAAAGAGAATCCTTTGGGATTCGGGGGAAACTCGCACTCTCTCCAAGATCGTTTTCGTCGCGAAAAGGGAGTTCTCATCAACAAGAGGGTGGCCTGCCTCGAAGATATCGATCCCTTGGATAGGGCCTTCCGAATAGCCATACTTGGTCAACACGATACCGTCGACGATCTTCGGGCCGAGGCAATCGACCGCCGTTCTCGCCATACGCCAGGCGGCTTTTCCGATCGCGATAAGGGTTACCGGTCCCTGAAGCGGTTTTTCGGACAACGCTTTGCTTAAGGCGCGATCCGGAAGATTTTCTTGAATGGCGGAGCGTATGATTTCTAAAGCATCCTTTTTGAGTCGGTTGTCACTATCCATAAACTTCCTCCCACGAAAGGTGAGCAAGATGACGTTCTGCTGTCGTAAAAGGGTAACAGGAAAACAATACCCGAAACGATCAATTCATTTTGACGATTCGGTGGGGAGATTTTCTATTCGATCAGCAAGCGGCGGATCATCCGCCGTTCTCGTAGAATCGACCAAAAAAGAAGGCCGAACAGTATCATGATCACTCCGATAAAGACAAGGATCGCGCTCCAAGTGCGAATACCGGTAAAAAACCAAAAAGGGCCATCGATCAGGTAGGTTTTAAGCAAGAAAAACGCGCCGAAAAAACCAAATGAAAACCCCATTGAAAGCCCCTCCAGCTTCAGAACTTCCGATCCCTTCAACAAACGGTTGCGCTGCGAAATATCGCGATTCGGATCATTCAAAAAAAGGCGTGATCCTAAAAGGCTGCAATAATACAGAATCAACGCGATCGGAAGAATCATGAACGTATCATAGAGCGCTGAGGGAGAAAGGGCGATGAAGATTCCCAGGAGAATCAGGTACTCTAAAGTATAGAGCGTAACGGGGATCCATATTTTGATTCTGATCAAGGATGCAAAAGAGATCGGAAAGAGCGTGGGAGCCGGCCAAATTTTCTTTTCCGAGATCATCATCATCACCGAAACCATCCCGGAGTACATCGTTGCGACGATCATAAACAGCAAAGAAACAAAAGGCAGCTGGTGATACCTTCCAAAAACCAATAAAATCGGAAAGGCTAAGGGGTAGATTAAATACCAGATAATCCCGCTCTCTCGGAACATCAGACGAAGTTCTTTCTTGAGCAAGGGAAAGGCGCTCCCTTTAATCGATTCCGCGCTTTCTCCGTCATAGGCGATCTTCTTTCTCTCTCGATTTTTTCGGGCGGGGGTGAAGTTGATCGTATTGGCGTAGAATAAAACGAAGGCGAATAGCCCTGCTGTTAGCGCCGACAGAGGGAATAAAAACGCCGATTGCCCTTTTGCGACAGCCATAAACCAATAGTGGGGCCACCCGGGAAACAGGAAGAATCCCGCGCTGCTTCGCAAAGAACGCAAAATGGTTTCCGGATCGGTCCCGCTGATGGGCGCAATGATCGAAGGGCTCATCAGGATTAAAATCAGAACCAGAAAGGAGATCAACTGCGAAGCCCTTTTCGCCGCTGTCTTCCCGATCAGTTTCGCGAGGAGAAATCCGAATAAAAACCCCAGCGCGATCTGAAAAAACATCCAAAGGGAAATGCCGATCACGCCCCATAAAAACTGATCCCGGTTGAGCAGTAGATACGCGAGCGAGACAGATAACGTCATCGCGATGCCGAAACTGGTCATTAACAGCGTGTTCAAGGAGGAAACGAAGAAGATCGAAGAACGACGAATCGGCATGGTTAAAAGCAGCGGGGTCATCTCGTTTTCGAACAATTCGACGACTAAGAGAGGGGCGAACTGGAACGCGAATAAGAGCGCGGTCACCAGGAATATCGGGGCCATGAGAACGTCGGAGACGAAAAACGGCGAGTTCCAACCGAATTTTTCCAAGGGGACGGTCACGTTCGAAAAGAGGTCAACATAAACGGGAGTGAGGACAGCGACAAACAGAAAAGGAACCAGCAAGTAGCCCAACCAAGAAGACAAAGCCGATGAAAGTCGTCTCGGTCGTGCATTCGCAGGATTTCGGCGTTTCTTGTTTTTCAAAGAGTATTGAAGCAAGAGTCGAAAGTCCTGAGTAAAAAGCGTCTTCATCGCGATCAAATCGAATCTGCGGAGGTGTTTCCGCCCGTTAGGTCCAGGAATATGTCTTCCAGGGAGGTCGCTTGGTTGTTGCCGATTTTTCTGAGTTCCTCCATCGACCCTTCCGCGATCATTTTTCCTTTGCGTATGATGCCGATGCGATCGCTCATCTTCTCCGCGATCTCCAGTATATGCGTGGTTAAGAATATCGCGCTGCCTTGGTTTCGGAGTTTGTCCAACAAGGTTTTCAGCATTTTAGCGGAACGCGCGTCCAATCCCACCGTTGGTTCATCCAGGAAAATGACCTTCGGTTGCCGCATCAATACGGAAATGACCATCAGCTTCTGTTTCATCCCATGCGAGTAGTCGCCGATATAGGTCTGCAAAAAGTCGATGTCGAAGGCGGCGCATAGGTCGTTGAAGCGTTTGTCCGTCGGTATCGGGTCGAGGCGGTAGATGCCTTTGACAAACGCGATATACTCGATTCCTTTCAGGTTTTCGTACATACGCGGATCATCCGGAACGACCCCAATCGCCCTCTTTATCTCAATCTCGTCGCGATCATAACGTTTACCGTCGATTTCGATCTCTCCGGAGGTCGGCGGCAACGAGCCGGTCAACATACGGATGGTCGTGGTTTTTCCGGCGCCGTTGGGCCCTAAGAAAGAATAGATCTCCCCGCTTCGGATGTGAATATCAAGCCGGTCCACCGCGGCAATGTCGCCGAATCTTTTCGTGAGGGCTTTCCCGATAATCAATGAAAGGACTCTCCTTTCCGAGATTCAAAAATTACGGGTTCAACGCTTTTTGACACTGCTTCAGCAATTCGATAATCGGCAGTTTTTGCGGACATATGGATTCACATCTCCCGCAAGCGACACACCGATCGGCCCGGCTCTCCGGAGAGAAAAACACGCGATACTCCGATCTGGAGCTATCCATCGCATCGTACATCATACCTTCGTTGTACAGCGATAAGATATCCGGAATCAAAACTCCTTCCGGACAGGGTTGGCAATACCCGCACCCCGTACAGGGAATCTGCCGATAACTTCGGTATAATTCGACGGTTTTCTCGATAGCCGATCGTTCTTTTTGCGTGAAGACATTCGCTTTCATCTGTTTGGCGATTCTCACATTCTCTTCCACCTGAGCCATCAGGCTCATGCCGCTCAAAATCAAAGACACTTCCCGAGAGTCCGCCACCCATCGCAACGCCCATTCGGCCGGTGACCAGTTCGGCTGCGTCTGCGACAGAAGCGTACGGATCTTTGGCGAGGGATTTGCAAGTTTCCCGCCTTTGATCGGCTCCATCACGATCACTGCCATTCCTTTCTCGTGAGCCAGACGCAGCCCGCGAATACCCGCCTGCATTTGCGTATCCATATAGTTGTATTGGATTTGGCAGAAATCCCAATCGTAAGCGTTTGTGATTGTTTCGAAGACGGGATAATCATCGTGGAACGAAAACCCGAAAAATCTTATCTCGCCCGCTTTCTTTTTTTTCTCAAGGAATTCGAGAACCTTCAGACCGTTTATCAGATCCCATCTTTCTTTATTCAGTGTATGAAGCAGGTACATATCGATCCGCTGGGCTCCAAGCTTCTCTTTTTGTTCTTGGAAAAACCTTTCGAAATCGGCTTCTTCCTTCACGAGATAGGTCGGCATCTTTGTTGCCAAAAACACCTTTTCCCGATAACCGTCACCCAGGACTTCCCGCGTGAAGTGCTCACTTTGCCCTTTGTGGTAACCGTAAGCCGTGTCGATGTAAGTAACGCCTTGATCGATCGCCGTGCGAACCATCCGCGTCGCTTCCGATTTGTCTATTTGACCTGTGTCGTTATTAACGATCGGTAGACGCATCATCCCGAATCCCAAGACAGAAACGCTTACCCCGGTTTTGCCGAATTGACGATATTCCATAGGAACCCCCTTTTTGATTCACCATCGTGTTCTCATGCTTCAGAGTTCTTTTTGAGCCTTGCGTTTGGAAAAATATCAGCCCGGGAAAATTTTATGGGTGGTTCCGCTACCCATAAGCGGATAGACGCCTAACCGATTAAAAAAGAGCACTCCGCGTCACGGTGCTCTTTATGCGAGGCTGCGTCGAACCGCGCTTATATTTTCTCGAGCGCTTTATCCATCCGTATGATCTCTTCTTCGCTTAAAATCTTGTCGATATCCAATATGATCAGCATACGCTCGTCAAGTTTTGCGATTGCGCTTATAAAACGAGCCGTAGAAGCGCCCGCCGTGGAAGGCGTTTCCTCCAATTGGTCCTCTTGGAGCGTTAGCACTTCCTTCACTTCGTCGACGATCATCCCCACTTTCTTGTTGCCTACCAGGATGATGACGATTCTGTCTTTGAAATCATCTGGTTTCGGGTTTAACCCGAATTTTGTCCGGGTGTTGAGTATCGGGATCACTTCGCCGCGTAAATTGGCGACGCCTTTAACAAAAACCGGTAACCCGGGTAATCTCATAATTTTCAACATCTCTGTCACGCTATCGATTTTCATAATATCGATGGCGTACTCCTCGTCGCCTATTTGGAACCCGACTACTTTTATCTCTGCCATACCTGCCTCCTCATCATCAAACGGAAAGAAAGAGCGCTATTCCCCTTCACAGGCCTTCATGATTTGGTCAATATCCATGAACAGTATCAACCGTTTACCACGCTTCACGATACCGCGGACCTTCTGGTCAAATTGATCGGTTCGCGCGCCGGTGTCGATCTCGCTTTCTTTCACGTTGATCACTTCCCGTACCTCGTTCACGAAGAAGCCGACCTCGGATCCTTCGTGCTTTACAATCAGAACATTCTCGAAGTGTTGATCCAGATTTGCCTCTATGTTAATCAATTTCGTCAGATCGACTACCGGCACGATTCTTCCGCGAAGATTCATGACGCCTTCGATGTAACTTCTGCTTTTTGGAACCGGAGTGATTTCCGCTCTTTCGATGACCAATTCTACGGAATCAACATCGAAGGCGAACTCTTGTTTTCCGATTAAGAAACTTAGGATTTCTTCGATTTTTTCTTTCTTAGCGACGGCTTGCTCGTTCTTTTCCGCCATGGTTACCCTCCTTCTATCCTTAATTTTCGCGGGGATTTACGGATTCTTGACGATTGCGCTGATTTCAAGGATCATCGCAATACTCCCATCCCCCAAAATCGCGCCCCCAGAGAACTCGCGGACGTCGTAGAAAAGCTTTCCGAGCGACTTGATAACCACGTCTTCCTGCCCTATCAGGCTGTCAACGACGAATCCGTATTTTTTGCTGCCTTCGATGACGATGACCACCTGGATATTTTCTCTCCGAGATTCGGAAAGAAAGCCGAATACCTCGCATAACCAGATGATCGGGATAATATCCCCTCTGATAACGATGACGTCACGAGACTGGATATTCTGTATTTCGGTAATGGGAAGGCTTAACGTGCTATCGATCGACGCGATCGGAATCGCATAGGTATTATTGTTGACCTTCACCAACAAGGACTGCATAATCGCTAAGGTCAGAGGCAGCAGGATCGTAATCTTCGTCATCTTGCCCTCTTCCCCGTAAAGGACGAACTTGCCGTTCAAGTTTTCGATCGCTTTGTGTATCTTTTCGGTCTCTTCGCTCGGGAAGAGCTCTTCCGGCTTCCCATAGCCATCCGAGATGATTTCCAGCTTTACGTGGTTGCCTTCGTGGTAGGCGTTGAAGAACATGCTGGCAACCGTTGGCTTTCCTATCTTCATCCGTTCCGTTTTCGATTCGATATCGTAAGTCGCGCAGAGTTTCAGCAACTCGGTTAAAGGGACCCCGATTTGATCGATAACCGTCCGATCAAGCTCCGTGTCTTGACCTTTCAGCGCGAATTTGATCTCTTTGTCGTTTTGCCTGCCGAAATCCCGGATCAAACGCGGAAATTTCTGAGATACCGTCTCAATCGGCACCATACGGATTTTCATGACGATGTTTTGCAGGTCCAGCGTTATGCGGCTCAACTGAGAAAGGCTTTCGTCCACTTCCTTAATTGAGAATTTCTTGAGAACCCCGTTGATCTGGCTGCGAGAGATGACGAGCTCAGCCATTAGGTTCATGAGCGTGTCCATTTTTTCAATTTCCACTCTCAAGCTTTGCTGTTCGTTTTTACTCGATGATTCTTTTGATGGCGCCGATTGGGCGAGCGTTTCAGGAGAAGAACTCACACAAACACCTCCTAAAGAGGAATAATGAAACCGACCGGTACGCGACTATTATACACTATTTTCTATCTTTCATACTTCTCGCTTCTTTGTCATTTCCCCGATAATCCGAGAAAAGCGAAGACAATCGAAGAACCAATTCTCGAACGTTTAGTATTTGCGATTCGATATTCTCTTTTGCGTGGTATAATAGGGTAAAGAACGCTTCGATCACTGTCTGCCCGTATCGGGTGAAGTACAAAGCGACTGCTGCGAGGTCTTCATGAATAATGTGATCACAAAGGACATCGATGTCCGCTGTATGGACACCGCTTTTTCGATGAAAACCGGTTTGACCGCACTATTGAGTTATTTCAACGAAATCGCGCAAGTAGCCGGCGACTACTACGCGGGAGAACGCGACATATACGAGCGGGACCATTTAGCTTGGATCCTGGTAAATTGGCAAATTGTCATTAACCGTTTCCCGGAATACAAAGAGCGACTCCGTTTGGTTACAGTAGCCCAAGCCATTGATCGGTTTTATGCGTATCGCTCTTTCTTTGTTAATGATACATCCGGGAAAACCCTCGCTGAAGGGAAGTCTAGATGGGTACTCGTAGATTTCTCCACTAAAAGAGCAACCGAAGCGAAAGAGTATATGTGGGCGCTATATGGGGTGGACCCGGCAACCCCTCCTTTCGACATCGGAATGCCAACGCAGCTTAAAACGGAACATTCTCGGGCGACTTATCGCGCCATGCCCTCAGATATCGATGTTTACGATCACGTCAACAACGTGGTCTATGCGCGGTGGATTTCCGATGCTCTCGGACAAGATATCGGAAACGGGCTTAAAATGAAAGAATTCCGGATCCAGCATAAAAAAGGAATATCCAATCGCGAAGAAGTTATCCTGTTGTCTCAAATAGATGAGGATAACCCATTAAACACGAGCCACGTTTTCCAAGACGCGCGGGGAGTCAACCTGGCTTGCGCAAGCACCAGCTGGGAGCCGGAATGATCGCGTGTGAAGAATGACAAAAAGAGCGATAGCCTTCGAAACAATAGAGGATAGCTACAAGGAGGTTTTTCCCGATGAGGAGAGTATTGATCGTTGATGATTCGCCGATGGTGCGAAAGATGATAAAAAAAGTGTTGGTCGCGCCTGATTATGAGATAGTCGGGGAGGCGAGCAACGGCAACGAGGCTGTGGAGTTATTCGACCGTTTGCATCCGGACTTGATTACGATGGACGTCACGATGCCGGTGTTAGACGGGTTGGAGGCATCAAAAAATATACTAAAAACGGACCCGACCGCGAAAATCCTCCTATTAAGCGCTATGGGAGATGAAGATTTGCTTTCGCAAGCGAAAGAAATCGGGATTAAGGCGAATGCGCGGAAACCTTTTACCGCTGAAGAGCTGCTTAAAGCGGTGCGTTCATTGGTTGGTGGGTGATAGAATGGATGAAACCTTGGAAAAAAAATTGATATTGTATTTCGCGAATGCGGCCGCTTCCGTTTATACGAAGATGTTAGATTTTCAACCGAAGATGGAAGGAATCAAGAAAGAGGAAAAGACTTGGGTTAAAGAGACCGGTGTGATCACGCTGGTGCCTTTTAACGGGAAGTTTTCGGGAAGGTTGCTACTCGTTTTCGACCCGCTTAGCGCGCTTGTCCTTCATAATGAGATCAACGGGGAGTCTACAAAGACGGTGAATGATGAAGCGCTTTTCACTCACGGTGAGTTCGGAAATATCTGTGCTGGCCACGCGAT
This sequence comes from uncultured Thermotogaceae bacterium, assembly GCA_964566085.1. GTDB lineage: Bacteria > Thermotogota > Thermotogae > MWEM01 > MWEM01 > MWEM01. Next base: position 12,685 of record CAZMHO010000032.1, on the reverse strand, counting down.
AACCGAGATCAATAACGCGTTTCGAGGTTCTAACGTGCGGTTAGCGCCACCCAGCGTTTTTTCCGGGAAAGAGTTGACGTTTTTCAACTTCAAAATGAACCACTACTCGATTGTGATGGCAGTCATGGGCGGGAAACTAACGTTGAATGTCGCGCTTAAGGAGAGTTGACCATGTTTGCACACCTTGCGGATTCTTTTAAGGATACTCTTTCCTCCTTCGGGCTGGAAACCTTCTTGACAGATACCTTCGAGGTACCGTTTCATTCGATTGAGTGCGACGTTATTATTCTTTTTGGGATTGTCGGATCCTTAAAGGGGGTATTGACTTTCGAGTATGACGAAAACGCCACCCATAGCATCCTCAGTACGATGGTGCCGGGAGCGGAAAATCAACCTCTCGGCGAAGTATCGTTAAGCGCGTTGGCCGAAATCGGCAATATCTGCGCGGGGTTGTTCTTATCAAGATGCAAACGGGAAGGGACGGACATCACCCCACCCACCATCGTTATGGGAAAAAACATCAAAGCGATGGTTAATAACAATAAAACCTATCGGTCGTACCTCTCCCTGGCTTCCGGAACGATTGTGATCAGTTTGAGCTTTTCTTGACCAGGCACAAGGAAAGAGGGCGTGGCGCTCCGTACTCTTAGATTCTGAACATGTTTTCGATATCCAAGATCAAAGCGACTTTTCCGTTTCCCAGTATCGAAGCGCCGGAAAGAAAATTGAGATGATTAAACTCATCTCCAAGGGATTTTACGACGATTTCCCGCCTCCCGACCATTTCGTGAATGGGCAAGGCTTTAAGCACGCGATCATTTTCTAAGACCACAATCAACTCGTTGCCCCGTTCCGATGACTCTTCGAAACCGAAAAACCCAGGCAACGAGATGATCGGGATAACTTCCCCTCTCAATTTCAGAAGTTTCTTTTCTCCCTTCACCGAGATAAATTGATCGTTCGTGGGTTTGAGGGTTTGTTTGACGTTAAGCGTCGGTATGATAAATTGGGAGTGATTGATTTCGACGATGGTGCCATCGATTACGGCCATATTGATCGGTATTTTTAGGGTGAAAGAGCTTCCCTTCCCTTCATTCGTGGTAACCGCAACCTTTCCTCCGATTTTCGAAATCTCTGTTTTCACGACATCCAGACCGACGCCTCTTCCAGAAACCTGATTAACAACGTCCGCAGTAGAAAAGCCGGGCAGGAAGATGAACTGATTGATTTCTTCCGCCGAATAGGACTTTTCCGGAGACGCCAACCCTTTTTCCATTGCCTTTTTGAAGATTTTTTCGGACGCCAACCCTTTTCCGTCATCGGATACTTCGATGTATACGCTTCCCTTACGACTGTACGCAGAGAGTACTACTTCTCCCAAAGCCGCTTTCCCGGCGCTTTTTCGCATCTCTTTCGGCTCAATACCGTGATCGATGGCGTTTCGCACCAAATGGACAAGCGGATCGAGCAACCGGTCGACTACTCCGCGATCGATTTCGGTTTCCTCCCCGGATATCGAGAAAACGACTTCTTTACCCAAATCCTTCATCGTATCTCTGGCGATTCGATTCAGTTTTTGAAACAGGGATTTTAAGGATACCATTCTCAAAGACATCGATAAGTTTTGGATATTCTTTACAATTCGCGCCATCCTTCCTAAATGGGACATCAATCGGTCATTGCTGTCGAAACGTTCGCTGGATAGTTGTCGGACTTGAGACTGGACAATGACGAGTTCGCCCATTAAATCCACCAAATTGTCCACTTTGTGAGTTGGAATGCGTGTAAAGGAGACCTCTGCCGCGACTGTGGATACCATCGCGCCTTTTTTGCTTTCCTCTTGAAGGTGCACGGCGTTAACAACGTCTTCGATATTCGCTTTTTTCTCTTTTAAGGCGATTTGGCCAAGTTTGTAACCCGGATACTCAGTTTTCTGTTTTTCCAGCAACTGCGCTAACTCTTTTTCGGATATTTTGCCCGTTTCAACGAGTACCGTCCCTATCTTTTTCTGATTTTGCTTTTGTATGTGCGCTTCTTCCTTCGCCTCTTCAGCATGATCGGAATAGCGTTTTTCCTGTTGGGCGAACTGAAGAAACTCCGTCTGAATCTGAGGATTCGCGAATCTTTCGGGACTCTGAATCGCTTTTTTTATCAGGGATATCGCGCTAATTATGAGATTGAAGGTTTCATTTTTGATCGCAGCCTCTTCTAACATGGTCGTTTCAGATACCCCTAAAAGGCTTTCCGAAATGGAAGTGATCTCTTTTATCTGGGTAAAAGACCCGATACCGCACAGCGCTTTTAACAGGTTTCGAAGCCCCGGATTACCTTCCGATTTTACTTCGAGAGCTCCCGCGACTACCGCTTCGATTCCGATATTCTCAAGAATGAGAAGCGTTTCTTCGAGGAAGCTGTCTAAAAAAGTCTCTTGAATTCCGAGCTCATGAACGCGCTCGGCGAGAGCCGAGCGCGAATTGATCACTGTATCTGATGTTTCAATTGGCGCGGAGGGATGATCCACTAAACAAATCGGCCGTCTCTCTTGAGTGATGTGAATTCCCTCTTCGAAATAGGTAACGGTGGCTTCTTGGATTTCGGCTATATTCCGCAAATCCTGGATCAGGTTTTTCCGAACGGTTTCGACATGCATTTCGGGAGAGGCTATCGGCGCTACTGTCGCGGAGATGACCCGAGAGATTAACGCGTCCTCGGAGGTCCAGTCTGTTTCCTGATGCGGGTCTGATTCGAGAACGAGGCAACAGGATTCGATAGCCCGAAACACCATAAACGTTCGGGCGGAACGAAACAGGCATTCTTTATCCAAGATGACCATGACGTGAAAGATCGGCGTTTCCGGTTTGAGTCTGAAAAGAGGAAAAGGCGAGTCATCCGGCTTCCCGCCTTCGATGGCCGCTTTCGCAGAAGTTAAAACGAGTTCGTGCAAGCGCTGGAACACCTTCCCAATGACCGACTCCCCTTCCGTTCCATGTAAAAAAACGGATTCGTGACAGTAACATAACACTTCGTAGGAGATAGAAAAAAGCGTTAAAACTTTGGCATTTGGAATAATCTTGCCAAATCGAATATCTTCGATCAAAACCTCCAACCCTTCCGCCACGTCCCTCATCGTTGAAAAACCAAGCGTATGGAACATCGATTTCATCGAATGAGCAACCTGGAAAGCTTCTCCCAAAATAATCGGGTCTCGCGGGTTCTTTTCCAGAAGACGCAAGGATTCTTCAAACACATCCAAGTATTCGCGCGACTTTTCTATAAATTGGTTTAGATATTCGGTTTCAATCAAGGAATACCCCCTCTTTCTTCATCCGGATAATCCGATCTGCAAGATAATCTCCGGGATTTGAGACAAAGAAAGCACACGCATAGCGGCCCCGATAGCGATCGCTTCTTTCGGCATTCCGAAAACAACCGAACTTTCTTCGTCTTGAGCGATCGTAAACGCGCCCGAGCGTCTCATCTCCAATAATCCTTCCGCGCCGTCTTTCCCCATACCGGTCAGAATGACGCCAATGGCGTTTCTTCCCGCGATTTGAGCGACAGAATAGAACAGGACTTCCACGGATGGCCTTTGATGATGCACTAATGGTCCGTCTTTGATCTCAACAAAGTAAAAGGAGCCGCTGCGATTGAGAACCATATGCTTGTTCCCGGGAGCGATAAGGACTTTCCCGGGAGTGGCCGGTTCTTTGTCTTCCGCTTCCTTCACGGTCACTCGACTTTGTCGATTGAGGTTCTCCGCGAAAGACTTCGTGAAAAATTGGGGCATATGTTGCGTTATCAATATCGGAGGCACTTCCTCCGGCAAACGCGTTACGATATGCTTGATGGCTTCCGTGCCTCCGGTAGAAGCTCCTATTGCGATGATTTTGTCCGTTGTCCGGAGCAACGCTTTGGAAGAAGCCGCTTTTCGGCTCGAAAGGCTTGTTTCCGCCGTTTGGTTTTTTACGATGGCAGGCGGTTTCACCTTTTTCATCTGCGCGATTCCTTTAATCTTCTCAATGAGTTGCTCGCTCATATCTTTAACCGAATAGGAAGACCCGGGTTTTGAAAGCACTTCCGCAGCGCCTAATTCCAAAGCCCGATAGGCGACATCCGAACTTTCTTTTGCCAAAGAACTAATAATAATCACCGGCATCGGATAGTGTTTCATCAGTTTCTCCAAAAAGGTCAGTCCATCCATCTCGGGCATTTCTATATCCAACAACAGAATGTCCGGTTTCAGCAACACGATCTTGTCTCTTGCGATGATGGGATTAGGAGCCGTTCCGATCACTTCTATCTCATCGTCTTTTGAGAGAACCTCGGTAAAGATTTTTCGTACGAGCGCCGAATCATCTACAATCAGGACTTTAATCGGTTTTTTCATCTATCGCCGATGAATCTAAAAATTGTCGGAGTCTTGATCAAGGGGGATAACGTCCTCGGGTTTCACGACGTGGGTGTTTTTGTTTCCGGGGTTCTCCTTCGGCATCATCTTATACGAGCGTTCGTTCGACGTTTTCTTTCCGGAATCCAAACTCTTGCGAGTTGTCTGAACGGCAGCGCGAGAAGAACGTTTTTTTCTGTTTGATTTTTGATACTGATCGAGCATCCGTTCCGCGTGACTCCCATAGACAATCTGGCTTAGCTGGATAACGGTTTCTTCCAACGTTTCCGCCTGCGCGTTCAGCTCTTCCGAAGCGGAGGCGCTCTCTTCGGCCGTTGAGGCATTTTGTTGAATGACCTGCTCCATCTGCGAAATCGCTTTATTGATTTGCTCTATCCCTTGCGCTTGTTCCACACCGGCGGCGGATATTTCATCCATCAGTTCGTTGACTTTTTTAGCTTGTCCCGAAATCTCCCCTAAGGCGTCGCTCACCTTCTGGGTCATACTCACGCCGTTAACGGATAACGCAATATTGCGCTCGATGATCGTAGCCGTATCTTTCGCCGCTTGCGCGCTGCGTTGGGCGAGGTTGCGTACCTCTTCGGCCACAACAGCGAAACCCATTCCGGCTTCTCCGGCGCGGGCCGCTTCTACTGCGGCATTTAGAGCCAAGATGTTGGTTTGGAAAGCGATTTCGTCGATGACTTTAATAATTTTCGCGATTTCGTCGCTTGATTTCTTAAGGTCGTTCATGGCGGCCTTGAGGTCTTTCATCTCTTGATTGCCTTTCTCGGAGGCGTCTCTGGCTTTACCCGAAAGCAAAGCGGCTTGCTTCGTATTCTCCGCATTTTGCTGCACCATCGAAGAAGACTCCTGTAAGGTCGAAGAGGTTTCTTCGATCGCCGAAGCCTGTTCGGTGCTGCCTTCCGCCAATTGTTGACTGGCCGAGGAAAGTTGGTTCGAGGCGGCGGAAACCTGCTGCGCGCCTTCGGCGAGGTTTTGGACGACGCGATTGACAGGGCGCGTAATGCTCATAACGATAAGGACGGCCAACGCGATCCCGATGACCACCACAATGATCAAACCGATGATCATGATGTTTGAAGCCATATCCAAGGCGGAAACCGCTTCACCGGCGGAGTCCTGCATCGCTTTCATGCCCTCTGCCGCAGTGGATTTCGCAGCGTCCAGCACCTCATTGGCCTTATTGCCGCGTGTCGTCGATAAAACGTCCAATTGCTTGCGATATGTTACAAAGGCATCCATTTCCGATTTGTAGGCCTCGGCATACGCCTTGATATCATCCAATTGCTTCAAATTGACGGTTTGGACGGTTATCGCCCGAAGCTCCTTGATCGTGAGCGCGATTTTATCGAAGTCTTTCGTCGCCGACTCGATCAAGGCCGTATCTTCCGTTGCTTGCCCTTTGTAGTTGGCGATACGAACCGCATTGCCTTGATCGATGATATCGTTGATGAGCGAAATCTTAATCATCCGTTCTTCGAGTTTTTCTCCTGCGACTCCGGTTTTGATTTCTTCAACCATGGAAGAATTCATAGACTCGACGTAAGCGTTGCAGTTGTTGACGAAACTCCCGGCGGCCGCATCCATTTTCAGCCTGGTCGAAGCGATGTTTTTGATGGTTTTTTCGGTATCGTCTAACAATTTGGCATATTCTGACAGGAGTTTCTGGGCAGCTATCGCATTTTGCTTCAAATGGTCCAATTCTTTGGGATATTTTGCAGAAAGCTCCAAAGCGCCGTTGAGGTATTTGTTCACTTCCTCGATGTGCTTTCTGCCTTCGATAAGATACTGGTCATCCTCCGAAAACGCATAGCCGCGAATACTGTACATCGTGAGCAACGAGAAGCGCTCGACGTTGTTCGCCGCCGCCACCTCTTCGACATATGCATTCCGAAGCGTCGCCGAAGAATCGCGTACTGACAACATATTCCATATCGCAATGAGCCCCAGCACCCCCGCCAAAATGAGGATGATGGCGAACCCGAACGTAATTTTCATACTTAGCCTCATGTTCTTGAACATCCCTACGCCCCCTTTATTTCTTTCAGAAGTTTCATATCTTCCGGATTAAGCACATTTTGAATATCCAGCAACAAGATGACCTTCTCTTTGACTTTGCCGATACCGATAAGAAAGTCTTCTTCCACTTGCGTGCCATATTGCGGAGGAGGTTCTAATTCGCTGGCTTGAATGTTGACGACTTCAGATACCGAATCCACAACAATGCCCATTTGCCTTTGAACGCCATCATAATTGAGCTCTACCACGATAATGCACGTCCGTTCGGTGTATTCCTGCTCTGCCATTCCAAATTTTAACCGTAGATCCATTAAAGGGATGATCTTTCCTCGAAGATTGATAACTCCTTTTATAAATCTTGGAGTCTTCGGGATTCCGGTAATATCCATCATACCGATGATCTCCTTTACGCGGTTAATCGGGATGCCGTACTCTTCCTTGTTCAAAACGAAAGTGAGATGTTTACCCGCCTGAGCTTCCATTTCATCACCTCCCAATGAGTGTGTTAGAAATTTCCAGGAATGGAGAATCCATCATTTCCACTGTTAAAAACTCGAAATATCATACCAATCGGCTTTTCGAATGTGTTGGATCTTATATACCCAAACCTCGCCTGTCTGGTTGTTAAATACCACCTTTCTTCCGATTTGCCCGCCCGTATCTCTCGAAACAACCTTTATACGACGCTCTTCGAGCCACTCTTCAGCCATTTGCACATTCGTGTCTCCGATGTAGGAGTTGAGGTCCGGGTTTTGGGCGCCTCCCACGATGTGCGCGCGCAGATCCGCCACATTCGCTCCTAACCCGTTCATAAGGTGAAAAAGGTACGGGATGGATATCGAACCATATTGCCCGCCAATCTCCTTTTTTGGCGGACGGCTATAAACATAGTGGTTTATACCTCCGAAATGCTTCACTTCATCCCAAACGCATATTGAAACGCAAGAACCTAAAACAGTACTGATTAAAAAGGGTTCTCTACTGACAAAAACGAAACCGGGATGTAGGAAGAACGTATCCAAGGTCATCTCACTCATTATGCATAACAACCCTTTCGCCTGCGATGCACGTTTGTTTCAAAAAGCAATCCGCTCCGTAACCTTTGCTTGCTACAGGGATCGTCGACGACTAATTGCGTTTAAGATAAATCGTCGGCTGTATATAGTTGAAACAATGCTTTCGGTGGCTCAAACTTTCGGAGTGGCCCACAAAGAGAAGGCCGCCAACACGCAGCGCGTTATAGAACTTTTCCAGTAATGCTTCTTGGGTTTTGGTGTCGAAATAAATCATGACGTTCCGGCAAAAGATAATATCGAAAGGCTTTTTCAGAGGTAAGGGATCCATCAAATTGAATAAGCGGAACGTAACATACTTCCTGATACTCTGCTTTATCTGATAGCCCTCGCCGAGTCGATCAAAATAGGTAAACAAATAAGCGCCTTCAACCGCTGCGCGGATTCCATTCGGATAAAGGCCATTCATCGCTTTTCGAAGGACTTCTTTACTGATATCTGTCCCTAATATCTTGGGAGATACGTGTTTTGGTAAAATTTCCGAAAGAACGATGGCGAGGGTATACGCTTCTTCTCCTGTAGAACACCCAGCGCTCCACACGCGAAGTTCCCCTCTCTCGTCAATACGACGGTTCATAGAGAAAACCCAATCCAATTTTTGTCGTAAAAAATTAAAATGGTTGATTTCTCTGAAAAAGTCGGTTTTGTGCGTGGTTATCTCATCGTGAAGCTCCTCCCAATAAGGGCCTCTGCGGTTTTTTGACAACTCCGCGTACAGCGCTTCATAACTCGAAAAGTCCCATTTTTTCATCAGCTTTTCTAATTTTAGATGAACGACATACTTCTTTCCGTCAGAAAAGTGAATCCCCAGCTGATCGTAAATTAATCCACGAAACCTGCCGAACAACGCATCGGTGAAGACGCTTTCGCCAACCTGCCCAGTCGTCATTCTTTATTCTCCGTATTTGAAGAGTTCTTCTATATTCGCGATCAGCGAAATTTTCCCGTTCTCGAGAATGGCTCCGGCCTTTACAAAGGCAAGGTGGTCGAACTCGGCGCCAAGGCTTTTCGATATGAGGTCGCGTCTTCCCAATACTTTGTCCACAGGTAGGGCTTTCTCACGCTTTTCGGATTCCAAGACCAGAATGAGGATGTCTTCTCGGTCCGACTCTTCGGGTTTGATCGAAAAAACGGTTTCTATCGGAATGATTGGAATCAATCGCTCACGGACTTTAACCATTCTTCGCTTTTCTTTTACGATTACCCATTGATCCCGTTTCGGCTTCAGGATGGATCTTACATTCCGCGTCGGGATCACGAGCGAATAACCGGCGATCTCGACGATTAACCCGTTTATCAGAGAGGACTGAGTGGGTATCTTAACCGTACATGCGACAGTCCCGCCGTCGACTTTATCAATATGCGATGAGTAGCCGCATGATCGATATTGCCCGTTTAATAGATCGATGCGGATAAGTGGCTGAAATTCCTTGTCTTCCAAAACGCCGCGATTGGCGCAGGCAATTCGGAAATAACTCTGCCCTTCTGCCTCAATGGCGGATATATCGATCGAAAGAATGGGATAGCCGGGAACCGGGGAAAGCTTTCGAAGAGGTTCTTTCACAATCGATTGAAACCAGAAAATCATGCGATCGGCTAAAATATCTGAAACCGAAAGATCGGATCTCAAGGAGGTTTCGCCAAACGTTACGGATAAACGCTGTGACATTTCGAAGAAACCGCACGCATTTTTAATTTTTTCGCAACAGTAAGAGAAAGGAACCAGCGACAGGCTGATTGCGATATTCTGGATATTTTGCAGCGCCCGGGCGATTCTCGGGATAACTGCGCCCTTCGTTCCCTGCCCATCGGAGGATCTCTGGCAATCCTGCTCTAATTGAGAGAATAACAGGGAAGCTTCGCCAAGCAAATGAAGCATTCTTTCGATGCTATCTTTATGAAACGAAGAAATCTGTATTGAAGAGAAGGCTGGTTCCGAACCGCTTATCTTCGCTACGTCGATTTTTGAGGACTCAGAAACTGGCGCTTCGGAAGGCAAGTCCGGTTCCGTGAGCGCGGCATCGCAAAATTCTGTTTTTTCCGGTTCAAACGGGCTTTCGACTTGCTCCGTAGAAACGCATTCCAAACCAGTTGGAACGCCGTTATCGGCAGAGGCATGCGCGACGATACCATCGATTTCGCCTGTGTCCGAAGGGCTATCCGCACGTTCCGTAAAAACGCGTTCTGAAGATGTCGGAACGTCTTCCTCGGCAAAGGACGGCGGTTCGTTACTTTCGATTTTGACACCCGCCGTATCCGGCTCTTCAAAGCCTGTTTCTGACCGCGATAGCCCGCTGTCTTCCAGCGGATCGCGCGGGTTTTCCGGAGCGAGGCCTTCCGCTTCGTCAAGCAACGAAGTAACCGTCCCCATCGGCCTTTCCTCCGATGAAAACAGCATGATGGAACCCAAATGTCTCTCAACGGCGGAGGCAAAAGACTCTTCACGAACCAAGGAAGGATTTGCACAAATATTCCGAATGAAATCCGTTGACCGAAGGATGAGGTCCACTGTCGACTTATGAACTTCAAGGCGGCCTTTACGGCACCCCTCGAGCAACGTTTCGGTTTTATGGGCGATCGCTCGAATCATCTCTTGCTCGACAAACCCCGCCAATCCTTTGACGGTATGAAAGCTCCGAAACAAGCCGTTGATCAATTCAATGTTTCTTCGGTCCGTTTCGAGATCGATAACCGTTTTTTCGATACTTTCAAGATGTTCTTCCGTCTCTTGTATGAAATCGCTAAAGAACTCATCGTTTTCGGGATTCTGCTGAGAACCCGGCGCTAATCCGAAATCATCTGTCAAAGTCTCCCCCCTCAGCGGTCGTTTTTCGCGGAAAAGTTTGAATGTAAAGTATACAAAGTCATTCTACCATAAAATAAAACGAGAACACATTCTTAAAAATGATTCGTTTTAAAAAAAGTATTGGAATCGGCATTACCGATTAAGATCCCCTAATAAAGCCAAAAACGGATTTTCATAACGGAGATGTAAACCATAAAGGGACATAAAATTTGTTTTATCGTATCTAAAAAGCAACCTGCAATTAATGTAACGAGGTACCAGCGCGATCATTATATCACAAATACAAGAGCATTACCCCAGGGACAGATGTGATATACTATTCAAAGTGGAAGCGCCTACCGGTATTTTCGACAGCGAGTTCCTTTCGGATTCTTTTTTCAAAGACGTCGGGAGATGGGTATGGAGGTACCAAGAATGAAAGAAAAGCGCGGATTTTTCCTCCCTTTCATAATCTTGTTAATGGTCGTTTTCATTTCTTGCGGTAGCCAGAGTCCGCACCAACCCTTCGAAGTGTTTTTCGCGCCGGCCGTCGCTTTGAGTTTGCCTGAAAACGAATCGGTTAACCTTCTGACGGATGTGATGCTTTCCTGGGAAGCGACGCCCGGATCGCTTTCGGGTCAATTGGCTAAGGGAACAGCCTCAATAATCGGTTTTGAGCTGTATTTCGCGCGAGCGGGAGAGGCGTTTGGACCCGCGACTTATGTCTCCGACACTTTTGTCCGTCGCTCCGGATTGGACTTTTCGCAAACCTACCGATGGCAAGTGGCGGCGCTGCAAAACGATGGGCAGCGAACCCTTTCAGAGGTTTACCGCTTCACCACAATCACGCCATCGGCGCAACGCGTCGAACCGGATGACTTTACGTATCTGGGCGCGTTTTTAACCCCGGAGAGCCTACCCGGCGCGCCTGACCGGGAAAGCTGGGAGTGGGGGGGGATGGCTATGGCTTTTAACCCCCAGGGAGATTCAAGGTCAAGGCGTGACGACTATCCGGGGTCCATTTTTGGCGCCGGTCACGACGTGTGGAACCTGATCTCTGAGATCGATATCCCCGCGCCGGTTTTCTCGGTAGGAAAGGCCTTGGCGGATCTGCCCACCGCTCGCGTTCTTCAACCGTTTACTGACATAAAGGGCGATCTCTTTTCGTGGATTGAAGAAATGCCGCGAGTGGGGATAGAGCTGTTACAGCCGCAAGGACAGCAAGCTACGGGCAAGTTGTATGCTTGCTGGGGCGCGCATTTGCAGGAGGAACAACCAACCCATATGTGGTGTGAACAGGAGCTCGGTTCGCCCAACCCTCAAGGCGCCTGGTTTGTGGCGGGAACGAACCCGTATAATGCGAACGATTACCTGTTTGCGATTCCGGAGGATTGGGCTGAAAGGTTTACGCAAGGCTTATTGTTAGCGACCGGTCGTTACCGCGACGGCGGGTGGTCCGGTTTCGGTCCGACACTCGCGGCCGTGAGCCCCTGGGAGCAAGGTAACCCGCCGCCCGGAGACTCGGTTTTAACTTCGATCGTGTTGCTCAAGTACTCCGATTATTTTGACGAAGAACCGGATCCTTGGTATGAGATGGACGGATACGCCCATTCGGACGAATGGTCCGGGGGGGTTTGGGTAAGAGCGGGCTCGAAAGAAGCAGTGGTCTTCGTCGGGACGAAAGGGATCGGGAACACGTGGTACGGGAATCCTGACGGACCTTGCCTGGATTGCGAAAACCGCGGGTGGTGGAGCGATACCTTCGAAGGCTGGTTTCTTTTTTATGACCCGAACGATTTGGCGAAAGTCGCCCAGGGCGCGCTTCAACCGTGGGAACCGCAACCTTACGCACATCTCAATATTGACGAATATCTCTATTACGTGTCCTTTGGCCAGGAAAAACAACACGTCGGCGCTTGCTGTTACGATAGCGAAAACTGCTTGTTCTACCTCTTCGAGAGCGGCAGGGGCGAAGGGGAAAGGACCCTGGTTCACGTTTGGCGCCTTCAAACGGAATAGCGGCCTTAATGAGTGTTGAGTGCCCTGTTTAACTTGCGTTTTTTTGCCTTCCATGAGCTGTTCGGCGAACTGAAATTTCCTGTCCTCCCCGTTCAAAGGCCGAATGCCTTGCACTTCAAACGACGCGCGCGTCATCCGCTCTATTGATTGAGCCCCCTTTTTGCTGTAAAGAAACATAAAAAAAGAAACCAATGAGGAGCTATCGGTGGTTAATTGGATTCGAAGGCCGAATACCGGCGTTCTTACCAGTTATCGGCATTTCTTCCTATCCGTTCAAAATGGTAGAATCTTTTTGATATTTGCTATAAAGAAAAGCCATTTCACCGCTAATCGCAGAAACGGGACAAACCTTTGCGCAAGCGGTGCATCCGACGCATT
>CAZMHO010000031.1:19754-22521 GCA_964566085.1 uncultured Thermotogaceae bacterium | reverse complement strand
TACGCTTTCAATCCCAGAAAGTATTGCAGGTACGGGTTCTCTCGTATCTGCGCCATCGTTTCCTGGTCCGTTGTCTTGAGGATCGTCTGGATGAGGAGGGACCCCAACGCGATCCGAGCCGCAATCGCCAGAATGATATTCGCCTGCCCTGCGCCAAGCACGGCGATAATACCGATCGCCAGGAGGATATCCGGAAACGCCAGAAGAATATCGAAGAACCGCATGATAATCTCATCCCAAAAGCCACCGAAGTAGCCGGCGACGGAACCAAGAAAAACTCCTACCAGTACTGCGATCAGCACTGATAAAGAAGCGATGCTGAGCGACACTCGGGCGCCGAAGATAACCCTGCTCAGAATATCCCGGCCGAAAAAGTCTGTTCCAAACCAGTGTTCCGAAGTGGGCTCGTCTAAGCTTCCAAACTCTCCCAACCACTGCTTGGCGGGGTTGAATGGCGCAATCCACGGAGCGAAGATAGCCAAAAGAATAAAAAATACGATGATAACAGCCCCGATCATGGCCATTTTGTTCTTGATTATTCGTTTCCAGATGGTCCAGAATGCGTTTGTGCGTCTTTCGGTAACGGGCCTGTTTTCCATATGGATTCCTTCCCCCTCCCCTACCCGCGACGAACGCGTGGATCCAGGAAGGCGTAAGTGATATCCACGGTCAGGTTAACCAGCACGAAGCTAACGGCATAGAATCGGTCGGAATCCAAGAGTCGCTCCTACCCCTAAGTAACCCAATGGGATCAACGCCTAACACGCGCGAGCAGAGAGACTATTGGCGATCCGCAACTTTTTCGGTATTGATTCGAGGAAAACGAGCGGAGACGAGAACCTACGCAAGTGAATCCTCATCCTCGAGCCGAGGTTCCTTCCCGGATCCGTAACTGTGCTTTCTATACGCTTCCAAGCGCGCTCCATTCGGAAGATTTCTTTCGATGACGCAAAGTCTCACCGGGCGGTCTTGGTCTTGCAGTCGCTGATTCTTTGCCAGACATCCGTCGTACAGAATTTTTTCGGTGGGGACACGCAAGCTAAAATATCGATTCCATCCTTCGCTCAACCGTTTCGGGTTGTCCGGATTGGCTTCGACATTCGGCTTATAGGCCAAACACAAATCACACCGGTATCCGCACCGCGCCAACACTTCTTTCATCGGTTTCACCTCGTGAGGGACAGGGATTTGCTCGAAGCGAGCCCACCTATTCAACGGTGACGCTTTTCGCCAGATTTCTCGGTTTATCGACATCCAGCCCCCTTAAGTCTGCGACGTGAAAAGCGAAGAGCTGGATCACCGGAGCCATCACGATGGGAAACAGAAGCGGATGGGTATCTGGCACAGATAATACGTCGTCGGAGTATGCGAGGATATCCGTGTTTCCCTCCTGCGTCAGACAGAGAGACAGCGCGTTTCTCGTCCGCGTTTCGATGAGGTTATTTTTCATCTTATCATAGTATCGGTCGTTCGGAATGATCGCGAAAACCGGGAACTGCGCGTCCAGCAGGGCGATCGGTCCGTGCTTGAGTTCTCCTCCCGGATAGGCGGTGGCATTGATATAGCTTAACTCCTTGAGTTTCAAAGCGCCCTCCATCGCCGTCGGGTAATGGATCCCCCGTCCGATGTACATAAAATGGAGATAGTTTTTATATTTACGCGCCACTTCTTTAATCCGCGGAGAGGTTTGGACGATCCCTTCCAACGTCTTCGGCATCGCGATAAACTCTCGGATAAGCCGCTCTTCCAAAGGAATCCCTTTGAGGGCGCAAAGCCTGAACAATAATAGATAGAGTAGTTCCAGTTGCCCGATATAGGCTTTCGTGGAAGCCACGCCGATCTCAGGCCCGGCGTTTAGAAAGCATGTCTTATCGCTGATGCGGTGGATCGTCGATCCCACCACATTGGTTATCGCCAAAACCTTCCCGCCGTCTCGTTTGATGCGTTTCACGCATTCGACCGTATCCGCGGTTTCACCCGATTGCGAAACCACAACGAATAGGCGGTTCACTTCAGCGGGAATATGGCTATAGTAACGGAATTCAGAAGAGATTTCCACCGTTGTGTCGATCGGTGATAACTCGTTCAACGCGTATTTGAAAACCGATGCCGCGTGATAGCTCGTCCCGGCCGCGATGACGGTGATCTTTTGGCAACCCTGAAAAGACTCGTTCCAATCATTCAATTCCTGAAGAAAGTCCCCTGATTCTGTCGCCCTCCCGGCCAAACACAGACGAAAGACCTGTGGTTCTTCCGCTATCTCCTTTTCCATATAATAGGTATACCCCGATTTTTCCGCCGAGCTGATCTCCCAGTCGATCCAGCGTGTGGAACGAAGGTGGGAGTGGCCGGAGAGATCCATAAAGGCGCATCGTCCCGGCTCGATCACGACGACTTCGCGATCATCCATATCGTATACCTCTTTACTAGAAGACAATAACGCGGATACGTCGGAGGAAATCACCCCTCCGTTCGGGATTTTGGCGACGAGGAGAGGGCTTCCTTCCCGAGCGGCCAAGAGCATCGTTGGGTTTCGCGTATCGATCAATCCGATCGCGTATGCCCCGCGAAGTTCTCTCAAGGCAAGTAAAAACGCTTCCTGGATATCGTTTTGGTAGAAATCCTCGACCAAGTGAACGATCACTTCGGTGTCTGTATCGGAACGGAAGGTATGGCCTTTGGCGAGCAGTTTGTTCTTAAGCTCGCTGTAGTTTTCGATGATACCGTTATGGACAACGGCCAACCGACCGGAGCAATCGGAATGGGG
>CAZMHO010000031.1:15502-19744 GCA_964566085.1 uncultured Thermotogaceae bacterium | reverse complement strand
TGAGAATTCCTGCGGCAGGGAACGCCGTGCGTTGCCCAACGGGTATGCGCGATCGCGGAGGTTACAAGGAGCGACAACCGATTCTGGTAGGTTTTCTCTAATTGGGCGACCCGTTCCGTTTTTTTCGCAATCACCAGTTTTCCCTCTTCCGTGTATGCCATCCCGGCGCTGTCGTATCCGCGATATTCCATTTTTTTCAACCCGTCGATCAATTCCTGCAGGGGCCTTTTATCCCCCACGAACCCGAAGATCCCGCACATATTACCCCTCCCGCTCCTATGGCTACTTGTTAGTATATCACGATTGGCGCGGCGAACGCTTCTCTTCCGTTCGGTTGTACGATCGCCTCCCTTCGAGAAAATATAGCCGATTCCGACGCGCGCTCTCCGGCGGGTCTGGTTCCAAAGGATCGATGATTCCTCCCGTGGTATGCTACAATTATGGCATAAAGAAAGGGGGAGAAAATTTTGGAAACGTATCGTACCGTAAAAATGGGGTTAACGCGCTTCACCATCATCCGCTCCAAAAATGGAGTGATCTTGATCGATACCGTCCCTTTCGCTTACCGAGACCGGTTCTATCGTCGGCTGAAGCGGCTGGGCATCACAACTTCGCAGATAACCGCCATTCTTCTCACTCATCACCATGAAGACCACACGGGGATCGTTGCCTCTCTGCTGGAATCTAACCCGAAGGCTCGCTTGATCTTTCATGCCCGCGAGGAAGCGGCGCTCCTATCCGGAAGAAATCAAGCGGCGACCTACGCCAATCATACAATAGAGGGGTTTTCGAAAAAGGCGAACGTTCAGGCGACCTTCACGCCCCTTCCGCGTCGATCGCAAGATCTTGTCATCGGCGAAGAGGAATCGCCGCTGCTAAGAGACCTGGGCATCGATGCCACCCTGCTCCACACCTCCGGGCATACGCCCGGTTCCGTATGCATCCTCTTTGACGATAGAACCCTCATCGCCGGGGACACATTCGCGAATATCCCGCTCAATCTGTTTAAAGCCAATCCCTTCCCGTTTGTCTATGAGGATAGACAAGCGCTTCTACGCTCTTGGAAGAGAATCCTGTCGAAAAAGCCTGAAAGGATCGTGCCTTCGCATGGTCGAACGCTTACCGTCTCAGCCATAGCAACTGCGTTAAAAATCCAAGAAAATCAAAGCAATCTTTCCCAATAGCGAGCATTCTTCTGATGATCGCGCCCATGGGTTAAATTTCGCGTTAGATTTTTTCCGCTTGAGGGTTTATCATGAAATGTGACAGGTGATTCATTTGATAGATGATAGGTGATTCAGATATCATGAGGAGGTGCGCCATGCGTTTAAACGGAAAAGTTGCTCTCGTGACCGGTGGAGCGAGAGGGATAGGGAAAGCGATCTGTATGCTTTTTGCAAAGGAAGGCGCCCATGTGGCCGCGTGCGATGTGTTGGACGAAGATCTTGCGCGAGTGGAAGAAGAAGCCGCGGGGCTCCCCGGAAAGGTCAAAGGCTTTCATTTGGACGTTACGGATCGCGAAGAGGTCAAGACAGTCGTCGGAAGAATCGTCGCTGAGTTCGGGAAGTTGGATACCTTGGTAAACAATGCCGGTATCACACAAGACGCGTTTTTACACAAGATGTCCGAAGAACAATGGGATAAAGTGATCAACGTCAATCTAAAGGGAACTTTCAATGTCACTCAAGCCGCGATCCCCTATATGAAAGAAGCCGGAAGCGGGTCCATTACGACGACCTCCTCGATCGTCGGTCAGTTCGGAAATGTGGGACAGACGAACTACGCAGCAACAAAAGCGGGTGTGATCGGGATGACGTTCAGCTGGGCCAAAGAGCTCGCGCGCTATAAAATCCGGGCCAACGCGGTTGCTCCGGGATTTATCAGTACACCGATGACCAAGATTATGCCCGAAAAGATCATCGATTTCATGATTGAAAAAACCCCGTTGAAAATGATGGGAGAACCGGAAGATATCGCTTACGCCTTTTTATACCTCGCCAGCGATGAAGCGCGCTACGTCACCGGCCAGGTTTTGGGCGTCAACGGAGGATTGACGATCTAACCCCGGGTTCCCTATTCACTGAGGAGAGAAAAACGATGCCGAAACGGAGAATCCCCCTTTCGACTAAAGGGGAAAAAACGTACCACGATATCATCGAAACAGCTCAGGCGTTGTTCCTCGACAGGGGGTATCACAAGACCTCCGTCCTCACGATCTCTAAAGCGTTAGGGATCTCTCCGGCAGCGTTTTACCAATATTTCGACTCTAAAGAAATGGTCTTCCGAAAGATTTGCGACCGTTTCTTTGATTTTGTCTTTGACTTTGATTTTCAACCCTTCACGGACGAAAACACGGTAGAAGAACGTCTGGATAACCTTTTAAACCGATTCTTCGACTTGCTGTGGGAAAACCGCGGGGTGTATAAGGTCTTCCGGGAAGCGGAGTTCATCGATCTCGAAGTCGGGAAAGCCTTTTCGGTTCGTTTGCACCAAAAGTTAAACGGGTTTCTGAACCGAAAAGCGACCCCGGAGGAGAGTCGCGCGCTCTTTTGGTTTCTTTGGGGACCGATCTATTATTTGAGCGGTTTTTGGATCTTGTGGAAAGGGGAGCCCGTTCCCTCCACGGTGCGCGCGACCCTAAAATCCTTCTCGCTCACCGGCATTTCCCACGGGGAGTTCGTTGTCGACGAAGATGTGTACCTCAACTTAAGCGATGCGAGTACCGTCGCAGAGAAAGCAAAAACAAAGGGTGAAACAACTCGCAGCCTCTTACTGGAAGCCGCCGAAGAATTTTTCGGCCGGAACGGGTTTACCGGGACGGGGATTCATCACATTTCGGAAGCGGCTCAGTGCAGTGTCGGAACGGTCTACGTCTATTTCAGGATGAAAGAAGATATTCTTCGGGCGTTGGTTCATCAAACGAGCAGAGGACTTCGTCATCAGATCAAAAGCTACGCGGCGCGCTTTGCAGACCGCAGAGATCAAGAGTTGGCCGCCTATTGCGGGTTCCTTCATTTTTTTCAAAAACATCGCTGGATGTACGCGATCGTGAGAGAAGCGGAGTTCGTGGACGCCTCGATTTCTATCGCCTACTACGATTCCCTTCAGAAACCATATGAAACCGCTTTAAAGCGATCGATCGACCGAGGCGAGATCCATCCGTTCGAACCGGAACACTTAGCCGCCATCTTGATGGGTATCGGCCACTCTATCGGGTTTTCCTTATTTTTAATAGAGAATGCCGCGCAATACGATAATCGAACCGTGTTAGAACCGCTTTCACGAATAATCCTATACGGACTGAAAGGCTTTTTACAGTCACATGCAGCGCAGAGAATACCTGCCAAGAAAACGCAGGAAAAAAAAAGAATAACGGAAGGTACGATCGGAGCCGATCGCGAGACTTCGTGGGCTTCCGAAGTCCGCCCGCGAAGTCTCTGATCTCTTCGATAAAAATTCGGGAGGTTGTTTCATGAAGAAGATATATATCATCGGAGCGAAACGAACGGCTATCGGCGCCTTCGGAGGATCCTTCAAGACGACTCCGGCGGTTCAACTGGGAGTCGTGGCCGCCAAAGCGGCGATGGAACAGGCTAATGTCGAACCGAAAGACGTATGCGAAACGATCCTCGGCAATATCCTTTCCGCAGGGTTGGGCATGGGTCCTGGGAGGCAGGTGAGCGTTCATGCCGGTATCCCCGTCGATAGGCCGGGATTTTCGGTCAACATGCTCTGCGGGTCCGGTATGAAAGCGGTCATGATGGGCGCCGTCGATATTATGGCGGAGGAGGCCGAAGTGGTCTTGACCGGGGGGATAGAAAATATGGATATGGCCCCGTATTTGCTGCTTCAAGGGCGGAGCGGTTATCGGCTCGGTCACGGCGAAATCTACGATCACGCCGTCATGGACGGGTTAACGGACGTCTTCAACCGCTACCATATGGGGATCACGGCGGAGAACTTGGCGGAAAGATACCGGATTTCTCGTGAAGCTCAGGACGCTTTTGCGCTGAAAAGCCAGGAAAAAGCGATTCACGCGATTGAAACGGGACGGTTCAAGGATGAAATCGTGCCGGTCGTCCTGAAAGATAAAAAGGGTGAGATGGCCATCGATACGGACGAGCATCCCCGCAAAGGGACAACTTTGGAGGGGTTGGCGAAATTGAAACCGTCTTTTAAGAAAGATGGAACCGTCACGGCCGGAAATGCCTCCGGAATAAACGACGGAGCGTCTATGACCGT
>CAZMHO010000031.1:11780-15492 GCA_964566085.1 uncultured Thermotogaceae bacterium | reverse complement strand
GACCGTCTTAGTTTCTGAAGAGGCGGTCAAGGGCAACGGATACGCCCCTCTCGTAGAAGTGGTCTCTTGGGCCCAGCACGGCGTCGACCCCAGCATCATGGGAATCGGACCGGTCGGTGCGATCTCGAAAGCCCTGAAAAACGCGAATCTATCTCTGAAAGATATCGATCTCCTCGAATTGAATGAAGCATTTGCCGCGCAAAGTTTAGCCGTTATGGCCGACTTGAAGGCAGAGCACGGTGTAAGCGACGAATGGCTGTATGACCGCGTCAACGTCAACGGAGGCGCGATCGCTTTAGGACACCCGATTGGCGCCAGTGGAAACCGGATCATCGTCACGCTTCTCTATGAGATGAAGAAAAGGGGGGCCAAGATCGGTTTGGCCAGTTTGTGCATCGGCGGAGGCATGGGAACAGCGGTTATCCTCCGCAATGTTTAGTCCCGGAGGGTTTGTATGAGTAAAATGGAAAAGATCGGAATCGCCGGCATCGGAAGCTACCTGCCTGTTACCTATATGACCGCGAAGGACCTCTCTTTTGCCACCGGAATTCCGGAAGAGGTGATCGATCAAAAGTTCGGAGTTTCCCGCAAACCCATTCCCGGCCCTCAGGATACGACCAGCTTTATGGGGCTTCAAGCGGCAATTAAAGCCCTGGAGATGGCAAAGGTCGCGCCGCTCGATATCGATCTCATACTCTGGAATGGCGCTCAGCATAAAGACTATCCTTGCTGGTTGGCCAGTTTGAAAGTGGCTTACGATTTGGGTGCCGAGAACGCATGGGGATTTGATATGGAAGCCATGTGCGGGTCGATGATGGCGGGGATGGAAACGGCGAAAAGCCTGATGCGCAATAACGACGATCTGCGAACGGTTCTGCTGGTTTCTGGTTATCGCAACTCCGATTTGATCAGTTTGAAGGAGGCTGATACTTCCTTCATGTTCGATATCGGCGCCGGCGGCACCGCGATGGTCTTGAGAAAAGGCTACGATCGGAACATTTTGCTGGAGTCCGCCTTCAAAGGAGACGGCTCCTTTTCCGAGGGCTGTGTGGTTCCCGTCGGGGGAGCGAAAACATGGCCCCCCGTCGCAGAAGACCTGGATAACTTCCATTTCAAGATACAAGGCGATGCCAAGGAGTTCAAGACCCGTCTCGGTGAAAAGACAATGCCCAACTTCTACGCTGTCATTCGCGAATCCTTAAGGAAATCAGGGTACACCGAGAAAGACATCGATTACCTCGCCATCTTGCATTTCAAAAAGTCTGCTCATCTCGCGGTTTTAGCTGAACTGGGGCTCACAGAAGACCAGACAACCTATCTCCAGGATTACGGGCATATCGGGCAGAACGACCAGATTTTATCGATCGAAATCGGACTTCGCGAAGGAAAGATTCAAGAGGGTAGCCTCATCGTGATGGTGGGCGCCGGACTGGGATTCGTTTGGGCCTCTTCCGTCGTGCGATGGGGGCTTACGGAATAGCAGGAAAGCAGTAGAAGGAGGTCACTTCCCGTGGGGATCTTTACGGAAGCCTATAACGCGAAAAAGATAGATCTCAACCGTGTGTTGCAGTCGATCCAGTCGAATCAGGTGATCGTCACCGGGATGTGCTGTATGGAAGCGCAATCCTTTCTTTCGGAACTCCATACCATCGCAGACCGTGTGAAAAATGTTCAAATATACACTTGCTTGAACATGAAAGAGTATGCTTTTTATCGGCAGCCGGGATTGGAGTCTTCCTTTATGAACAACTCCTGGTTCCACAGCGCAGGAATAAGAAAGTCTCTGAAGGAAGGCATTCTCAATTCGACCTATGTACCGAACAACTTGCATGAAGCCGGAGCGAACCTGCTTTCCTTAGGAGACCCCGATATCTACATCGGTATGGTTTCGCCGATGGATGAGCATGGGTTTTTTTCTTTATCGCTCAGTGTCACCTATGAAAAAGACGTGATCGAAAAAGCCAAAACCGTCATCGTGGAAGTAAACCCGAACGCGCCACGCACTCACGGTGATACGCAGATTCACATATCTGATATCGATTACCTGTATGAAGTGGATTACGCGATCCCCGTTCTGCCCGATACCATCCCTTCTGAAATCGAAAAGGGGATTGCGAACCATATCGCGGAGCTCATCCCGAACGGATCCACACTTCAAATAGGCATCGGCGGCATCCCGAACGCGGTGAGCAAGCTGTTGCTCGATAAACGGGAAATTGGGATCCACACCGAGATGTTTACCGAGTCGATGATCGACCTTTTCGAAGCGGGAGTGATCACCAACCGAAAAAAAACGTTATGGCCCGGGAAAGCAGTTTGCACTTTCGCCCTCGGATCGAAAAAGATGTACGATTTCGTCGACGACAACCCCGGGGTTTGGCTGTTGCGCGGCAAGTATGTCAATGACCCGTACGTGATCTGTCAAAATAAGAACATGGTATCCGTTAATACCGCCCTGATGGTGGACTGTACCGGCCAGGTTTGTTCCGAAGGCCTTGGAACCACCCATTACAGCGGAGCGGGCGGACAATTGGATACGCATCGCGGGGCATCGATGAGCGGGGGTGGAAAAGGCATTATTGCGCTTGAGTCCGCAACGCGGAAAGGAGAAAGCAAAATCGTTCCGATCTTCAAGCCCGGCTCGCCGGTTACTGTCCCGCGGCACGATTTGGATTGGGTCGTCACCGAGTACGGCGCGGTGCGCTTGCGCGGAAAGCCGGTCAATCAACGGGCTGAATTATTGATAGGAATAGCTCACCCGGATCATAGGGAAAAGCTCAGGAAGGAAGTACATGAATACGGTCTCATTTAACGCAAGGAAAAACACTCAGGAGGTGGAAGTATGAAGAAACTATTTGTTTTGCTGTTAGTGGTTTCATTGCTCGTATCCGGATTAGTCTTTGCCGAACCGGGAATTTCCAAGGATAAGGTTTTGATCGGGTGTTTCCAAGCCCTATCGGGTCCGGTCGCCTATATCGGTTTGTCGATGAGAAAAGGGATGGACGCCTACTTTAATTGGGTTAACGCCAACGGTGGCGTATTCGGGCGAAAGATAGAATTGCTGGTGGCGGACGATCAGTTTAACCCGGCGAAGACCGTTGTCGAAGTGAAACGGATGGTCGAGCAGGATAAAGTTTTCTCGATCGTCGGCGGATTAGGTACGCCGGGGTGTCTCGCCGTTATGAAGTATTTGAACGACGGCAAAGTTCCTTTTGTCTATCAGGGAAGCGGGGCGCTCGCCTTAGCGGTTCCGCCTAATCGGTACATCTTCTCCGTACAACCCAATTATTATTCGGTGGAAGGCCCGATCGTCGCGAAATATCTCGCAAGGAACTTGGGCGCCAAACGCATCGGTATCGTTTACAGGGCAGCCGATGACGGGAAGGAAGAACTTGCCGGATTGCAGTCCTGGTTAGTGAAAAATCGCCTGGAGAAACTTTTGGTAAAAGCGATCCCGGTGAATCCGAGCGCCACTTCTTTCGACAACGAGATTCTTGAACTGATGGCCGCCGATGTCGACGCCGTCTTCTTGTCGATGTATGGACAACAGCCACCCAACTTTATGATCCAAGCGAAGCAATACGGTTTGGACGCCAAGATCGTGATGAGCTACCCCAACTCCGACATCCAAGTGATCCAGCTATCTCAAGGAGCAGCCGAAGGCGCCCAGGCCATGGCTTGGGTGTGGTTGGGCGATGCTGATTCCGAGCAG
>CAZMHO010000031.1:8593-11734 GCA_964566085.1 uncultured Thermotogaceae bacterium | reverse complement strand
CGACACGAGAAGGTTTGGTCCAAGCGCTTGAAACGATGAACGGATGGCAGGGTCTGATTAGCCCCATCATCTCTTACAAACCTTTCAGCGTCGGCGATAACACTTGCCGAGTCGGTTTGCAGGCCATGTACGCGATGGAAGTCGTCAACGGCGTTTGGCAAAGAGTTTCCGACTGGATCGATTCGAAATAAGGCATTCGGAAGGGGGCTCTGGAAAGAGTCCCCTTTTTTATCTGATTATTATGAAAGAGGTGACGCTGTGGGTCTATTGGAAGTCAATCGAACAACGGTAAAATTTGGCGGATTGGTTGCGGTCAGCGAAATCGACCTCTTGGTAGAAGCCGGAGAAATCCACGCCCTTATCGGTCCGAACGGAGCCGGTAAAACTACCCTTTTCAACGTCATCACACGGGTGATACAACCTACCTCCGGCGAGATATCTCTGAGCGGGAAGAACCTTCTGAAGCTTCAACCGCATCAGACGGTTCAAATCGGTATCTCCCGAACCTTTCAAAATTTAGAAATTTTTAGAATGATGACGGTAAAGGAAAATCTCTTCGTGGGTTATCATGACCGCGTGAACACGAACATTTTGCAGGAAGCCTTTCAAACGAAGTCGCTGCATTCGGAAGAAAAGAAAGCCCAGGAAAAGGCGATCGAAGTGTCGGATTTTTTAGGACTCAAGAATCGATTAGGCAGTTATGCCGGCCAGTTACCGTATGGGCTCCAAAAGATGGTCGAGATCGGACGGGCGATGATGAGCGATCCGGTCATTCTATTGCTCGATGAACCCGCAGCGGGGCTGAATCCCTCAGAAACCCAAGAATTGAAGCAAATCATCCGAAGTATCCGGGGAATCGGCATCACGATTCTGCTGGTGGAGCATGACATGTCCTTGGTCATGGATATCTCGGACCGGATCACGGTGATGAACTTCGGGAAGAAGATCGCAGAAGGAGAACCTAAGCAGATTCGGAACGATCCGGTCGTTATCGAGGCCTATCTGGGGGAGAATAAATATGCTTGAACTCAAAGGGGTAAAGCTGAAGTACGGATACGTGGAAGCGCTGAAAGGAATTGACATGAGCGTTAAAGAACGACAAATCACCGCTCTGCTCGGAGCCAACGGCGCAGGGAAATCGACGACCTTACGCGCGATCTCTTGCCTAAACCGCATCGAATCGGGAGAGATCACCTTTCTTGACCAGATCGTGCATCGTTCTCAACCTTCGGAAATCGTGCAAAAAGGGATCGTTCACTGTCCAGAAGGGCGAAAACTCTTTCCTTTTCTAACGGTTCAAGAAAACCTGTTAGCGGGAGCCTACACGTTAAAAGATCGCAATCACGTACGCGTTCTGCAGGAGAACGTTTTTTCGCTTTTTCCGATCCTAAAGGAGAGGAGAAGGCAAATGGCAGGAACCTTGTCCGGAGGAGAGCAGCAGATGCTCGCCATAGGCAGGGCCTTAATGGCCTTTCCGAAGATACTGATGCTGGATGAGCCTTCTCTCGGTTTGGCGCCCAAGATCGTGGAACAGATCTTCGATACTTTGGTCAAACTGAGGGAAGAGGGCACGACGATCTTTTTGGTAGAACAAAACGCCAATGCGGCTTTACATATCGCGGATTACGCGTATATTCTCGAAGTTGGGAAAGTCGTTTTAGAAGGAAACGGAAATGACCTTTTGAAGAACGAGAACGTTAAGAAGAAATACCTGGGAGGATAGGTGAACGCCGTGCTGTTACAACAATTCATACTGGGATTAAGGGAAGGAAGCCTCTTTGCCCTTGTTGCACTCGGACTGGTCATCATTCATAAAACGACCGGAGTCGTAAATTTCGCATACGGGCATATGGGAATGTTTGCAGCGTACATAACCTTTACATTCTATACCCTCCTCGGGTTGAACCTATATCTCGCCGTCGCCATCGGAATCACCTTTGCTGTCTTTCTGGGGATCCTCACAGAAAAATTCCTACTGCGACCGATCCGCCATCTCTCTCATTCGGCGATGCTGATCATTACGTTAGGAATGCTGATGATTCTGGAAGGGATGGCGTTACTTATCTGGAAGCAAGACTTCAAACAATTGCCCAACCTCATCACCGGTATTCCTTACCGGATCAACTTGGGCAATTCCTTTCTCATCATTACAAGGCAGGACGTTCTGATCTTCGTCGTGACGACCGCCATCGTGTTTGGCACCTTCTTCTATCTCAAGTACACCAAACTGGGATTAGCCGTTCGAATGGTTTCCCAAAACGAAGAGGCTTCTCATTTAATGGGCGTCAAAGTAGGCCGGGTCTATGGTTTCGCTTGGGGGCTCGGCACTGGCTTAAGCGCCCTCGCTGCGATTTTGGCGGCCCCGAAAGAACAGGTCCAGCCGAATATGATGCTCAATCTCCAAGTACAGGGGTTAACGGCAGCCGTTTTGGGCGGGTTCGACAGTTTGCCCGGCGCGATCGTTGGCGGCATCTTGCTGGGGATAATCGAGCAGCTCGTCGCGAAATATATCTCGGTGGAGTTGAAAACTGCTCTCGCGCTCATGGTGATCATCATCTTGCTCCTCGCAAAACCGGAAGGTTTGCTGGGCAAATCTTCGAAAAGGAGGGTTTGATCATGGATAGCAAAAGAAATTTCATTCTCTTCACCGCTGCTCTGATTGTCCTCCCTCTCCTATTCTTGAATCAGACCTTCCTCTTAAGCATTTTCAGCCAGGTTTTGATCTTCAGTATCGCCGCTTTCGGGTTGAACATTCTGATCGGCTTCGCCGGGCAGATCTCGATCGGACATGCTTCATTCATCGCAGTCGGAGCCTATTTATCGGCTATTTTAACCAAAAACTTCCAGATCCCCTTTGTGGTGACCGTCTTCCTCTCCGGCGGCCTGGCGGGGTTGTTCGGATTGGTCCTCGGATTCCCGGCGTTACGGTTGAAAGGCTTCTATTTGGCCATCGCTACAATGGCCTTCGGGGTCATGATCGAGCAGCTTTTAGGATCGTGGAGTTACGTGGGCGGACATATCGGGATGCGGGATATTCCGAACTTTGACCTCTTCGGATACGTGTTGAAATCCGATCTCGGAAAGTACTACGTTATCGCCTTCTGCACCCTCTTTCTATTCCTTTTCGGTTTTAACTTTCTT
>CAZMHO010000031.1:2451-8583 GCA_964566085.1 uncultured Thermotogaceae bacterium | reverse complement strand
ATACCAGTCCTTTTCCTTTAAAAGAGTCGTGACATTTTGTCCGTCCGTCGTAAAGCCGATAACCCTCGCTTCCAACGAAGGTTGTTTGTAGACGCGGCCTTGGTTCGCCGCTCGCTCTTCCGGTGTCAACGTTGCGAAGTATAAACTCATCGCCTTTGTGCTGAGCGCAATCTATGCCGGGATCGCGGGAGCGCTATACGCTCATACGATTAACTATATCGCCCCTACGGACTTTGGGTTGGGCGTTTCGATCAACCTGCTGGCGATGATCGTCGTCGGTGGCTTGGCCTCTTTTTCGGGGAACTTTATCGGCGCAATCCTGATGATCGCGTTACCGTTCCTTTTTAGCAGGGCGAATCTGCCTTTGTCCGTTATCTTCGGAGTGTTGCTCGTTATCGTCGTTCTCTTCTTCCCCCGAGGTCTCGGATACGGGCTGCAATTGCTCAATCTGAAATATTTCGGAATCCCCTTTGCCTGGATTAGAAGAAAAATGAGAACCTCTTCGGTGGTAGGAGGAAAAGAAATGTACGTGAACATATCTGAAGGGAAGATTCATTACGAAATCGGTGGGAATCCTCAAGGCAAACCGCTGTTCATGGTTCACGGGAACTTCGGTTCGTGGCGCTGGTTCCAACCGGTGATCACGCGATTGGAAAGGACCCCTTTCCGCGGTGTGGCGATCGATCTATTAGGGTTTGGAGATTCTGAGAAACCCAGCAGAGAAATTTCGATCGCAAATTACGGGAGAGAGTTGAAGGCGTTCGTCGATGTCTTCAAGGAAGACAAAGTCAATCTGATCGGCCATTCGTTAGGAGGCGCGGTAATCTGGGACTACGCGGTAAAAAACCCCGACAGAGTGGACCGCATCCTCCTGATTGATCCCGCTCCCGCCGAAGGATTGATAACGCCGGAAGAGTATTACCCCGCACTCAATCTCTACCGGAACAACCGAGACCTGTTAAAAGCGGCATTAGCCGGCACGATTCCATCCGGCGATCCGGACAAGCTTTTGGAAAGGCTCGTCAATGACGCCATGGTGATGGACTCGCGCGGTTTTACCGAAAATGCGCGCGCTTTGGAGCAATACAACTACCTGTCCGATCTGCACAAAATTAAATGCCCGGTACTCATCCTCTTCGGAGAGCATGACCTGCTGATCACGGATAAACTGTTATCAGAAACGCTTAAGCGGTTACCGAACGCGTCGGTCAAGAAACTTCCGGGTATCGGCCATAGCGTGAACGTGGAAAACCCTGATCTCGCCGTTCAGATTATTAAAGAATTCTTCGGGAGCTGATGGGCGTGTTTTTAGAGCTCAAGGCGGGCGGAAGACTGTACTACGATGTTTTCGGATCTCAAGGCGATTGGGTTGTTTTCCTAAACGGAATCATGATGAGCGTGTCCAGTTGGAAGGACTACACGGGGCGCATCGCGAAACATTTCCGATTGTTGTTGGTCGATTTTCGGGATCAAGGGCAATCGTCAAAGCACGTCGAGCCCTACACCTGCGATGTTCACGTTCCAGATCTCATCGAACTGTTCGATCATTTAGGGATCGACCGGGCGCACATGATGGGCGTGTCCTATGGTGGGCAAGTGGCGCTGGAGTTTTGCCGGGAAAACCAGCACCGTTTAAAAACCCTGGAGCTGGTGACGGTTTTACCTCAGGTATCCAACTATCTGGTCGCCGTCGGAGAGGGATGGGAGGTCGCGGCCTCTCTTAACGACGGGGCGCGGTTCTTCAGCCTCACCATACCCAGTATCTATTCGAACACCTTCTACAGCCAACGCCTGGAATGGTTGAAAGACCGTCAAAAAGCCTTTAGGCACGCGCTCACTCCAGAATGGTTCCAAGCCTTCATCCGATTATCTCGAAGCGCAAACCGTTTCGATTGTCGGGACGTTTTACCCGCCATTCGCATCCCCACGTTGATCTTATGCGCGGAAAAGGATATCTTGACCCCGGCGAAAGAGATGAAAGAGATGGGGAACCTCATCCCCGAGGCCACAGTCTTGGAAGTGCCGGATGCCGGGCATGCAGCCTTTTTGGAAAAACCCGAGGCTTTTCTCACCGCAGTCGTCGGATTTATAATAAGCAGAAACGAGGCGTAGCGTCAACCCCTGGAATATTCAAGTTCACCGATAAAAGAATCGCTTCTGATGAAGCGATTCTTTTATCGGGATTTATAGCTGACGAATCAATAGTGTAGAATGCGTGGGAGCGAGGCCGCTTGCTTTGTCCAATCTTCCACTTGTTTGGGGGTGGGCAGCTTGCGTACCAGTTTCTTCTGTTCGTTGACCTCTACCATCTTTTTATACAGATTGTCCGATTTGCGCTTGGCCAGTTCTGGAACGGTATCGACCCCCGCCGCTTCGAGGAGCTCGGAGTATTCTCCACCGACCCCTTTTATCCGCATGAGATCCGCGTGATTTGCCCATTTCAAAACGAGTTTTTCGTTGATGCCGACCTTTTTGGCAAGTTCCGTTCTCCCATTCTTTGAGGTGCAGGCTTCGAGTAATTTTTCGATGGAAGTGACCCCCGCCTCTTTGAGTATGAGTTCGTAAGCTTCACCGATTCCTTCGATAATAC
Organism: uncultured Thermotogaceae bacterium; assembly: GCA_964566085.1. Classification (GTDB taxonomy): domain Bacteria; phylum Thermotogota; class Thermotogae; order MWEM01; family MWEM01; genus MWEM01. The sequence goes on along the minus strand of CAZMHO010000031.1, from coordinate 5,993 downwards.
TGAGCTTTGACATCGCTTTCCCTCCTTATGAGATTCGTAAAAGACGGTTGGTTACCCGATCAAGAGCAGACTACCTCGCGTAACCCGGAAAACGCGACTGTCTGTGTCAAGGGAGGCGGCTCCGCGGAGGTTTTTAATCGATCGAATAACCGGCGGATGAATGAGATTATTATATCACGAACATCGAAAGGTAACGAACATATTTTTCGCCCGATACGCGATTGTATAGAACACATTATTTTTTCCGTATCCCTTATTCCGAGTGGAAATGAAAATCCTCCCCCTTATGAAAGACGCGTGTAAACATCTTTACAAGTTCTTTGAGGATCAGCGGAATCGACGAAAACAGAAAGACGATCCCCCAGTCCTGCAGACTAAGGCGCATGACCCCGAAGGCGTTGGAGAGGAACGGAACAGAGATGACCGCCAATTGCAGCAGAACCCCTAAGACGATGGCGCCTAACAGAACCCGATTGGTGAACAGACCGAGTTCGAACGCAGTTTTGGACGCGCTTCTCTTGGAGAGCGAATAGAATAACTGGGAGGTCGCTAACACAACAAAAGCCATCGTTCTGGAGTAGGCAAGAACCTCCTCGGGGATAGTCCCTGATGTCGGACTGACTTGATGCTCGGCCAACCCGAAATAGAAGGCCGCCAACGTTAACAATCCGATTAAAAACCCGTCTAAGAGGATGTTCAAACCGGCGTGTTCGGAGAAGAAGCTGGACTTCGGGTTCCGGGGTTTCCGCTTCATCACATCCGGATCCCCCGGCTCCACGCCCAAGGCAATCGCAGGCAACGAATCGGTGATAAGGTTAATCCACAGAATCTGGACGGGTAATAGCGGAACGGGCCAAAAAAACAGGAGAGAAACGAATATCGTGATGATCTCTCCAATATTGCAAGACAGCAAAAAGGTTACCGTCTTTTTGATATTGTTGTAGATATTCCGGCCTTCTTCGATCGCATGGATGATCGTTGTGAAGTTGTCGTCGGTGAGTATCATATCGCTGGCACTTTTCGTCACATCCGTGCCCGTGATCCCCATAGCGACGCCGATATCTGCTTGTTTTAATGAAGGGGCGTCGTTGACCCCGTCTCCGGTCATCGATACGATGTTACCCTTTGCCCTAAAGGCTTTGACGATCTTGATCTTGTGCTCCGGAGAGACTCTGGCGAAAACACGGTATCGGCTGATCGCTTCTGAGAAAACCGAGTCGGGCATTTGATCTATCTCTTCACCGGAGATGCTTTGGGTATCGTTCTCAGCGATACCAAGTTCTTTCGCGATCGCCAAGGCCGTGTTCTTATGATCGCCCGTGATCATGACGGCTGTGATTCCAGCCTTTTTCGCCTCCTGAATAGAAGCCTTCACTTCCGATCGGGGGGGATCGATCATTCCTACGAAACCCAGCATCGTGAGGTTTTCTTCCATTTCTTCGAGAGAAGGGATGTGATCGGCGTCGCGGTATGCCGCCCCGAGCACTCTCAGCGCCTGGTTGGACATCTCTTCGGATACTTGTAACACCTCTCGTTTCATTGAAGTCGTGAAAGGGACGACCGTGCCGTTTACGAGGAGGGTTGTGCAGATTTTTAACAAATTGTCGATCGCCCCTTTGGTATGGACGCGAAACGCGGCGCCTTCCTGATTAACGGTGGACATCAGTTTCCGATTCGAATCAAACGGTTTTTCCGCCACTCTCGGATGCTTCGTGTTCAGAGTTCCTTTTTTTAGACCGTAATGGTTGCCTAGCACGATCAACGCGATCTCGGTCGGATCTCCGGTCGATCGGCCGTTTTCCGAGGTAGCGTCGGAACATAACACGAACGTTTTAACTAAGGCATTCTCATCATTGGAAAGGCGCTGAACCTCCCTCTCCTCGCCCCCCTCTTTTAAGCGCTGGTAGAGATAGGTTTTTACGACGGTCATCTTATTCTGTGTCAATGTTCCGGTCTTATCCGAACAGACGATGTTTACCGAACCGAGCGTTTCAACGGCGGGCAGCCGCTTAACGATCGCGTTCTTTCGCGACATACGCGTGACGCCCAGAGCCAATACGATAGCAACGATAGCGGCTAAACTCTCCGGAATCGCCGCGACCGCTAAACTGATCGCGGTCAGGAACATTTCGAAAAGGTCTCGCTTCTGTATCAGGCCTACGAAGAATATCAAGACACAAATAACGATCGCGACGATCCCAAGCACTTTCCCCAACTCATCCAAACGCTTTTGCAGAGGCGTTTTTTCATCGGTTTCCTCATCCAGTATTTTTGCGATCTTACCGATTTCGGTCTCCATCCCGGTAGCCACCACGACGCCTTCTCCGCGCCCGTAAGTGGTAACGGTGGACATAAAGGCCATATTCGTCTTGTCTCCGATCGCCGTTTTTGGGTTTGTGTGAAGGTCTTTCGCATTTTTCGTCGCCGGAACGGATTCGCCCGTCAAGGCCGACTCCTCTATCTGTAGATTGACGGTTTCGATCAGTCTCACGTCCGCGGGAATGTAGCGTGCGGTAGCGATAATGACGATATCGCCTGGAACGATTTGTGCGGAGTCGACCTCTTTCTCTTCGCCATCTCTCCTGACAAGGGCCTTTGGCGAAGACATCTTTTTCAACGCCTCGATCGCCTTTTCCGCTTTATACTCCTGAACCACGCCGATGACCGCGTTCAAAACGACAACCAAGAGAATGATGACCGCATCGGTATACTCGCCAATCACCAGCGTGATGACCGTCGCCCCTAGCAAAACATAGATCAGCATATCCTTAAGCTGGTCGAAGAACAGCGCGATCAAACCTTTTTGCGGTTTCTCCTTCAGACGATTCAAACCGTCTCGAGCTAACCGCAGGGTCGCCTCAACAGAAGACAAACCGGTTTCCTTGCGTACCTTCAATTCTCCCAAAATCTCTTCAGGAGTGCGCGAAAACCACATATTCTTTCCTCCCGTTTCCGTTTTCTATCGTTTCTTTGATCAATCTCCGTTCATTTCATCGATAAAACATGCATAATGCGGGTTTTCTTTCGCCATGGTTTCTTGAATTCGTCGCGCGACTCCTTCGGAGTCGTAACGGCCGTGCTTCGCCTGGTCCGCGATCGTAAAGCGTATCGCCGTGCGGGAACGGCCCCTGATAACCCGAATGCGCCCGATGGATATGTCGGGGTCGATTTCGCCGGCAACCTGCCGCAATTGCGCGGAGATGCGATCGACGATCTCGGCGTTCGTACAGACGGGATCAGTATGGATGACGATTTCTATGCCAAGTTGTTCGGAAAGCTTCCGCTCTAGTTCATCGATAACCGAGTGAATTTCGACAATATTAACCGTATCAGGGACTTCCACGTGGATAGAGGCGAGCACCCTTCCCGGTCCGTAATCATGAACGACCAAGTCGTGGGTCCCCCAAATATACTGATCTTTCGGCACCATTACCCGGATATTCCTTACCAATTCCGGGGAAGGGGAAGAACCGAGCAATACGTTGATGGGATCTCTCGCGATTCGGAAACCTGTCCAAAGAATGAAGGCGGAGATACCCACA
>CAZMHO010000031.1:1878-2441 GCA_964566085.1 uncultured Thermotogaceae bacterium | reverse complement strand
AAAGAAGTAGCCGACCCGAAAACCATCGCTACGATCACAGAGGTCGTCGCGATCACGTCATTCAGGCTGTCCGCGGCCGCAGCACGATAGATGCCCGACACGATGGTTTTCCCGATGTACCTGTTGTAGGAAAACATCCATAGTTTGATCAGAACAGAGACACCTAATATCGCCAGCGCGAGCGGGTCGAACCCAATCGGTTCCGGGTTTCCGATCTTTTGAACCGCACGGGAAAGCAGTTCGAAACCAAAACCGAAAATAATAAAGGACACGACTAAGGTCGAGATATATTCGAAGCGTCCGTGTCCTTGGGGATGCTCCTTATCGGGAGGACGATTGCTGACTTTTATCCCGAGTAAGGAAACCGTCGCGGAACCCAAATCGGTTAAGTTGTTGAAAGCGTCGGACAAGATGGCGATACTGCTCGTTTTTAGCCCGATCGCCAACTTCATCGCGAAAAGGAGAAGATTACAGCCGATCCCCAACGTTCCGGCGAGTAAGCCATACGGTTCCCTCACTTTTTTATCTGAGGTAGCTGTGTAATTTTTTACGGTCTTTTTAAT
>CAZMHO010000031.1:0-1868 GCA_964566085.1 uncultured Thermotogaceae bacterium | reverse complement strand
ATCTTACCCTCGCGGATCTTCTGATAGCCCAAGTCTTTATCACCAAAATATTTTTTACGGTCTTTTTTATCACCCATCGTATCACCCGATGTCGCCTCCATCAACGGGGTTAACCCTTTACGCCGGACGAATACTTAAGAACGATCAAAAGTCAAGCGACTGTTTCCCTAAGGTCATTCCCTAGATTGCCTTGCCGCTTCCGCCGACTTAACCCGTATCGGTTTCTTACCTCAAGGGCTCCCGTCGGATACCCCCTATCGGGTTAATGATGCCGACCGACCTCTACCGTTCAATATTTAGCGCGTATATTATACCTTTTATATCAACCCTTTTTTATTAAACTGACAATATATTAGCAGGAGAATCTGGTATCCATGCAACCGATAGTAGTCAGCGTAAACCGGAACACCCATCGCCATACAGCAAAATCCGGTATCGTTGTTTATTTCTGATACATCTATCGAGTGTATGATCAACTCGCTGTGATTTTTTGTTATCCCATTACTCCCACCTATCGTTAGGTATCTATTCGTACCCTTTTCGAAGGCATAATCGCTTCTACCGGACATACGGCCAGACATAGATGGCATCCCACACATCGATTCGTATCTAAGAGCGGTTTTCGGGTTTCTGGATCTTGACGAAGCGCCTGATGGCCGCCATCGTAACAAGAGAGGACGCACCGTCCGCACCCGATGCACCGCTCTCTATCGAACTTCGGAAACTGAAGGCTGCCCCGGTCGAGATCCTCCCCCGGTACGACGTGGGGTAGCGCTTTGCCGATCATTTCAGAAAGGTTCGTGTATCCGTTGTGGGCCAGATAACAGCGCAAACCATCGACTAAGTCTTCGATGATGCGATACCCGTAAAGCATAACCGCGGTCGTGACCTGAACGTTCTCGCAACCCACAGCGAGGTATTCCATCGCATCTCGCCAGGTCGAGATTCCTCCCATCCCGCTGATCGGGATGTTGCTCAATTTTGCGTTGGATTTCATAGATTGGATAAAGCGTAACGCGATCGGCTTCACGGCTTTCCCGGAGTAACCCCCGACGCTGGTCTTTCCGTTTACGTCGGGGTCTGAAGAAAAGGTAACCGGATGGATATTCATCAAGCTTTTAACGGTGTTGATCGCGGCGATTCCGGACGCTCCCGCCTCTACGGCCGCGATGGCTGGGATCTCCATGTTCCCGGTGTTCGATGTCATTTTTGCCAAAATCGGCAAACGCGTTCCTTTCAGCGTAGCCCGGACGTAGTTTTGAACAAGGCCAGGGTTTTCTCCAACATCGGAGCCGACGCCATCTGCGGCCATATGAGGAAAAGTTGCACTCAATCATATCGATGCCGGTAGCCGTCACCGCTTTCGCCAACTTAGTCCATTCTTCCTCGTTTCGGCCCATAATCGAAGCGATGACGATTTTCAGAGGATAATCCCGTTTGAGCCGCCGAAGAATGGAAAGGTTTTCTGAAAGGGTACGGTCAGAGGTTTGTTCGATGTTCTTCAAACCGATAATCTCGCCGTTATCCGCGCGTAGCACCCCAAATCTGGGGGAAGCGTCTTTCGGAACGAAAGCGCTAATGCTTTTGTAAACGACCCCGGCCCACCCCATTTCGAAAGCCTTGGCGATCATCTCGTAGTTGCTTCCGACTACAGAGGAAGAAAGGAAGAAAGGGTTTTCGCATTCTATCCCGCAAAAACGCAAGGCACAGCTCGTTTTTTCGTCCGGCGGTTTCGGGAAGGTATCGGTTTCCCGCAAGATGAGAGGGATATTAATCGGCTCGCTCATTCTCCCTTTCAAACAAGCCTTCTGACATTCGCGTGATTCGCAGGTGGCGCAAGCCAACCTCTCGGGCAGGCTTTTTTTTGC
>CAZMHO010000030.1:9777-23102 GCA_964566085.1 uncultured Thermotogaceae bacterium | reverse complement strand
TAAAAGATGCCTGATCACCGCGATGGAAACGTTAGGGGATGCGCTGAAAGGAAAAGCAGGCACCTGGATCGTAAAAGAATAGGAAATTAGGCACTTCCTTGGAAGAAGGTCATTTCCATAATTGGGCGGTATACAAACGAGGGGCGAATTGCGTTTCGCCTTTCGTTGTTCTTGAGCCGTCATCCGATGAATAGGAAGAAAGACGCTTCCTTGTCGGCAGGAAGCCGGGGCGAAAGAGGGCTATCTTAGTAGATGAGCCGGGACGAGGGATGAAAGGTGCTGAAGCTTTTTTTGGATCCAAAGCTGTACCCGTTTTTTGAACGCTATTTACAAAGATATCGGAATCGCGTCTACTTTTCGGACAGAGAGAATCCTGACCCGAAAGAGGAGGCGTGGGAGGTCGGTGTTTTTTCGAATGAGTATTTTCCGGGCGCGCTCGATCTTCAGACGCTGCAAACGCGTTTTCCGTTTTGCTCTCTCTTCATTCTACCGCACACGGCCGTTTCGACAGACCTTTCACACGAAAAAATCTACCTCTACGATGACGAGAGCATTCTCGCACATAACGCCTCCGTGCTCCTAGATCGTATTCTCCTGATCCAAGAGTTGAAAGAAAACCTATCCAGAAATGCCTTTCTTTCGAATCCTTTTACGCAAGGACCCGCGTATCGAGAGTTTATCCAGTCGCTTCAATCGATCCGCTGGTCGCCGCTGACGCATTTGATTCTGGGAGAAACCGGCATCGACAAGCTTTCACTCGTCCAATACCTCTACCCCGGTCAGCGGATCGACCGGTTCGATTGTTCGGGAATCGAAGAGTCTCAGTTTCTGTTTTTTATGCTCGGCGACCGCTTCTCCGAGGGATTCTTAAGAAAGCCGCATCAATGTGTTTTTTTCGACAATATCCAAGACCTATCGGAAGACCATGTATTGTTTCTATACGCGGTCGCGACGCAGCAGACCTTTGAGTTGGAGGGAAAGGCGGTCCGTTTCGATTTTCCGATCCTCTTGGGCGCTTCAGAAGAGAGAGGAGACATTCGTCGCGTCAAAGAACTCTACGAGACGGTGACCCTCCCGCCGATTCGAAAACGGAAAGAGGATTTAGCCTTCCTGATCACCATGATTCTCAACGACCTGGCGACGAAGTACAAAAAAGAGACGCCGCCTGTAAGCATCGAGCTCTTGATGCTCTGTCAAGAGTACACTTGGCCGGAAAATGAGTCCCAGGTCATCCGGTTTTGCGAAGTCTATCTCCTCGAAGGAATCGAACGGGCGACGGAGTATCTCTTGGCCGGCTTGGGTACGGTTGATACCGTCGACAAACTCCCGAAGTTGGATGCGCTGATGGACGCGATGAAAGACTGGGTGGAAAACGCGCTCATAAAGAAAGCGATGGTTTTAACGAACGGAAATCGGAAAAAAGCCGCTCCGCTCTTGGGGATTACCTATAAATCTTTGTGCAAAAAACTCAGCGCGCTGGACCTAAAAGAGTGATTGAAGGTGTCCACTTATCGGTATCTGGTTAAAGGTCAGGTTCAGGGGGTCGGTTATCGCCATTTTGTCTTCAAAGCGGCCACCCAGTTGGGGGTGACAGGAACGGTGAAAAACCTTCCGGGCGGAACGGTGGAAATCTACGCCAACATCCCGCCGGAACGGATTCCTCTGTTTGAAAACCTGCTTCAGGAAGGACCTTTTCTATCGCGGGTAGACGAGGTGCTTCGGGAATGCGTCGACCCTCCTCTCTCTTTTGAAAACTTCTCGATAAGATTCTAAACTCAAAGGTGAAATCCCTGCGATGATTCTCTTCCTGACCGGTTTCGTTCCTACTTCTAAGTCGCGAGCAAAACCAAGGATTTCTTAAGGACGATGGGATTGGCCCGCGCCAAATACTTCCCGAGTCGATATCTTCTGAACGAAGACGACGGCGAATAGCTTATCCTTCTTCCACGAAGGATTAAGCGGTATTTGCAGGGTTTCTTTCTTTCCGTCTTCCAAGGTTTTTACCGCGGTGGTCTGCGCAAAACGGACGACGTTTCGCAAAACGGAACGGCCGTCGGTTACTTGGTCTTCCACGATCAAAACGACAATTTGCACGTTTTCAAGCGGTTTAATTAATTGAAAGGCATATTCGACGAGTCCCTCTTTATAAGCAACCCTTATTTCCACCGGGTCTGAGACCGTCGCATTTTTTCTATCGGAAATTAGCTTTTGAAACTGCATATAGAAGGTGGGCGAACCTCCGATTTTTTTCGTAAGACCGTCAAGGACAAACATCGGTATCCCCTGATTGCCATACCAGTTGATTCGATTATTCGTCCAGTTAAAGTCGAAACCGTCATTTTGGACGTGGTAATGAACCAAGATCAAAGAAGGGTCTGCATCGTACATTTCATTGACGATGGGATCGTAGGTCTTGCACGGGCCGCACCACGTCGCGGTAAAAGACTCGATCAATATGTTTTTCGGATTCGCTGCAAACGCGAAGGACACTACCAACAACATCAGGATAACCCAAGTTTTCTTCATAAAACCTCCCTATAAAATTAGTCTGCAAGTATCTGTTCAGTAATCGTCGCGTCAGGCGCGCTCGCGACACTTAGAGGGCACAAAATCGTATGGTCACTTCCTTAAACCGCTTACTGTTCGATTTGGCCATAAATCTTCTTGAGCTAAAGACGTCTTTTTTCAGCGGTTGATTTCTTCCTTACCCGATAAGAAAATGTCAAAGCGGAGCAAACCGTACATTTACCGCACTTGATACAGTCTGTTCCGTTCACTTGAACCGGAACGTTCAACCCTTGCGGACACTGATCGGAACATCGATCGCAATGAACGCACAGATTCTCCGCGAAGTTTATCTGGAGGGGAGTTACGCGGTTAAATACCCCCAGTATCGCGCCGATCGGGCATAAGAAACGACACCAGAAACGACTGATGTATAAGGAAAAGCCCACGATCGCGAGAAAGACGAGGATATGAAGGGTGGAAGCCGGATTGAAGGTGGCGACGCCGATGAGGATATTCGGTAGCGTCCCTTCTAAAGTACCGGCCGGACAGATCTTGCAGAACAACGGATCTTTAAAGGTGAACGCCAGTGTTAGCGCGAGGGCCAAGACGACATATTTGATCCAGGGTTTAGAACCTCGCCTTTTAACCCATCCGAGGGCGTCTTGAAAGGTTCCGAACGGACAGAACCACCCGCACCACCCTCTCCCCGCTAAAAGGCCCATGATCGACAGGGAAGCCACCGGAAAAAACGGGATATATCGGAAAACCAGGAAATTTTGGAGGACTCCCATCGGACAGGCCGTGCACCCCCACGGAAAGGCATAACAATTCAATCCGGGGAAGATGAAAAAAGACATCGGGCATCGAAAGACGAGACCGCCAAGCATCAGTAGAATGCCCGCGCTCTTCGTGATGGTCACCCAAAAGGTTCGTTTTCGCTTTCGAGACAAAGCTTTCGTCATTTGGCCTCCCTTAAGCTTTTCAAGAAACGTTCGGGGAAGCGTTCCGCCCCCGTGATGCGCGTCTTTCCACCGATGATCGTGGATGGGACCACCAAGGTATTCCCGGAATACACTCCCTTCTCCGCCGCCAACCGCGACTCTTTTTCCGCATCATAGATAACGAGTTCCACGTTATCGCAGTACACCGCCAACTCCTCCAAAAATTCGATCACGACAGGGCAGGACTGGCACCAATCGGTATGAAAGACCTCGACCCGGGTGTTCGGAAGTTCTTGAACCGCATCGATATAGTCGGCGGTGAGCGGAAACGTGTCGGGAACAACCTCCATCCCGATGCATGAAATACAGAGGGTGGAGGCGATCGAGCGCACGGTTTCGGGTTGATACAGCCGAACGCCGATCCAACCGGTCAGCCCGATGAGGATGAGCGTTAGGGTGAAGGCTTTTTTCGTCCGCGGCCGGAGCCAGAGAACGATCACACCGAGAACAAAGAAAAAGAGGACATCCCCAAGATTACGCAGCCACTTCGGATAGCGGGCGGGTCGGATCAAGACCTCTTCTTCCCGATATAGGCAAACGTCGCCTTCGCAATACGTGTACCGGATGTCCGCATAGATGCGGTTTAGTTTTTCCGTGACGGGCACACGTTCGACATAGGTCCCGCCGGCTTCCACCATGGGAATCTCCACCCGGTCGGGCAAGCCCGGCAAAAGCACGGAAAGGTTTTCGTAATAGACGATCGGAGAGGTATTTCGGATATACAACACAAGAGAGAGCCCGTCAGATAGATCATAGTCCGCCTCAAAAGAAAGCGCTGAAAAGAGAGTTCCCGAGAGGCAAAGAAGGAGGCAGAAACAAAGTAAACGCCCCCCCGCCCCAGTCGTGCTTTCACGCCGCGCCTTTCCGATTCTGTTCATCGCGTCTCTCCTTTATTCCAAGCGTATAGCGCCAATCCGATCATGATGCCGTTCGCCAGCATAGAGCTTCCGCCGTAGGTGAAAAACGGGAGCGGAATACCTGTTACCGGCGCGACACCCAAAACCATCGCAATATTAAAAAATGTTTGAAAGAAGAAAACCGAAAAAACGCCCAGCAGGAGGTTTCGAGCAAATCCCACCTTTCTTTGCGCCTCACAAAGAATAGCCAACAATAACACGACCCAGAGGGCCATGAAGAAGCAAACCCCCAAAAATCCGCGTTCTTCGGCAAAAACGGCCAAAACAAAGTCGGTATGATCTGCGGGAATGTACCCATAGATATTCCCGGGACCCTGCAAGTATCCTTTCCCGTACAGTCCTCCCGAACCGACCATCGTGATCGATTGCTGCGTATGGAAGTAGGTATCCGGCGCTTTCTCCGGATATAAAAAGGCGATGATTCTGGCTTTTTGATAGTCGCGAAGTCCGAAGAACCATAAAAAAGCTCCCAAAAAACCGCTTGCCAACAACAAGCAAAAGAGTTGACCGCGGTCTTTGACATTCATCCAGTACAAAACAAAGAATAAAAAGATAAAGATAAAAGCCGTTCCGAAATCCGGTTCTATAAAGATCAGAAAGGCAGAACCCAACGTGATGCTCGCCGGGATCGCAAGAAAATAGAATCCCGGACGCAGTTTATCGAAAAGCACCGCCAGAACGATCACCATTGAGGGTTTGGCGAATTCGGAGGGCTGGATGCTCCCAAACGGGGTTTCGAACCACCGCATCGAGTAGTTGATCTCCTCTCCGAAGCGCAGAACCGCCCCAAGACTCCCGAAGAGGATCATTAGAAATATTAGCCAGAGTCTTTCCAAGCGGAAGAAGGAAAAGAGGAAAAAGGTGAGAAAAACCGCAGAGAAACCGATGATACTCCAATTTAACTGGTGGGAGGGCAGCTGCAGGAACTTGGAGTTGAAGGTCGCGCTGACGAGGTTTTGGTTTCCCATCGCCGTCAGCACGACGCTAAGCGCGATTAGAAGGACCGGAAAACCGTAGCGTTTTGAAGAAAAGAAAAGGCGGCTTTCGCCACCTATCTGATCCGTCGCGCTGAAACGCTTCATTCTTTGACGAACTGTAAAATCGCCATTTCAGCCGCGTCCCCGCGTCTTTGACCTAACTTAAGTATCCGCGTGTACCCGCCGGGACGATTCAAAAACCCTTTGGAAATCTCGTCAACGACTTTGTTGCAGAGCTTTCTATCCTGGAGGAAAGAATAAAGGTGTCTTCTCGCAGCCACCGTACCGCTTTTTCCTTTGGTGATCGCTTTTTCGATATAGGGTCTGACGGCCTTCGCCTTCGGGAGGGTCGTTACGATGCTGCCATGCTCGATCAAGTCCTTCATCAAATTGTTGATAAGGGCTTTTCTATGATCGCTGGGTCGGCTTAACGCGTTTATTTTATTCCTGTGCCGCATAGTGTTTACTCCTTTCTATTTCTTTTCTTCTGTCTCTTCGTAGGTGATATTGAACAAGGTTTTAAGCTTTTCTTGGACTTCGTCAAGGGATTTTTGCCCGAAGTTCCGAATTTTTAGGAGTTCGGAGGGCGCTCGCGCCAACAGATCTCCGATCGTATTGATCCGGTCACGTTTCAGACAATTGTTTGATCGGACGGAGAGCTGAAGCTTTTCGATCGATAAGGACTGGATGTCACCTTCGATCTTCTCTTCCACGGGTTCCGTTTTTTCCGCCGGAGGAAGGATCACTTCTTCGGCTTCATTTTCCTCTTCTTCGATATCTTCGCTGATGCTATCCACCTTGTCTTCGATTTCTTCTTCTATCTCTTCGACTGTTGCGGAGGTATCCGGTGTGCCCACTAAAGCGCTGTCTATTCCTTCTACCTGATCCAGGTCGGATCCGATGATTTTAAAATGCTCGATCATGATATCCGAGGCGACACGCAACGCCTCTGTGGGCTTTATGTTTCTTTTCGTCCAAATCTCTAAAACAAGCTTATCATAATCGGTTTTCTTCAACACACGGACGTTCTCTTGTCGAAAATTGACACGAACCACGGGGCTGAACACGCCATCGATAGGGATCATTTGGATATCGTCAGGTTTTTCCTGTTCAGAAATCGGAACGTATCCCTTCCCAATCTGCGCATACAGATACACTTCAAAATGCGCGTTTTCATTCAAGGTGGCGATATGAAGGTTGGGATTCGTGATCGTGATACCGGCAGGACAGGTAACATCTTTGGCAGTAACAAGGCATGGACCATTCTTCTTTATCGACAACTCTATCTCTTCGTCCAATTTCAGTTCTTTCCGCAACTGAATCCGTTTAATATTCATGATGACTTCCAGAACATCTTCGGAGACGCCTTCTATGGAATCGTACTCGTGGAATTTATCCGGAAACTTTATCTTGGTAATGCCGAGCGCCATAATCGAAGACAGCAACACTCTGCGCAAAGAGTTCCCCAACGTAGTTGCATAACCCTTTTCCAACGGAGCGAGAATAAACCTTCCATAATAGTAATCCCCGTCTTCTCTTTGCTCCTCAACAACTAACTTTTGAGGCATCACGTATTTTATCATTCTCTTTTCCCTCCTGTTTAATGATGGTAAGAACGGAAAAAGAAAGGGCGATTCTTTTCCATCCCCTGCCCGTCTTACTTCGAGTACAATTCTACAATCGATTGTACGTCTAACGGTAACTGGGTTTCTTCGAGGTCGGGAAGACGGAGTATGGTCGCCTTAAACCCGTCGAAATCGATATCGAGCCAGCTGGGTGTTCCACGATTCTTTGCCGCTTCGACCGAGCTCTGGATGGTTTTTACGCTTCTGCTCTTCTCGATGAGTTCGACGACATCGTTCACGCGAAGGAGAATGGAAGGTATATCCGCTTTTTTCCCGTTTACCTTGAAATGGCCGTGATTGACCAACTGGCGGGCTTGGTCCCGGGATATGGCAAATCCCATACGAAAGACCATATTGTCCAGTCTGGATTCTACCAACTTAACCAAAAGATCGCCGGTGACTCCTTTTCTCCTTCGTGCTTCTTCATAGTATTTTCTAAATTGGCTTTCAAGAACACCGTAGATTCTCTTCATCGATTGTTTCGCCCTCAATTGAGCCCCGTATTGGGTCAATTTTTTAGGGTTGCTTTTCCCATGTTGGCCGGGGATGTAGGGCCGTTTTTCAAAGGCGCATTTGGTTGCTATAAAACAGCGGTCCCCTTTCAGATACAATTTTTTGCCTTCTCTTCTGCACAACCTGCAGACAGGGCCAGTATAACGTGCCATTCAGCTTTCCTCCTTTAAGTCAATAACGATCGAAAGTGATCGGCTTCCTAAGGAAGTGACGTTCTTCCTAAGAAAGTGACACTCTTCCTCTGAACGCTTCATCGGGTTTATATGGATAACGGGACGGGCAGGACCCATCCTTATTGTAAGCCTCTTCTTTTTTTCGGTCGGCAGCCGTTATGCGGAACGGGCGTCGAATCCTTGATCGTCCCGACTTCTAATCCGGCCGCTTGCAACGTTCGAATGACCGCTTCTCTCCCGGGTCCGGGGCCCTTCACGACAACATCCACCCGTTTCAATCCGAATTTCACGACTTCTTTACCGACTTGGTCGGCAGCTAACTGAGCGGCATAAGGCGTGCTCTTTTTGGAACCGGAGTATCCGACTGTTCCTCCACTGGACCAGGCCAAAGTATTACCATTGGTATCCGAGATGGTTACGATCGTATTGTTGTAGGTCGACTGGATATGGACGACCCCTTTATCGACCGAAATCTTCTTTTTCTTTTTTGTTTCTGGTTTTCTCTGCGCCATCGTCAGACCTCCCCTTAAGTCTTACCCTTTGCGCGACCGATTCCGGGTTTGTGTCCCTTCCGCGTTCTGGCATTGGTTTTTGTTCTTTGTCCGCGCACAGGCAGCCCCAAACGATGTCTGAATCCTCGATAGCTACCGATTTCTATCAATCGTTTGATATCCTTTTGCAACTCTTGGCGGAGTTCTCCTTCGACTTTGTAATTGTCGTTGATGTGCGTGGTAATCTTCCGAATCTCCTCTTCGGTCAAGTCTTTCACGCGCTTATCGCGATCCAGGTTTTCCTCGGCAATGATCTTTTCTGCTCGCGTCGGGCCGATCCCATACAGGTAGCGCAATGCGATAAACAATTTTTTTTGGTTGGGTAGTTCTACCCCTAACACACGTGCCATCTACAGATAACCTCCCTTTTCCGTTAGCCTTGTTTCTGATTGTGTTTTCTGTTCCGCGAACAGATAATTTTTACGATGCCTTTTCTTCGAATGATTTTACAGAATTCGCATCTCGGCTTAACAGATGCTTTCACTTTCATGGTATACACTCCTTTCGGTATTCCTCTATGCTACGTTTTTTTTCGGTAAATGATTCTGCCCTTCGTGAGATCGTAAATGGATAACTCCACGACCACCGTATCACCCGGCACGAGCCGTATGAAATTTTTCCGCATCTTCCCGGATATATGCGCCGTAACCTGATGGTTGTTATCCAGGACAACTTTAAAAACGGCGTTCGGCAGGGCCTCCGTTACCTTTCCTTCTGCTTTGATCACATCGTTTTTATCTTTAGGCATTCTTTCCTCCAGCGGCTTGGCTACACATTCCTACCCCCAATGCACTCTTTCCCCGCATCATACGCGGGTTAAATTCCGTATACCGTTTTCGCATAGGGCTACGGTATCTTCGTAATGAGCCGATAGCGAACGGTCCAACGTCACAGCCGTCCACCCGTTTTTGAGTAAGTCCGTTCGCCAGTCTCCGGCGGATACCATCGGTTCAATCGCCAGCACCATCCCTTTTCGCAGGATAACGCCATTGGAGGGTTCTCCGTAGTTCGGTATCTGAGGGTCCTCATGAAGGTTCTTGCCGATCCCGTGTCCGACGTACTCCCGTATTACGGAAAATCCCCGCTTCTCGACCCACTCTTGTATCGCGTACGAAACGGCCCCTAACGGGTTCATCGGCGCTACCTGTTCGATCGCCTTATCCAAAGCCTGAAACGTGACCTCCATCAGCTTCTTCGCCTCGGAAGACACTTTCCCGATCGCGAACGTCCTGGCAGAATCCGCATGATATCCATTTTTTAAGGCGCCTACATCGATAGAAACGATGTCTCCTTCTTTGATCCGACGATTTTTTGCCGGTATGCCATGAACGATCTCTTCGTTAATAGAAACGCAAGAGGCGCACGGAAATCCGTTGTACCCTTTAAAAGACGGAACGGCTTCTTTTGATCGGATATAGTCCTCTATCCAGCTATCGATCTCTCGCGTGCTCATCCCGGGCGTTAACCGCTCGCCGACCAGCCGGATCGCGTATCCGACGATTTCTCCGGCTACCGCTATCTTGTCGATCTCTTCCGAACGCTTTAGAATGATCAAGCGTCTTCTTCCCTTTGACGCGCTTTTCTTTCTCTATCCAAAACCGTATTTAATACAACTTCGACCGTTTTGTCAATAGTATCATCTGAATTTACTGTAACGATTAGGTTCCGGTTTCGATAATATTCTATTAACGGAAGGGTGCTTTCGCGATACACCGCCATTCTCTCGCGAATGGTTTCCTCTTTATCGTCCTCCCGTTGGATCAACGGGACCGGATGATCGTCGCACTCTCCGTCTTTTATCGGCTTTAACCCGATCAGGTTATAGACTTTCCCGCAGTGGGGGCAGACTCTTCGGTTGGACAATCGGGTTACGAGAGCCTCTTCTTCTATCTCCATCACAAAGACGAAATCCAGCCGATGATGGGATTCGGCGAGGATTTCGTCTAAGGCTTTCCCTTGTACGATCGTTCTCGGAAAGCCGTCCAATATGAAGCCTTTTTGGCAGTCTGCCTTCTGTAGGCGTTCTTTAACTAGTTCTCTCATGATCTCATCGTTAACGAGAAGCCCCTTTTCCATCACCGCTTTAACACGGCCGCCCAAAGACGCAGAGGAAGCTGCGGAAGAAGCGTGCTTCCGTAAAGATTCTCGGAGCATATCGCCGGTAGAGATATGGGGAATCTGCAGATTGCGGCTTAACCGAGAAGCAGCCGTCCCTTTTCCGGAACCGGGAGCTCCTAAAAAGATGATATTATAAGAGAGACCGTCAGCCGTCTGCATCCTACGCTCTTCCTTTGAGTCGGCCTTTCTTGATAAACCCTTCGTAGTTCCTCATAATCATATGCGCTTCCATTTGCTGCAAGATGTCCAAAGCGACTCCGACGGCGATCAGGGCAGAAGTCCCGCCGATCCAGATATTGACGCCCAATGTCGAAGAGAGCAGATAGGGAACCAGCGCCATGACGACCAGGAAGATCGCCCCGATAAAGGTCATCCGATTGAGAATACGGGTGAAGTACTTTTCCGTAGGCGCTCCCGGACGAATACCGGGGACAAATCCGCCATACTTTTTGATATTGTCGGAAACATCGTGAACATCAAAGGTCGCGATGCTGTAGAAATAGGCGAAGAACAAAATCAGGATCGCGTAGATCGGGAGATACAGGTATCCATTGGTGCCCAGCCATCTTTGAACGGCCTCAGAACCGGATAGCGAAGCGATAGCTGTCGGGATGACCATGATCGCCTGCCCGAAGATGATCGGGATAACCCCCGCTTGATTGACCTTGATCGGGATATAGGTCGTTTGGCCCCCGTACACTTTTCTTCCGGTCACACGACGGGCATACTGAACGGTGATGCGTCGCTCCCCGAGTTGAACATAGATGATGGCGATGATGATGGCGGCGATCACGGCGATCAGGATAATCCATTCCAAAATCCCCATCTGTCCGATAAGGGCTTGACCAACGTAACTTGGGTATCGGGAGACGATTCCGGCAAAGATCAAAACCGAAATCCCGTTTCCTATCCCTTTTTCCGTGATGCGTTCACCCAACCAGATAGCGAACATCGTACCGGCAACGATCGTAAGCGTGGAAACGAAAATGAAGAAGAAGGGGGAGATCCCTTGAACGATGAGCGCCGGATTCCTCGAAATCGAGACGCTCAAAATGAATCCCTGCAGAAATCCTAAGAAGAGAGTCAAATAG
The DNA here is from genome assembly GCA_964566085.1 of uncultured Thermotogaceae bacterium. GTDB lineage: Bacteria > Thermotogota > Thermotogae > MWEM01 > MWEM01 > MWEM01. The sequence goes on along the minus strand of CAZMHO010000030.1, from coordinate 11,628 downwards.
CGGGTATACTTCGCCAGTTTTTTCTTTCCCTCTTCCCCTTCTTTCGACAGTTCCTTCAAGGAAGGAATGATGCTCATCAACAACTGCAAGATAATCGAAGCGTTGATGTACGGGGTAACGCTCATCATCAATATGGAGAAGCGTTCGACAGCGCCGCCGGCGAAGACGTCGTAGAAGCTGAAAAGTCCGCCGGCCGCTCCCGATTGAAAACCTTGAAACACATTTGCCCATTCGCCCAGGTTGATACCCGGAATGGGGATATAGATCCCCAAACGATAAACGATCAACATCAACAACGTAAAGACTATCCGGTCCCTTAACTCTGGAATGCGGAACGCGTTTCTAAAGGCTCTCCACATTTATATCACCTCGGCTGATCCGCCGGCAGCAACGATCTTTTCTTTTGCGCTTCCGCTGTACTGATTCGCTTTCACCGTCAACGCTTTGCTGAGTTGACCTTCTCCAAGGATTTTGATACCGTCTTTGACCTTATGGATCACTCCCTTTTCGAGCAGCGTGATGGGATTGACTTCCTCATTCGCTTGGAAACGGATGTCCAATTCACTGAGATTGACGATCGCATACTCTTTTTTCGCGACGTTCTTAAACCCTCGCTTCGGGGATCTCATGAAGATCGGGGTCTGCCCGCCCTCAAATCCAGGTCTGGTCTTACCCCTGCCCGATCGCGAACCCTGACCGTTGCTTCCTCTTGTTGACGTCTTACCCATCCCCGATCCGGGACCGCGGCCAACCCGTCGTCGTTTTTTCATCGAACCGGGAGTTGGTGTCAAATCTTCTATCTTAAGGGCCATTCCTCTTCCTCCTCTCTGTACTAATCGTTTTCCGTCGGCAGTTCGCTGCTGTCGACGGTTTCCACTTTCACAAGATGCCGTACGGTGTTCGCCATCCCCATAATCGCGTCGTTCTTGACGTGGATGACAGAATCGTGCATCCTCCGCAAACCCAGGGAACGAACGGTCAATTTTTGGTTTTGAGCGTACCCGATCGGACTTTTAACCAATGTAATCTTCACATGTTCCATCGTCGATTCACTCCTTGCTGCCGGCGCCATGAAAGACTTCCCGCAGACTCAGGTCTCTCTTGATCGCGATTTGGGAGGGAGACTGAAGGGTCTTCAAACCTTCGAACGTGGCTTTGATGACGTTGACGGGCGCTGTCGAACCCAGATTTTTCGTCAGAATGTTCTTGACGCCTGCCAGCTCCACAACCGCGCGAACGGCGTTTGAAGCCACGATACCTGTTCCGGGCGCTGCCGGTTTCAGCATAATTTTTGCCGAACAAAACTTCACCATTACTTCGTGAGGAATCGTCCCTTTCACAATCGAAACCTGAACCATGTTCTTCTTCGCTTCCGAGATCGCCTTTCGGATAGATTCGGGTACCTCTCTGGCGGATCCGATGCCGATACCGACCTTGCCGTTCTTGTCTCCGACGACGGCGAGAACCCGAAAATGCAAGTTCTTTCCACCGGCGACGACCTTTGTCGTCCTCCGTATTTCCACTACGCGTTCTTCCAGTTCAAACTCCTCTTTCGGAAGCGTATCTTTTAGTTCTTCCTGCCGCACACTGATCCCTCCTGCTAAAACTTTAGCCCAGCTTCACGGGCGCCGTCTGCCAGTTCTTTGATTCGACCGTGGTACCGGTAACCGCCCCGGTCGAAGGTCACTTCCGTGATACCGTTTTCCAATGCCTTTTCAGCGATTCTTTTCCCTACGATTTTGGCTGCTTCTTTGTTCCACGTTTTCTTCGTTTCCCCTGAAGTCGGAAGAAGCGCGCTTCCGTTTAGGAGTTCCTGCGAAGAGGCAGACAGGAGCGTAAATCCTTTCGTAT
>CAZMHO010000030.1:276-9767 GCA_964566085.1 uncultured Thermotogaceae bacterium | reverse complement strand
GATATGCTTCTCGCTTCTAAAAACCGCCATTCTGGGCTTCAAACCCGTTCCGCTTATTTTTTTGCGAACGCGTATATGCCGTCTCTTTCTCATCTCGCGTCGATCATTCTTTGTCAGCACAACCATAACCTCCCTTCATTGTCCTTAAACCTTCTTACCGACTTTGAGAACAACCACTTCGTCGGAGTACCGAATCCCTTTTCCGCCATAGACCATCGGCTCTCTCCATTTCCGAATGTTCGCAGAGACCTGTCCGACCTGTTCCTTGTCGGCGCCTTTGATGATGATCTTGTTCGGAGCGGGCACGGTGAAGGTGATGCCGTCGGGCGGTTCCACGACAACCGAATGGGAAAAGCCTAAGTCCATCTCCAGGTTTTTGCCTTTCAAGGCCGCTTTGTATCCTACGCCGACGATCTGTAATTCTTTCTTAAAACCTTCCGTGACGCCGAGGATCATATTGCGGATGAGGGCAAAAAACGTTCCGGTCATCGCCCGGTAGTTCTTTGATTCGGCCGGTCTCTTTATGGTTTCGAGGTCGGGGTGTACGGTAATCTTCCCTTCTTCCAATTTCACGCTCACGAAAGGATGAATCGTCAGAGAGAGCGTTCCTTGGGGGCCCTTGACCGTTATCGTCCGGCCTTCGAGGCTGACTTTTACGTTGGCCGGTACGGTGATCGGTTTCCGGGCAAGCCGTGACAAAACATGCAACTTCTCTTTATCTAAAGCCATTGTACTCCTCCTATCTCCCTTACCAGATGTAGGCGATTACTTCTCCGCCGACGCCCAGTCTTCTTGCTTCCTTATCGGTCATGACTCCTTTTGAAGTCGTGATGATGGCTATCCCGAGACCGCCTTTCACCGGAAGGATTCTATCGTGTGATAAGTAAATGCGTCTCCCGTTCTTGGATACTTTCACCACTCCATTCAGCACTTTCTCTTTCTTTCTTCGGCTTCCTTTGTACTTCAAAACGATACGGATGATGCCTTGCTTGCCGTCTTCCATATATTTATAGTCATTAATGAAGCCTTCCTTCTTTAGCACGTCGCAGATCGCCTTTTTCAGATTCGAAGCCGGGATATCTACGGTTTCTTTCAATACTGAATTCGCGTTCCGCAATCTCGTTAACATATCAGCGATTGGGTCACTCCACACAGCCTGCTCCTCCTTTCCTACCAGCTGGATTTTCTAACGCCAGGAAGTTTACCTTCCAACGCCATCTTTCTCAAGCAGCATCTGCAAATCCCAAAATCCCTGTACACAGAGTGGGGTCTCCCGCAAATTTTACACCGCGAATAATCTCTGACCTTATATTTTTTGGGTCGAGACCAGCGTGCAACCATCGATTTCTTTGCCATCTTTACCCTCCATCCTCAGCCTTTTTTGAAAGGCAGGCCGAGTGAACTCAGCAGCGCTTTGGCTTCCTCGTTGTTCTTCGCGCTGGTTACGATGATAATATCCATTCCTTGTATCCGCTTCACTTTCTCCACGCGAATTTCCGGAAAGATGACCTGTTCCGACAACCCGAAGGAATAATTGCCCTTTCCGTCGAACGAGTTGGGGTTGAGTCCTCTGAAGTCTCTAACCTTCGGCAACACGATATTGAAGAGCTTGAATAAAAAGTTCTCCATGATCTTTCCGCGCAGGGTTACTTTTATCCCGACAGCCATTCCTTTTCGGATTTTAAAGTTGGAGATCGCGTGCTTCGCTTTCGTAATCACCGGTTTTTGACCCGTAATCACCATCAACTCTTCGGAGTGGATCGTAAATAGGTCGCGATTTCGGGTTCCTTCGCCGACGCCCATATTTACGATGACTTTCATCACCTTCGGAACTTGCAGCTGGTTCTTGTAGTTGAACTTTTTCATCAGTTCCGGAACCGCGACCGCTCGATAGCGTTCTTTTAAAGGACTGGCGAAGGAAGCAGCGGCCCCCTGATTCGGGTGTTTATTATCTGCCGTTTCTTTGACTTCTTTGACCTCTTTTTGCTTTTTCGCGCCCTTCTCTTCTGATGCGGCCGGCGCGGCGTCCCCTTTAGTCTTTTGTTTCTTTTCGCTCTGTTCTTTCTTTTCGCCCATGAGAAACCTGATAATAGAAAATCCTTACAGGGATTTTCCTATCAAGCGACACCTCCTTTATTTTTTATCGATCATTTCGCCGCATCGTTTGCAGATACGGGCTCTCTTTCCATCTTCGAGCGTCTTCCACCCGACGCGGGTCTGCTTATCGCAGCTTGGGCATACCAGTTGAATCTTAGAGACATCTATCGCGATATTTTTATCGATAATCCCGCCGCTTTTTTCTTTTTGCGTCGGTTTCTGGTGTCTTTTGACCGTATTGACTTTGTCGACGATGACCGTGGCGTCTTTAGGGATGACGGTTAGGACTTTCCCTTTCTTGCCTCGGTCGCGGCCAGATATGACGAGCACGAGGTCGTCTTTCCGAATGTGAAAGTTGTATTTTTTCATTCTGATTCCTCCCTACAAAACTTCCGGCGCCAGGGAGACGATCTTCATGAAGCCTTTGTCGCGCAACTCCCGCGCCACAGGTCCGAATATGCGTGTCCCTTTCGGAACGTTCTGCTTGTCAACGATAACCGCCGCGTTGTCATCGAATCGAACGTACGTTCCTTCAGGGCGTCCAACCTCTTTGTGGGTTCGAACGACCACGGCGCGAACGATCTCTCCTTTTTTTATGTCCGTATGCGGCAAGGCTTCCTTAACCGTCCCGATCACGATATCTCCGATGGAGCCGTTTACTCGGTTTGAACCGCCCATAACCCGAATCACCAAAATTTTTTTCGCGCCGGAGTTATCCGCCACTGTCAATACAGATTCCTGTTGAATCATGAACGGGTCACCTCCGCTTTTTTCTCCGTTTCCTGGGTTCCGACGTCGCCAGCTCCCGCTTGGGCGCCAACCATACCGGTCTTTCCGCGCTTGATGATCTTAGTAAGGATAAAATGCTTGTCCCGGCTTAGGGGGCGGCATTCTTGAGCTTCGATCACGTCTCCGACATGACAGGTCATCTCTTCGTCGTGGACTTTGTATTTTTTCGTTTTCTTAACTTTCTTCGAGGTGGTTTTGTCTTTGACGTAACGAACCGTGCTGATGACCACGGTTTTTTGCATCTTGTCGCTAACCACCGTTCCTTCTATTTTTTTGCTGGGCATTTTCTTCACCCTCCCTTACTTCTGTGAAGCGAGTTCTCTTTCGGTCAGAATCGTTTTGATCCGGGCGATATCCCTTTTGACCGATTTCATCTTGTTTGTATTGTCTAATTGTTTCAAGGCTAATTGGAAGCGTAGATTCATCAGGTCTTTTTTAAGCGCCTCCATTTTCTGAATCAGTTCCTGGTCTGTCAGACCTCTAATTTCCTGAGCCTTCACAATTATTCACCTCCAATGGCATGTCTTGCGACAATCTTCGTTAAGATTGGAAGTTTTGCGGAGGCCTTTCTTAATGCGGCTTTGGCTAAATCCTCGCTAACTCCTTCGATCTCGAAAAGGACTCTCCCGGGTTTTACGACAGCGACCCACTTTTCGACATTTCCTTTCCCTTTACCCATTCTCGAATCCGCCGCTCTTTGCGTCACGGGTTTATCGGGAAAGATGCGGATCAATACCTTACCCGAACGTTTGACCGTTCGAACCATCGCAACACGGCAAGCTTCGATCTGCCGCGCGGTTACCCAGTGAGGTTCCAAGGCTTTGAGCCCCCAGTCGCCGATATCGACGGACGCTCCGCCTTTGGCCATCCCTTGCATCCGGCCCCGCTGTTGCTTTCTATATTTAACTCTTTTTGGCATTAACATGGTCTTTTCCTCCTATTCACAAGAAATCGCTGCTAAGGAAGCGCGCTTCCTATCTTACGCGGCGACGACGCGCGTTTAATTGGCGACGTCTCCGTTATAAATCCACACTTTCACGCCGATGATACCGGTTTTGGTTTTCGCTTGGGCGAATCCGTAATCGATGTCGGCCCGAAGCGTTTGCAGAGGAATCCGGCCTTCGCGATACCATTCCGTTCGAGCAATTTCCGCCCCACCTAACCGGCCTGCCACCATCACTTTAATCCCTAACGCTTTGTTCATCAAGGCGTTTTTCATCACGCGTTTCATCGCGCGTTTGTGGGTGGTTCTTTTTTCGATGAGGGCGGCGACGTTCTCGGCGACCAACTGGGCCACTACTTCGGGTGTTTTGATTTCTTTGATATTGACGATGACCTCTCGTTTGGTCAGGTTCTGGATCTCACTCCGGATTTCGGTAATCTCGGAGCCCTTTTTCCCGATAAGGATCCCGGGTTTAGCCGTCGAGATCGTGACGATCATCTTGTTCAGACTCGGCCTTTCTATTTTTATCTCATCGATATCTCCGCTGGCATCGACCATTTGGCCGTTCCTCAGCTTCAATTTGTATCTTCTTTTCGAAATATGGCTTCTGACGGCCTGATCTTCTATCAACAATTCGGAGTAGTGCTTGCCGCCAAACCATACCGATTGCCAATCTTTTGAAATTCCTAAACGAAATCCTCTCGGGTGGACTTTTTGACCCACGGTCACAATCACCTCTCTTAGTTTATTCTGATTCTTTGGATTGGTCTTTTACGACCACCGTAATATGACTCATCCGTTTTTGCAGAATGTCTGCCCTGCCTCTGCCTCTCGGCCATACTCTCTTCATCCGTGGACCATCGTTGACGAACGCTTCGGATACGATCAGATGATCGACCGACAACTGAAAGTTGTTTTCCGCGTTCGCTACCGCGGATTTCAGTATCTTAAGCACGATTCTCGCCGTTTTCTGTGGGGAAAATTCGAGTATCGTGAACGCTTTATCCACTTTTTCGCCGCGTATGGTATTGACGATCGATCTGGCTTTACGAGGGGAAAGTCGGAGATGCTTCGCCGTAGCCATCGCCTCGATGACGGGGATACTGCTCTCCTGCGCTTTCCTTTCGGCATGGAATATGGAACGTTTTTTATGCGCCATTGATTGTCACTCCTCTACTTGACTTCGCCTTTTTTGGATTTTTTATCCGCATGGCCGCCGAATCGTCGCGTGTACGAAAACTCTCCAAGCTTATGGCCGACCATGTTTTCTGAAACGTAGACGGGAATATGCTTGATGCCATTATGCACGGCAACGGTGTGCCCGACCATTTCAGGAATGATTGTTGAGGCCCTGCTCCAGGATTTGATGACTTCCTTTCTACCCGCCTGGTTCAACTCCCGGATTTTTTTCAACAGTTTTGGATGTACAAAGGGGCCTTTTTTCGTCGATCTGCTCATCTTCCCTACCCCCTCCTATTAGTTTTTGTTTCTTCGGCGAACGATGAATTTGTCGGAATTCCGTTTCCCTCTTCGCGTCTTATAGCCTTTTGCGGGCGTACCCCAAGGACTCTGAGGTTGTTTTCCGCCTTTGGTCTTCCCCTCTCCGCCGCCCATCGGGTGGTCGCATGGGTTCATCGTCATCCCGCGAACGGTGGGTCGGATGCCTAACCAGCGTTTTCTTCCCGCTTTTCCGTGAACGATATTCCCATTATCTTCATTTCCGACAGTGCCTACGGTGGCGTAACATGCTTCCCGGACCTTTCGTAATTCTCCGGAAGGCATTTTCAAGAGAGCGAAGCCGCCCTCTTTCGCCATAATTTGCACGGAACTGCCCGCAGACCGGCTGATTTGAGCGCCTTTACCGGGTATGAACTCCACCGCATGAACCATGGTCCCCACAGGGATACGATTCAAAGGTAAAGCGTTTCCAAGTCGGATTTCGGCATCGGGTCCGCTCATCAATTCGTCGCCCACTTTCAGTTCTTTCGGAGCGAGAATGTAGCGCTTCTCGCCATCTTTATAAACTAACAAAGCGATTCGAGCGCTGCGGTTCGGATCGTACTCGATAGATTTGACCTTCGCAGGGATTCCGGTCTTGTTTCTCTTAAAATCGATAATGCGATACCGTCTCTTCTGACCGCTTCCCTGATGGCGCGTCGTGATCCGACCATGATGATTCCGGCCCGCCTTGCTCTTCAGCGGTTCAAGCAAAGACTTTTCCGGTTTCACATCTTTCGTCAACTCCGAGAAATCCGGAAGAATCATAAATCGTCTGCTGGGGGTTGTCGGTTTAAATCTTTTCAGTCCCATAGATTTCTCCCCTTTCTACCTATCGAAGACTCTGAAGTTCGGGTATCGAGTAACCGTCTACCAATTTTACGATGGCTTTTTTCCAGCTGCGGGTTTTCCCCCGCGTTACTCCCCGTTTCTTCGGTTTTGGTTTTACGTTTAGAACGTTGATCTTTTCGACTTTTACGTTATAAATCTTCTCGATGGCCGTTTTTACCATAAATTTGTTCGCATCGGCATGCACTTCGAAGGTGTACTTGTTCTCTTCCATCAAAAAGTTCGTCTTTTCGGTGATGATCGGGCGCAGTAGGATATCCATATCACTTAAACTAACGGACATTACCGAGCACCTCCTCGATTTTCGTAACCATGCCTTTCGTCAAGATCAGTTTTTCGTGGTTAATGATATCGAAGACGTTTAAACCATCGATACAGACCTCTCCTTCCGGTAGACCCGGGTTGTCCGCAATGATTACTTTCGTTTTCGGTAGGTTCTTGCCGGACTTCAGAACGTTTTCGTAGGCCAGTTTTTTATAGGGCAGCACAAACAGCGTTTTTAGGCCGGTCAGTTCAAATGTGTCCATTATTCCTTTCAGTTCTTTCGTCTTCGGCGCTTTCATCGTCAAGTCTTCCAGCACGATGAGGTTCCCCTCTTGGAAACGGACACTTAAGGCTGATTTCAACGCGTCTCGTTTCATTTTTTTGTTCAGCTTTTTGCTCCAATCCCTCGGTTTCGGACCAAAAGCCACGCCTCCGTGTCTCTGATGCGGACCCCTCAATGTCCCTTGACGAGCTCTGCCTGTATGTTTCTGCGGAAACGGTTTCTTGCCGGTTCCAGACACCTCCGCTCTCGTTTTCGTACAGGCCGTTCCCTGTCGTCTGTTGGCGAGCTGCATGTCAATATACCGAAATAGCAGGTCTCTGTTCGGAGTAACATTGAAAATGTCGTCCCGCAGGCTCATATCGCCAACTTGCCGTCCGCTGAGGTCGAGAACTTTAATTTCTGCCACAATGGTTCCTCCTTCCTAACGTTTTACTTGGCTTTTTTAAGATTAACCTTCACTGCTTTTCTCAGCATAAGCAGCCCGCCGGGTGCTCCCGGAACGGCGCCTCTGAGCGCGATAAGGTGGTTTTCCGAGTCGATGCGGACGATCTCCAGATTGTGGACGGTGACGCGTTCGTTCCCATATCGACCGGGCATCTTTTTCCCCGGAAAGGTTCGGCCGGGATAAGTGTGCTGACCGGTACTCCCGGGCGCGCGGTGGAACTTCGATCCGTGAGACGCTTCTCCGCCACGGAAGTTCCATCTCTTCATAACGCCCGTATAGCCGCGGCCTTTGGTGAGTCCGATGACGTCTATCTTTTGACCTAATTCGAACAGGCTGAGATTCAATTCCTGGCCGATTTGATAATCGTCGGGATTCTCGACGCGTATCTCTTTCAGATAGCGCATGGGTTTCACGTTCGCTTTTTTGAAGTGCCCCTTCATCGGATTGGTCGTGCTCTTTTCCTTCTTTTGTTCAAAACCGATCTGTATCGCATTATAACCGTCGGTTTCCTCCACTTTTTTCTGACAAACAAGACACGGTCCCGCCTGGATGACCGTGACCGGTACCGATTCGTTCCCTTTGAAAATCCTGGTCATCCCGATCTTTTTGCCTAACAACCCGCTCATATGAGCACCTCCATCGGTTCACTAAGACTTAATCTCGACATCGACCCCTGCAGGAAGATCTACTTTCATGAGAGCTTCCACGGTTTTCGGACTGGGGTTTAAAATGTCTATGAGCCTTTTGTGCACTCTCTTTTCGAAATGTTCTCTTGAATCTTTATGTTTATGTGGGGATCGTAATACACAGTATATCGATCTCTCGGTCGGTAACGGAACCGGGCCTAATACCTTCGCTTGTGTGGTCTTGACGATATCTACGATCTTTTTCGCCGATTGATCCAATAGTTCGTGATCATAAGCCTTCAACCGGATTCTGATCCGCTGCGATGACATCTATTGCTTCCCTCCTCTTTCCTGAACGAAGGAGAGCGACGCTCTCCTTCGAAAATTATTTTCTAAGCGATTACTTGCGCGATAACTCCGGAACCGACTGTTTTTCCGCCTTCGCGGACTGCGAACCGTTGCCCTTGTTCCATCGCGACCGGCTTAATCAACTTGATTTCCATAACGACGTTGTCGCCGGGCATAACCATTTCGACGCCTTCTCCAAGGTCGACGATTTCGCCGGTGATGTCAGCCGTTTGCATATAAAACTGCGGACGATAGCCTTTGGAGAACGGTTTGTGCCTTCCGCCTTCGTCGTGCTTCAAAACGTATATATTGGCTTTGAAATCGGTGTGAGGGGTGATCGAACCCGGTTTCGCCAAAACTTGCCCTCTTTCCACTTCATCCTTCTTGGTTCCTCTGAGCAAACACCCGACGTTATCTCCGGCGATTCCTTCGTCCAATATCTTGCGGAACATTTCAACGCCGGTCACGACGGTCTTCTGCGTGGGGCGCAACCCGACGATTTCGATTTCTTCGCCGGTTCTGATGATGCCGCGCGAGATTCTTCCGGTTACGACGGTGCCTCTTCCCGTGATCGTGAAGATGTCTTCAACGGGCATCAGGAAAGGTTTGTCGCTTTCTCTCTTTGGCTCGGGGATATGTTCATCGCACGCTTTCATCAATTCGAGGATCTTTTGGCTCCATTTATTGTTGATATCGTCCGACTCCAAAGCTAATAGAGCCGAACCTCGGATTACCGGAATCTCATCTCCCGGGAATTCATATTTGGACAGAAGATCTCTGACTTCCATCTCCACGAGGTCTACGAGCTCTTCATCATCTACGGCGTCCACTTTGTTTAAGAAAACAACCATCGCAGGAACGTTGACCTGTCTGGCCAGCAACACGTGCTCTCGGGTTTGGGGCATCGGTCCGTCCGTGGCTGCGACGACAAGAATCGCCCCGTCCATCTGCGCGGCGCCGGTAATCATGTTCTTAATGTAGTCGGCGTGTCCCGGGCAGTCGATGTGGGCGTAGTGTCGATTTTGGGTTTGGTATTCGACGTGTGTGACGTTGATCGTGATCCCTCTGGCTTTTTCTTCGGGCGCTTTGTCGATTTGATCGAAGGGTACGAAATCAGCGGTGCCGGTCATGCTGAGCGTCTTGGTGATTGCGGCTGTCAAAGTTGTCTTTCCGTGGTCTATATGACCGATCGTCCCAATGTTTAAATGCGGTTTATTCCTTGCAAATTTCTCTTTTGCCATTCGAATCTTACCTCCTCGGTGTAATTATTGTGTTTGCTTATCCTCGTATTTTAAAAATTTTTTCCATTGTTTTTGCGTCGACTTCCCGATATTGATGGAATTGAATCAC
>CAZMHO010000030.1:0-266 GCA_964566085.1 uncultured Thermotogaceae bacterium | reverse complement strand
CGTGGGTCGCGCGTCCTTGACTGAGAGACCGTAAAACAGTGGCGTAACCGAATAATTCTCCGAGCGGAACCTTCGCTTCCAGGATCCGGGCAGTCCCGCGGCTGTCAAATTTGTCCACTCGGCCTCGGCGGGTGTTGATGTCTCCGATAATGTCGCCCAGATACTCTTCCGGCGTCGTAATCTCCACTTTCATAATGGGTTCCAGGATAAATGGGGAAGCTTTCCGCAACCCTTCCTTGATCGCTAAAGACCCGGCGATTTTAAAT
>CAZMHO010000029.1:21745-23167 GCA_964566085.1 uncultured Thermotogaceae bacterium | reverse complement strand
AGGACAGGGGTGATCGTGTAACGGTGATAATGGTTCAATATCTCATTCATCCGGGCGATATACTTTTTTTGGTCTTTCCAATCGTCGAGATTCGTCTTGGAGAACAGATCAATCAATTCCGTCGCGCCGTGGTTGAAAAGGGTCCAAAACTCCATTTCTCCGAGTCTTTGTCCCCCGTCATTGGCCCTTCCTTTGTAAGGTTGGAACGTATTGGCGTTTATCCGGGACTTGGAAATCACGTGGAGCTTGTCCCGCACGCAATGATCCAAGCGAACGAAATATTGATAGCCCACCGTAGCCGGGAAAGCGCCTTCTTCCATATACAATCTGATTCTTCCGTAAGGGTCGGCTGGTTCGGTTTCATAACCGGAATTCTCGATGGCGGATATCGTTTTTTCGGGATCGATATTGGAAAATCCTCTTCCGTTGCTTTCCCCGGCCAGCGAAAACTGAGTTTCCAAGAGTTGACCCAAATTCATACGGGTAATAATGCCGAAAGGACTCAGAATGAGATCCAACGGTTTCCGCCCTCCGTGATGCATGACGTAAGGCATCGATGAATCGGGTAGAATCGCCGAAAGGGTGCCTTTGTTTCCGTGTCTTCCCGTAATCTTATCTCCAACCTCCAGGGGTTTTCGTACCAAGATCGGTATTCGAACCCTCGCGAGACTATTGTGAAAAGAGTCGAGATTCGGTGTTTTCGCCCCTTTTGCTTTTGCGATCGGGTATTCTCGATGCAAAAAAAACAGAACTTGCTGCCGATGTTCCGGGTTGCTTAGGTCCAGAAGGAGCTCGGCCGGATACCGCTCTTTGTAAACAATCGCTTTCCGACGTTCCCGAACTTCGACCGCCTCTTCGTTCTTTTCTAAATAAAAAACCTTAATGGTACAAAAAGAATCATTCCTGGCAATTATCTGACCGGTTCTTTTAAAAGTAAGCTCAACCCGAACCTGTCGCCGCGCATCCTCTTCCCGATCGCTCAAAATGATTGCGTTCCGCATTTCGTCAAAGCCGATTCGGTATTTTTCCGGGCATGGAAATGCGATCTCTTCACAAACAACCCCTTCGTTTTCGATCGCCATCTTTTTCGCGAATGATTCACCGGCAACGATGCCATCCTCAAAATTCAACCCTTTGAACAAAGCGTACCCCACGAAGGCGTTCACCCCCCAATCCATCCCCAACGCCTCTTCGGTTCCGGCTCGGACAATCGGAAGCTCTCCCCCCACTACCCGAATGGCTTGCTTCAGGTTTTTGCCACCCATCATAACCCGCGGCCCGTCGGAATAATTCGCGAAGGGTACGGAACGAGTCGCCCAGCTCATAATCGATTGCGGTTCGTCCCTTTTGAAGGGCGCGGCGGCGAAACACAACTGTTCCGGGATGTACGCCGCTTCGGGCACTTTCGTAAGAACGCGCCCC
>CAZMHO010000029.1:0-21735 GCA_964566085.1 uncultured Thermotogaceae bacterium | reverse complement strand
GTGTGAAGGGTGCGGCCAGCGCATCGATTCCGCCATCTTCGTGCCGTGATAGACAACCTGATTCAACAAAGACTTGCCGTGTAGCGCATTCAGCGGTAGAAAAGGCAGGAGCGGAACAATCTGAATCCACCGCATTCCATTTTCTTTCTTTTTTTCCGGATCATGCTCCCAAGGATAGTATTTCTTCCTTAACGGAACGGTTGAAAGATTCGCGGATAAAAAGTCGGAGTACATCTCCGCTTCCTTATCTGACAGTTCGGAATAAGCATTCTTATCCGGGTCCCATAAACTCCAAAGCATCTTGCGCAAAGACAGCGCGATATGCAAATAGTATCCGGGCGCGGCGTACAGCTCCCCCAAATCGAGCCGCTTCCCCTTTTCGTCCTGTTTATCCCTCTTTTTGATTTGGGAAAGCGGGGCTTTTTCGAAAAGTGTGTATGGTGAATAATAAGGCCGACCGCGATAGATATACTTGCCTTCCAAATCGGGGAAGAGAATGAGGCATTCCGTTTCAATCTTCCTGCCCTTAAGAAAACGAGGAGAAACGAGCGCGCTGCGAACACAGCAAAGCGTATCTTCCGTATCGACTTCTAAGGTATCGATCACCGTCCACTTTAACCCGTTATCCTTTAGGTTCGTCCTCAGGAACAAATTGATTCCTTCTACCATCTTGGTAAAAAAATCGATTGTATAGATCATGACACGCTCTCCTTTTGCGAAATACGCGAGCCGAAACGCCGAAGTGTGTATTCTCAAAGTGGAAATACCAAAAAACGATACGGAGCCTTTATTAATACTTCGACTCAAACTTCGATAACGTTTATCACAAAAAATTCAAATACAATGTAAGAATATGCTACGATTATAGCATCTTATTTAGCATCTTATGTTGTGAATGGGGGGGAATCTCTTGGGAGTTTTAACAGAAAACAGTCTTGATGTCTTTATCAGTGACGAGTTCCGGGAAAACGCGCTGAGATTTGGTTTGGGTGCTATTCGAAAAGTTATCTCGATTTGCGAGGTAGTTAAAAGAGGAAGCAAAGAAGGGTTCGTAAAAATCAAGAACGCGCCCGTTCCGTTGATCGGAACCCATTTTCGCGACAAATACCGACTCTTCTTCGTTTTGGGAAAAGGCAAGATTTTTTTCACCTGTATCAAGAAACGGGACGATCAAACATACAGCAATATAAACAGGTTGATTCACTGCTTGATAGGAGAACCAATAAACAGTAAGGATTGGCTGACGACAGGCGATCTAAGCGATGAAGCCTCTGATGGGCCCTGGGATGTGAGAAATGAGGACACGGAGATATCGGGTCTTTTAGAATCTCCAAAAGTAAGAGTATTCTCCGTCACCGAAAACGCGCTCAGAACGGAAGGGCTTTTAAACGACTTCTTCAAAAACGGTTACCAATACCACCCGCAACTCAAAGAAAGCCAAAACAAAACGGTTGAGGCGCTTGCGCTACCGGGGGAAACGCAGGTCTGGAGCATACACGGTCCTGCCGGCAGCGGAAAAACAACTTGCGCCATCCATTTAGCCCGGAAGATATTTTCTTACAACCCTTCCTCGGCAATATTATTCGTCGTTCCAAACGAACGGCTTACCGAGTGGATAGAAGACACGTGTAAAAAAAACGGGCTGGCGTGCTACCGATTCAATGAGGAAACTACCGGTATGGATAGCCTCCGGAGAGCCTACGAACTACAGAACAAACGGGTTTTCATAACCAGCCTATCACGATTGTTATGCCTTTTCACGGCTCTCTCTCCGCAGGACTATGATCCGATAGGCATCCAGCGAAGACTATGGAAAATAATCCAAGAAACAAAAGACTTTCGTTTTCATCATTGGTTTGATTACCGGATCGAAAACCTCTATGACCTATACAACAATTTTTACTTGCCCCAAATCCCATTTAACAAAAAAGTTCCGTTGCTGGAAGAGATAGAAGGGCCTCTCAGAAAAATCGGCGAAGAGCGTTTTATTAAAAGGGCCTACCAAGAAGCGAAAGCAGACCGGTTGGACGATTATTCCCTACTGTCGAAAGCGGTGAATATCCCCCTAAAGGAGCGCAAAGCGTTCCCCTTTCCCTTTCATTTGGTTGTAGACGAAACCCAAGACTACACTGCTTCCACGATCGCATGGCTATTCGAACTCTTTACCGCTCAATCGGACACACACTCGGAAAACCTCCGCCAAAAGCTCGTCTTCCTTTCAGATATGAACCAACGAATCCGCATCAATGACTTCTGCCCTGGTCTGATCATCGAATACGCCCACAAATACGATTTAAAGTGTGGCCAGAAAGAGTTGGAGATGCATTTTCGATCAACGAAAGAGATCACCGCCTTCGCCTACGACATCATGAAGAAAACCTTTAAGTCGAAGTTAGAAACAGGAGGCCATCAAAGGCTTCCAATTCCGGTAAAACCTTCGGAAACCAATCCCTGCGGCGATCTGCCGTGCTTGCTGGTGGCAGAAAGGGAAAAGATCGTCACTGCATTGGAAAAATCCATTTCGTTAGAACTATTCGGCGATGAGAGAAGATGGGTTTGCGTACGAGAGGATGAGGGCCCAAAGGGCAAAGAATTGGAAAACCTTTTCGCGAACAGCCGAGGAATGATCTTGGACCTCTATGCTTCTGAGTGCAAGGGGTTGGAATTTGACACGATCATTCTATTCGATCTCTTCCCTGATCCAGAAAAGCCACTTGTCTCCGAAATCCACCGATTGTACACTTCGATTACCAGAGCGAAAACACTGCTTCTCTTAACCATTGAACCCGAACGATTCGAGCGGTATAGAGCGTCGCAAGACTATCCTTTGGATGACGGGGCTTTAAACATCGTCGAGGAAGCTTCAGAAGAAGACATAATCGAACTGTTTAACAAATTTAAACGAAACGAGATCTCGGTCGCAGCAATTCTCCAAGTCATTCGAGAGGCATTAGAACAGTTTGAGAGGCACGGGACGGAACCCGAAGAACGTCTCGTCGTTAGACGAATAAACCTGTTAATCGAACGCTCCTATGATATCGACGAGATTTGCCGATACGCCTTCAGGTTTTTCGACATCGCGCAATCGCATCGCCATTCATCCTACTTGGAAGAGTTTCCGGGCTCGGTGAGTCTCTATCGCGAATACTGGTCTCCGATGCTGGCCGAATACCGCAACAACCTCGAAGAAGCCTTCATAAAATGGGGAATGATCGGCAAAGCGAAAAAAACATTCCAAAAAAAGTGTTTAATCCGAACCGAAAAGAAAGCGAACACATTGAAACGGTACCGGTTACTGCTGGAATTCGGAGATGAATCACTGATCAGGCAGAATGAAAGAAACTGGGAAACAGAGATCGCGGATTTTTCCTTCATCAGCGAGAACCTTAAAAAGCAGCCGAACATCACCGATCTCCGATTGTTGTATCTGTCCTTGCGGAAGAACTTGCCCGAATTAAAAACCGGTTTTTCCAAGTTAAATGAAACAATTACGCGGAGTTCCGATCGCGTCAGGGGTGAGCGGTATGAATGACCAGGAAATTTCTTTGGAAACGTTCGACGAGTTTAAAAAACGCTTCGAAGAGGTTGTACAAGCTTCTCGAAGGACAGAGCAGAACCTTGAAGGCGTGCTGAGCAGAGTAGAATACAAGTCGCTTGACGCAGTCGAAAAGCACATGAGGGACTGGTGGAACAAGAAGAAGGATAAAGATTTGGAAGAAGCGGTGGGCCGAAAACTAAACGAGTTTGCAGAAGACACGAAGCGCCTCCAGAAAGAGTTCTCGGAAGTTCAAAATCCAGCGGGAATCTGGCTCGAATCATTGAAAAAGAATGTCGAATCGCTGAACAGAAGATATTCGAACGCCCTTTCCATCTCGAATAAGATCGACGGGCAAATTGAAGCTTTGAAGACGTATGACGCATGGTTTCATGACATTCAATTGAAGGAAAAGTTCGAAAGCACAAACAGTTTCCTAAACGGGAAATTCGAGGCGTTGAAGCGAAGCCTGATGGAAGTGATCGTTAACGAGCTGGAAGCGGCAAGAGTAGAACTCAAGGGTCCGGGAGCAGAAACCCTCGAAAAGATAGAAACAACAGTCGAAGTAGGCAGCGATACCGCTTCGGCCGAAACACCACCCTTTCAGAATCCCGTAAGTCCTGAAGAAAG
Organism: uncultured Thermotogaceae bacterium; assembly: GCA_964566085.1. Lineage (GTDB taxonomy): Bacteria > Thermotogota > Thermotogae > MWEM01 > MWEM01 > MWEM01. The sequence continues at coordinate 17,570 of CAZMHO010000029.1, read as the reverse complement.
AGAAGGCCCGGATAACCGCATTCGACAAAAACCCGGTTTATTGGATGCGATGATTGCGGATTCCGAAAACCGAATCCTAAACCTGGAGAACGCGATACAGAGATTGATCGGTGACAACGCGTTTCAAACGGAAAAAGAAGAAAAACAAAAGAAGGCGTTCGCAGACGCTCTTCGAAGTATTAAAGAAGAAACTGCCACTTTCCGAACGGAGCTTCAAAAAGAGCGGAGCGAAGCCGACGAGTCTCAAAAAAAAGCGATCGATCGAGCGATATCAACCGCCGCACAGGAACAATCCCGTCATCTGGAAGACCTATTGAGCCATATAAGCGTTCAGCAGGCCCAAAAGCAAGAAGACTTCGCGGAGGAGTTGCGTGAAAGCGCGCAAATCGAAGCGCGCTCACAGACGGACTTTGTTAAAACCCAGACGGAGAAGATGAAGAGCGAATCGGCGCAGAACCATCAAGTTTTCCGTGAATGGGCCCATAAACACATTGCCGAGATCGAAAAAGAAAAAGCGGGACTAAAAAGACTTTATGGCATGGCAAGCCTACTCGTCTTCCTCAGCGCCGGATGCTGGGTCGGTACGGCTTTTTTTATCGCGTTCTTTCATTGAAAAACTACAATAAGTATGTTGAATTTCGAAAAAGCGCTTGATTATTCCAGCGCTTTTTCTATTTATTACATCCGAATCCTTTCTCGGTTAATCATTTCTTTGAATATGAGATACAAAAAGCCGGTCTGATCAAAACACAGATATATTAATAGATTCGTCATCTTACACTAAACTATTGCCGATATTGATAAACTAAGTGATTATTGGTACAATACTGAATGGGGAAAAAAGGAGGAAAAGTGAATATTGAGCGCGAAAAAAAATATGTGTTTATAAAGAATGATCTTGATGATAAATCCAAAATAGAATTAGAAAACCATATTGATAAAGAGAGGAAAGCCGGAAGATTACGGCAAGTCGGTATCTTCCAATGGTATCTCGAAAACGCCGGAGGAAGAGAAATCCGAATGCGGCTCGAAATCCACAAAGAAAAACAAGCCTTCCGACACGTTTGGACCTACGGCATAAAATATGATTCCGCCGACCCCGACTGCCGGGAAGAGTTTGAGGAAACCGTCGATTTCGAAAACCTATCTGATAAAACCTACCCTCCGGAAGACTTCCCGATGTTGAACACACTGTACGGAGGCATTGAAGCCCTGAACCGATTCCCATCCGTCGTGAAAACGAGGACCATCCTCCTCGACGATGAAGAGGCTGAAGCGGTCTTCGATGAATTTATCCACCCGGACGGCGTTCCCTCTATCATCGAAGTGGAACTAAAAAACGGTTCCCTGCCAGAGTCCGCCTATGCCCGCATTTTGGCGGAATGTGGCATCCGAGGTATTCTCGAGGAAGTCACGGCCCTTCCGGAGTATAAGAACAAGAATATGGCGAAGACAAGCGAAGAGAAATCGGGGAATCCAGTTCATACGCGAATCCTCGAAATCCAAAACTGCCTTAAGGGACCGGTTATCGTCGCCGTTCTCCAAGGAATGTCTCTAAAATCGAACATCGAGAAGCTAATCCCGAAAAACGAAGACAAAAAGGAACCGAAACAGGACTTTCCATATCGGAAATACGAAGATATTCGTTATGGCCCTTCCGGACAACAAGATCGTTTATCGATTAAGAATATTTGCGACTTGGAATCAGATGCGCCCTTGGAGTACGACAAGATCAAAGGATTATCCGCGGAATTGGACAGTCTACACGCGATAGAAAACCGAGGATATGCGATCGATGAAGTCCGCTATTTCGTTTTCCCCGATAAGGTAGGAAAATTCGGAAATGAGGCAAAAAAATGCCCGACACTCTATCCTTACCTGGAAAAATTGACGAAACGCGTTTTTCCTTCCGCGCAAATTAGCGTGTGTCCGTTATTTTATACCTCCGACGACTCCAAAAGTGTGAACAATTCTTTCGAGGAAACCTGGCAGGCGCTGGAAACGCTGGAAAACGAGAGGAACGGCAGAGAGATCATTCTGGATACGACCGGCGGCCAAAAGATCATCGGGATCATAGCGGCTCTTTATTTTCAATTCATCAAAAAGCCGTTTTATTATGTTCAAGCGGGTAGCAGCGTTCTTTACGAATTCCCGCCCTCTCCGATCAACTGGGACGTTTTACAGATCGATGAAAGCCACGCGTTTTACAAGCAAATCGAGGGCAGAAATATCTCCTACCGGAATTTCTTGAAAATCCCGCAACCCCTCAGAAACCTCTTTAACCTCGTCTCTTCCGAAAAAAACGAGCAAGATGCCTTGATTTCTCTGCTTCCGATAAAAGAGATCCTCTCGAGATACGAAGAATCCAGAAAAATGCCTTTCGGTTACGGAGAAGAGTTGCTCAACTATATCGAGGATACGGAAAAACGGCAGTGGATTCGAGACAAAATCTTTACCCGCTGGGCGCTTCAATGGATCGGAGATCAAATCCCCGAAACGGTAGAGCACTCGCAACGCCATAGCAAGAGGCTGATGGAGTTTACGGTCAACCTGATCAATACCATCGGTGAAGAGAGCTTTTTAAGAGGGGTTCCAAAATCGCAAAGAGAAAACTTCTATTTCGTTTTAGCGGTTGCGATGAATGTGCACGACCTCGGTCACACGAACAACGTTTGGCGATTTGAAGACGGGAAAGAGCTTCATCTGGATGGATTGCCCAATATCGTCCGCGATCTCCATAATGAACTGACCATCCAAATGATCGAAGAAAAGACCTCTGAAAAACGGTTTCGTCTGCTTGAAGGTATCGAGGAGCACGACCTTACAGGAGATTTGCGAAGAGCGCTCGTCCTGGTTTCCCGTTACCATCGCGGCCATTTGCCGATTGATCCTCCGGAGATCGGAAAAGAAGAGACCGCAAAGGAGTTCGTCAGTTTGTTTGAATTGCCTTGCCATTCCTTACGCGAAGAGTGCTTGAAAGTGTACTCGGACAAGCCGGATTGGACCGAGATGGTCATCGCCGCCGCAAGATGGCTCAAGTTTATCGACGGCGCAGATGTTCAAGCCGATCGCACCCTCATTCCGGAATACAGCGAAATCCGCTGCGAGCGTACAAAATTCGAGTCTCTGGAACTGATCGAAGAATTGCTTCACAGACCTAACCCAAAGGATTCCTTGAGCGGGTTGAAATTTCAGTTGCTGATCGCCAAACACGATCTAAAAGACTACAACCCGCGAAACGGCTTTTCTCGAATCCCGGATAATTTAGAAGAGATCGGGAAGACCATGGAAAACCTCGTTTATAAAGAAATCGCGGAAGCGATCTTCTCTACTGCTGGAAACAAGCGGGTTGCCGTGTCTTACGAAATCAGAACCTTGGCTCGTGTCGCCTTCAAGATCATGCAATTCGCGCACTTCGAAAAGCACAAAGCCATCCAAATCGGGTATCCGCGGTTCTTCAAAGCAAAGATCGGAGATAGCCAGAACGGCGTCGCCTCACCCAAAACGCTTCACTTAAGCTACGTTTTACGAGAGAACCTGCCGAAAGAGCTCGTCGAACGCGTTACAGCGAAAGTAACAGAAGATGTAAAAACAGAGTTCGACAATGCGGGGATCGCGAAACTGAAGGGAATTGAACATCTCGAAATAGAATTCGGCAACAGACCCCAGATGCTTCGCCAATAAAAAAGGAGGAAATCGTGAAAACCTACACAACACTTATTGCCACCGTCGGCGCGAGCTTATACGGAAACCTTTCAAAGCTCCCGGACTGTAAAGCTGAGTTCGATAACGGCGCTTTGGAGCCGATCGTTCAGCGCATGGTTTCGAGAAGTTGGGGAGATCCGGAAGAAGCGATGACGTACGGTTCCGAGATCAATTCCACGGTGAGTTTGATCAGGAGATTCGAAAACCTGGGGGAAGGAACCTTCAATCCGATCAACCTGTATTTTTTTGTATCGGACACACCGATCGGCGAAAAGGTCGGAACCCTCTTGAAAAGTTTTTTCGAAAAAGACCCCGAACTACGATTTAAAAACGTGAAAGTCATAAAGATAGATAAACTTACAGATACTGACGAATACGCCTTTGGCAAAGACGGATTACGCAACTTGGTGCGCGAATTCGCCCGGGTGGCGCGAAACCACCGATACGGATTGGCTGTCAATGCTACGGGAGGGTATAAAGCCCAAATCGCGTTCGCGCTCGCTTTAGGGCAAGCCATGAAATTTCCGGTATTCTACCGATTTGAACGATTCGATCACATTATCAAAATGCCGCCGCTGCCGGTGGCGCTGGACTGGGAGATCTATCTCAACCATCATCGCCTTCTGGATAATCTCGAAGATAATGCGCAATTTTCCGAAAAGAAAGATTTGCCGCAATACGGGTACAAAAACTACGCCGAGATGCCGGAAGAATTGAAGACATTCTTGGAACGAGAAAAAATCGAAAATGAACACTACTTAGGACTCAGCCCGATGGGCCAGGTGTTTATCGAATCGGCGCGCGAGCGATTAACCATAGAAACGAAACTCCCCGCATCGGAAAAAGCCCCTTCTGAAAAGGCGAAGTATATCCAGGATGAATCGCACGCGCTAAACTTCGTAAAAAAGCACACCCTTTACGAGAAGATATCCGCGCTTTCGTTTGTCGATAAAGTTGTTGGGTTCCAGTATTCCCAAAATTTCGAACTGAACGGATCCAAAGCCCGGTTGGAAGGCGAGGAAATCTTGTTTGAGTACGGAAACAAAGGCGGCACACACCGTTTTAAAGTCTACACGACGGCCAGAAACCCGCGGGAACGGCTCGCCGCGCTGGAACGCCTGAAAGAGGCCGCCAAAGAGTGGTAAGAACCACTAATCTATTCCTGCAAGATGGGCTCGCGCGAAACCCATCCTCTTTTCTTCTGACAACCAGGATAACTTGTAGGAAGCGGACTTTAGGTTGATGGAGCAACCGTGGAGCGCCCAACTTCAGTTGGGCATATTTGGGTTTTGGAAAAACGATAGGACGGCGAGCGCTTTCGGGCTCTATATCTTTAGATAGTTTTAGTGTTCGTAAGTGGAAACACAAACAGAAAGGAGGGTATTTATTTGCAAACGATCGAGTTAACGCTGAAGTTTAACACACCGGTATTTGCGAGGGGAGGCTCTGACGGATTCGAAATCACCCCTCAAAGCATCAAAGGGATCATGCGCTTCTGGTATCGCGCGTTGCTCCCGAATGTCATCGACATCCATCGCTGCGGAGATGTGACCAAGCCGTATTGCGGAATGAAACGCGCTGAAGAACTCCTGTTCGGTAGTACGAATCAACGAAGCCTGTTCGACGTGGAAGTGGATGTAGGAAAAAACGTTGCGATTTTCCCTATGGCATCTCTTGACGTAACAAGTCAAAAATACTTGCTTGATTCGAACCGTTTATACGAAAAATTTAGCGCTCCGGATTATGCAGCTTATGGCCTTTATAGCGAAAAAGAGACGAACAAACCGATAAGACAGTTTTTAACCGAAAATTCCAACGTAAAGATAACTTTCGCATTCAAAACTAAAAACCTTTCTAACAAAGTTGTTGACGAACTTAAGTATTACCTGCCTCTATTATTCGAAATGATCGCCTGTTTCGGAGGGGTCGGAGCAAAATCGAGAAAAGGGTATGGTAGCTTCGATATCGTAGGCGAGAAAAAAATCACGAATAATTCACTAAACGAAATAATTAATAAATTAAGCAAAGGAACGGAAAAAATCCTAGAAAGTCTCGAAGCGTTATTGCGTTCGAGAGATGTAGAATTATTCAGTAAAAAGCGATTATACCTAGAAAAAAGTATCATAAATAGCCTTCCGGAATTCCCATCGTTGAATGACAAATGCCTTTTACTAGCTAGAGAGATTTCTGCATCTAAATGGCAAGACGCGATGGATAAAGTTTATTTTTCGGCTCCACAAAAACTAACCGACTCTAAGGGAAGCGTAATTCGCAACGATCGCGGTAAACCGAAAATGAAAAAAAGCTACGAAAGTAAATTCGGACTATATCGTGGGATTAAGGTCGGAAAGTATCGGATCGATCCCTCTAATTCAATTGATATCGTTGATAAAGTTCGTGAAATAATCTATAGAAGGGATCGTTCAACAAATTTCGCCAATACGATTTTCAAATCGAGTATTTTTGGATTACCCTTACTATATCAGGGAATCGATTGTAATGAGAATAGAGTCGGAAAAGGTCAAGCTTATATCGGTGATCTGAAAAGAGAAAATTCGAAAATTGAATTACTAAGAAAAGCTTCACCAATATTCATATCTTTTCACCCGAGCTCTCAAAATGGGAAAATGATAGTCCATATATTAATCATTCCTTCTCGAATCTCGAGAGTTCGCGAAGGCAATTTGCCTAGCTTGTATGCGTATGTCAAGGAAAATAATACTATTACGAAAGTCTTCGGTAACGAAAATTTCGATGAGTTAAAGAGGTACTTCGAAGAAAAGCTACGAAATTTAAATTAGTGGTAGGTGACAAACTTTGACGATTGATAAACTGTACTGGAACCGAAAACTCGGGGCGTTCTTCCACGACCCGGTCTTTAAAGCCTTCGATATTAAAGGTCATGAAAGCCTCGCCGGCAAGTTCCTCAAAGCGCTTTCCGATGGCGATGTGGAAATGCAAAAGACCGGCGATGCCTCCGCCAGCGCGATGGACCGGTTGTTGTTGCCTTATGAATTGCCGACTAACAAACAAAGCCGGATTATGGTCGATGCCACCGAATTGAGCGAATTCCTGCACCCGCTATCCGGAACCCCACTGGATATAAAAAAGACCGTCTATGACAGATACCGAAGCGACGCGCGGTTTTTAACAGAAGAGCTCGTAAAATGGGTCGAATCGATCGCGGATAAGTATCCGGACGATCCGTGCCGACTGTTTCACCACCTGTGGTGGGAACTACCGAACAAAGTGCCGATGATCGACTTTCTCCCCGCCGATACCCGCGCGCCCTATCACTCCATCATCGACCACCTGGATATGACCGCCGCGCTCGAGGGATGCAAGGTCGGCAGTCAAATCAAACCCGTGTTCCTGCAGGTGGCGATCGGACCGATCCAAAAGTTCATCGCCGCCGCGCGCAAAACCCGCGATTTGTGGATAGGCAGCTATCTACTGTCCTACCTTACTTTTCAGGGGATACGGACGATCGGTGAAACTTACGGCTTTGACCATATCATCTTCCCGAATATGCGCCATCAGACGCTGTTAAAAGAGTGGCTTCGGGAGAACGAGATCGCTGTCTGCGATCACCCGCAGGACCTGCCACGAGACATCGCCTCCTTACCCAACCGGTTCCTGGCAGTCGTTCCCTCAGACCAGGCTGAAGCGATCGCGCAAGAAGTGAAAAACGCGATTGGGAAAGTCTGGCGCGAATTCGCGGAGAAAACGGCGGGAAAGTTGAAGCTCAGCGATACGGAAAGACAGTATTGGACCATGCAGACGGACTTGTTTCCGGAGTTCTATTACGCGATCCAGAACTGGGAAAACCCGGAGGTCTTCCGGAAGACTTTCACGAAATTCTTCTCCGATACCGGCGAGCTCGATGGTTTCACTCAAGAATTGCAAAAACTCTCGCAGCTCGAGAGCTATCAGGTTAACAGCGGCAGTTTTTACCCGTTCTTTTACGAACTGACGCGGAGAAAACTCGAAGCGGTGAAAGCAACGACCGCTTTCGGGGGGTACGTTGATGACCGCTCGGTGAACGGGGATGAACTGAGTGGAGAAGTGAAAGCCATCCTTGAGAACTACCGACAGTATGGCAGGAATGATGTGGGACGGAATAAACCGGAACGGTTGGGCGCCATCAACCTGATTAAACGAGAGATCAGCGAGATTCAGAAAGACTTCCCGGAAAAGCGTACCCCTTCCACGACCGAAATCGCGATACGGAATCTCGAAGGAGAAAACCGAACGCGCTGGTTGAGCTTATTAAGAGAAGACGATCAGGAACGCGAGAAGGATACAACCTTCGAAAAGTTGCCAACGCCCTATTATGCGATTCTCGTGATGGACGGAGACAAGATGGGCGAGTGGATGTCCGGAAAAAAAGCGCCGGAACTGAAAGAGCGATTGCATGAAAACGCAAAAAAAGTGATGCTCAAACTCGATGAGAATAAAAAAATCTCACTATCCAAACTAAAAAAGGCGGCGATCACTCCCAGCTACCACCGCGCGATCTCTCGAACGCTCGATCACTTTTCGCGCTTCGTTAAACCCGTCGTCGAAGACAAGTACAACGGACTGCTCATCTACGCCGGAGGCGACGACGTTCTCGCTTTCCTGCCCGCCCGAACTGTCTTTGATTGCGCGAATGATCTTCGAAAGATTTACTCCGGTATCGGCAAAGTCGAACTGACGATGAATACCTACGGTAACAATATCGAAGAATACCTGTTCGATCAGGAGCTCTGTTATAAAAAGGAAAATGAAAAGTGGTTCCCAATGTTCCCGATGATGGGCGTCAAAGCCACGATGAGCGCGGGAATCGCCCTTCTCAATCACAAATTTCCGTTGTCCGACGCGCTCGATATCGCGCGAGAAGCCGAAAAATGCGCAAAAAGAGGCTGGATAACACCCCCTTCCACAGGAAACTCGGAATCGAGAGACGCCTTCTCTATTACAGTAGTGCGACACTCCGGGCAACAAACGAAAGTCGTCTCCAAATGGACGCGGAATCAAATAGACCTTTTGTCGCAAGCCCAAGAGATATGGGCTTTGCTGAAGCGGACTAAAGTGAGTAAAAAACTCGTCTACGTGTTTTTGGAAGACATCGATTCGGACGAGTTCTCGACAAGAGAGTGGATCGATCGATACATACCCTATCTCATCAATCGTCGCGGCAGCCTCTCGAAAGCGAATAAAGAGATCGTTGTCAGCAAATTCCGTGAAATCTTGATCGGTATGGCCACGGAGGGCGACGAAAACCGTACTCGCGAAATTTACAAAGATTTCTTCCTGCTGCTTTCGATGGGAGAGTTCGCTCAAAGAGAGGTGGAAAAACCATGAAAACCGTCGACATTCTTCGGTTCAACCCGGAAAGCGCTTTGCTTTTCCGCGACACCCGCGATTTCGGTTTTTCGGAAAATGCCCGGACGGTGTTTCCGTCATCGGAACCGTTCTACGGGGCTGTTCGTACCGCTTTTTTGAGGAAACGTAAAACCAATCTACGAGACTCGAAGGCGATCGCGGAGCAAAAAAGCCAAATCGGTGGCCGGGACGACCCTGGCGCGTTTCGCTTCGTTGGCCCTTTTCCGTTCCTGAAAGAAAACGGAAGAACCCGGTACTTCTTGCCCACCCCTTCTCATCTCACGAAATGGGAGGACGGAAAGATCGGCTTTTTGCAACCAAATCCGAATTTACCCTTTTCTTATACAGGTATCTCCCTGCAAACCCTGTGGGATGGAAAAACGGAACAGGGTTCCCGAGCGGCGGAAGCTTATCCATGGATAGATTGGGAAGGAATGGCGCGAATAAAAGCGGGGGAACTCCCGGCCAACAATCATCTGGCGAAAGAAAACGCGTTTTTCGAAGTCGAACATCGTACGGGAATCGGTTTGCGCGGGGATAGAAAAAACGCGCAGGAAGAGATGATCTTCCGGGTTCGTTCTTTCCGGTTTAAAGAGGAAGCCGGTCTTTACCTATTCATTTTGAAAGGCGCTGATCTTCTGGAAGGAATCGATACGGTATTGCTGGGTGGAAAATCCGGTGTGGCGACAACCGAACTTGAAAAGAACGTATCGGTATCTCTTTTCGACAAAGTAGAGGATACACAAAAAACCGTGGTTTTAATCACACCTGCGATCTTCCGGAATGGATTCCTTCCTGCGAAATCCGGTAACGCGTTTTTCGGAGCAACGGTTGGAAGTGTTTGTAATGGAAAACCCTACCCGATCGGCGGGTGGGACCTCATCGACCGAAAACCCAAACCCTTAATGCATGCTGTTCCATTCGGTTCAACATATTTTATAGAAGGGTCCCTTAATGCAACAACGATCACGGAGTTGCGGAGCGAATTCGGATATGGCTCTTATATAGAGTGCAAACGGTATAAGGAGGATAACCATGGAAAATAAGATTTTGGCGCTATATGCAGAAAGTCAGATTCATGCGGGTAAGGGCAGCGATGTCGGCATCGTCGACCAACCTATACAAAGAGAGAAGGCGACGGGGTTCCCCATCATACAGGGGATCAAGGGAGCGATCCGGGCAAGCAAACTGATAACAGAAAAAGAAAGAGAGGTATTCGGGAACAAACCCCTCGCGGAAAAAGAAGACCTGGCCGGTTCCATCGCTTTTTCAGAAGCAAAAATCCTCGCCTTTCCCGTAAGAAGTCCGGAAGCGGTTTTCGTATGGATCACCTGCCCGATGGTGCTGGCGCGTCTGTATCGCGTGAAGAAAATCAGCGGCGTCACAATTCCGAGTATCGGGGAAAATAAGGCGATCGTAAGCAATTCGACGATGCTTGCGAACGGAAAGCTCTCGTTGGAAGAGATCGAAATCGAAGCGGCCGTAAACCCCGAAGCGACGAAGTGGGCGAAAGCGCTGTCCGGCCTGACGCCAGACAACACCATGAAGGAGCATCTTGAACAAAACTTTGCCATCGTTTCGGATAAAGTCTTCCAAAACTTTGTTACGACGGCGACCGAAGTGATTCCGCGCATACGGATCGACGAAAAGACGGGAACGGTCGCAAGCGGCGCCCTGTGGTATGAAGAATACCTGCCACAGGACACGATTTTGTATTGCATCTTGAGAAACGCGTCGGTCACAGGCGAAAACCTGCTCGACTCCACAGTGAAAGCATTGGACGGACAGATGATCACGATCGGAGGGAACGAAACCGTCGGCAAAGGCCTTGTTTACCTGAAAGTGATGGGGGGATAAGGATGCCGGCCTCTCTCAAAGTAGCCAAATACGCAAAAGACAGAGTTATCCTAAACCAATCGAAGGGTTCCGAATACAAAAACCTGGTCAAAGGGTTAGGGGCAATGATCATCCAAAACGGTTTGTTGGCGACGCTGCTATTCTTAAAATCAAAGGGAAAACCGCACCATAAAGCCGTGATGGAAGACATTTTTGAGTTTATGAACCTGCGCGGAATCCAAAATCCTCAAAACATGCAATACGACGAATCCCGATATTTAAGAATGACCTCCGAGATACTTGAAATGAACAAATGGCTCCGGCGATACGCGGATATCCTCATCGAAAGTAAGGATCGAGAGTGATGTGATGAGTGATTCGAAGATAGACCGAGAATATTTCCTTAAAAAAACAGGAAAGAATCTTTCCTTATACTATAACCGGTTCGCCTTCGCCCAAATGAGCGACGATAATAAAGACCTCGCTAACACGCTTTTAAAGGAAATACAAAGAGTCCCGAGAGAGGTCAGTTTCTTCGATCGGTTGATGAAACGGCGCGATGTAACGGTCAAGCAGTTTAAAGAACGGAACGGCTATTCCGCTATCGATTTTAACGCAAAATCCAAATCTCGCTTTTTGCTTGGTATCGGCAGCCCCTCTCCCACAGAGGTCGGGTTCCACTTTTCCCGAAACTACGGTTTGCCGGTCATACCGGGCACGTCTTTGAAGGGCGCTTTCCATCACTATTTGGCGGACGAAGCGTACGAGATCGCCGCAAGAAGCAAATGGTTCGGGGTGGGAACGGATGATGACGATATGGATGGTGAACGCGGCTCCCTCGTCTTCCTGGATGGGCTGCCGGTTGGAAACGTGCAGTATGAGTTGGATCTTGTCAACAATCATTTTCCAGACTACTATAGCGATGTTTCCGACTCGCCGCCGAACGACTGGTACAACCCCATTCCCGTACGCTATATGGCCGTTTCTCCGGGCGCAACCATCCGGTTTACGGTATTACTGAAAGGTGAGACGCGAAACGAGAAAGACGAAATCAAAAAGCAGTTCAGGTGCATGCTCGAACACTGGGGGGTCGGAGCGAAGACCGCTTACGGATACGGGCGCTTTCGTCCTTTAGAAACCTGATGTTTTTTAAAAGCACGGTGCGGGTTTACCCCGAGCCGTGTTTTTTTTGAAGCTATTTTCTTAAAGTGTGTATATATTATATGACCCGCTCGTTATCTTGCGCGCGATTCATTCCTGGAGCAGGATGACGTGACAAGCGATAACGAATATCCAAATGCGGGAAGGGGGGGTTCCTATCGAGAACATGTTCATTCCGATCGGAGGCGGAGATGAGATCGGAGCCAGCTGTTACTATCTCCGGAGCGGCGGCGCACGTTTGCTTTTAGATTGCGGGCTTCGGCCGCAGAGCGAATGGGTGTATCCTTACTTCGAGTCCTTTCTTCCGATGGGATTCATCGACGGACTATGGGATTTGGACGCTGTATTTCTTTCTCACGCTCACTTAGACCACATCGGCGCTTTGCCAAAACTTATCAGCGAAAACTATCAAGCCACGATCTACGCCTCGACACCAACCAAAACGCTTTCCGAAGCCATGCTGAAAATAACGGCAAAAGAAAACACGAAAGATAGTTGGTATGAAACGCCTCATGCGTTTTATCAGAGCGCGTTGATTCACGAAGCAATAGGAAGAGTCACGGCTATCGATTGGAATAAACCGAAGTCTTTTGATGATTTTCAGGTGACGTTTTTTCCGGCGGGTCACGTCTTAGGCGCCGCCATGGTCTATATCGAGTTTAAAAACTGCCGAATACTCTACTCCGGAGATTTTTGCGATGTCGCCCAGGAAACGGTCGGAAGGTATCAATTGCCCGAAAACCTGCCGGTCGATCTGTTGATTATGGAAACGACCTACCGGAATAAATCCGTTGATGATGGAGACATAAAGACGAGCGCTTCCTTCGAAGACTTTCGCGGCATTATTGCGGAGGGGGGGAAGGTTCTGCTGCCCGGTTTCGCGCTCGGTCGGGCTCAAGAAGTCGCTTTGAAGATCAAGAAAGCCCAGGACCTCGGGCTGGTTCCGGCTTGCCCGATAATGATCGACGGTTTCGCAAAGGCTCTAACCGATATCTATGAGGAATACGGTCGTCAAATATACGACTTTCGGACCGTCTTTCCCTACGAGCGCCAGGATGAAACGCTCTACACCGATGAACCTTGCATTATTATCGCCAGCTCTGGAATGTTGTTGGAAGGCAGCCGCTCCGCTCGCCATTACTCAAAAATGCGGAAGAAACGAGGAGACGGTATCTTTTTTACGGGATATCTTGACGAAAACTCTCCGGGATTTGCGCTTTTCGAAAAACGCGACGACCTGCCGCCGGGTTCGATCCATATCGGGAAATTGCCTTTCACAGCCCACGCGCAAAGGAAAGGGCTTCTATCCTTAATCGGCGAAGTACGGCCCAAAGAGGTCATACTCGTGCACGGCAACCCGAGCGAACCGACACCGATGGGCTTGTTTGAGGAGATACACCTTCGATTTCCGTTTTTAAAGTGCGTCTATCAATCTCGCAACTTGCAGCCAATACAATTTCTATAAGGGGGTATTATCCATGCTTTCCGGAAAAGACCGGCTTTTGGTGAAGTATACGAAATATGCAGACCAGCAATTACCGTATCGAAGAGAAAATTTAAGGAAAGACAGTTACCTTATCGAAGCAGTACTCGAGAAACCGGAAAATTATCCGCGGCAATACTATGAGCGAATGGAAACGATATCCGGTCGTAAACCTCTGTTTTACAACGTACTCCTGAATCTTCGGCGAAGCAGACTCGACAACCCGTCAAAAAGAAGCTCCTGGGTCATAGAAACCGAAAAAACGGCTAAATACTTGTATTACTACCTCCACCCCGAAACAGGAAACCACGATATGCGGAAATTATATGAAAGGCTTTCAGAGAGAATATTAAAAATGCCTTACTTAAAAAAACCAATGATGGAATCCAAAGCGATTCTAATCGCTATGAGCAGGATCGGTCCCTTGCCTGAAGACTTGAGCGAAAGATTACCGAACATCATTAATTACCTCGACTTTGGTACGATAGAGTATTTTTTGAGAGCGTTTATCGATGAGATGGCCTTCGAATACGGCCTCAGAAAGAAAAAGAGCATGGAAGAATCCTTAGGCGATTTAGCGTCGTTTATCGCCGTCCCGGAAAAACGCGAATATGAAACGGATGACCTGCAAGAGCAAAACGATTTCCTGAAGCAAGAAAACGAAGACTTGCGCTCAGGACTGGAAATAACGACTCGGGAAGTAGAAGAATTCCGCAACAACATATCTCAATTTCGCGAAGAAGAAAAAAAGCTCGCAGTTTCAAGCTTCTTCCAATCCCTCAACAACAGTCAATACGGATACCTTCTGGATCAGATGGCCTATTCCGAGAAACAATTGCGGCTGCTTAAGGACAAAGGGTATCAGTTTCCCGAAGAAGTCGAATCCATTCCATTGACTATAAGAATGTTTATGCGGTTTTTGAAAGAGTATGGGATTTTACCAATCGAAACCGGCGGTTCAGAACGGGAGGTTTCTTTACGCGACTGTCAAAGTTCCGATTATTCAGGCTCGCCCTTTTTGGTGGAAGAAGAAAAGAAGACCGTGAGAATCGTCTCTTCAGGATGGAAAATCGAGGATATTCTCATTTCGAAACCTCGGGTGGAAGAAACTTCAAGTGTGTACGGTTCATTGGAATAAAGGAGGGGTGATATGACGGAAGAGAAAACCTATTACTTCGGTATCGACTTGGGCACGACGAACTCACTCATCGGTTGGGGGCTATTTAATCCGAAGAAGAACACCATCGAGCCGAAAATCGTTGAAATTCCGATGAAAGCCGAAGGGGGAGGCACGACAAAAAAACAACTGCTTCCATCGGTCGTATTTTTCAAAGACGCCGAAACCCGTTTTGTTGGGGAGTATGCCAAAAAACAATATGCGCTGCAGCCCCAGCGGGTGTCGAAATCCATCAAAAGCAAGATGGGCAAAGACGACACGATGGAGCTGGAAGGAAAGAAATATTCGCCGTCAGAGATCTCATCCCACATATTGAAGATGCTCAAATCGGCGGCCGCGCAAACATTCGGCTTTGAGATAGAAGACGTCGTCATCACTGTCCCCGCTTCTTTCGACACCGATATGCGCCAGGCGACGATAAACGCGGCTGAGATGGCCGGTCTCAAGGTCCGGAACGCTGACGGCAGCGATCGCCAACTCTTGTTGGACGAGCCGCGCGCCGTGCTATACGATTTTATCAACAGACAGAACCTCGAGGAGATCCCTTCTACGCTATTGTCCTTGGAAGAACCTAAAAACGTTCTCGTTTATGATCTTGGCGGCGGAACGCTGGATGTCTCCCTTCATAAGGTTTTCTACAACAGCGAAAAAGAAAGAATAGACTTCGAAGACATCGCCATCTCAAGGTATACCGATTTGGGAGGCGACCAGTTTGACGAATGCGTCAGAGATCACTTCCTGAAGATATTCAAAGCGAAGTTCAAAGGGTTCACGATGTCCGAAATGGTTGAGAACCAGTTGAAAGCCAGATTGCTGGAGCTCGCCGAACAGGCAAAGATCGAATTGAGTTCCGAACTTGCAAATCGTCTTCTGATGGGACTAGAGCTGAATAGGCCTGTTAGAACCGAGATTCTCCAACCGAACATCATTGACAATAAGGCGTTCGAGACTTCTTTAACGATGGAAGAGTATGAAGACATCGTGTCCCCGTTGTTGGCCTCTGAACTTACTCCGAAATCGCTCAATGGGTCTCCCGAAAACCCGGGATATGGCATGAACATCATTGACCCCATTCTCGACGTCCTGCAAAAAACACTGGATCGCGGTATGGAACCCAAAGTCGATGCGGTATTGCTCAACGGCGGAATGACAAAGCTTCCGTTGATTCACAAACGCTTGAAAGCTTTTTTCGGTTTCGACCCCATTCAGATTATGGACCCCGATAAATCCGTTGCTCGAGGAGCAGTCGTTTACCATTATTACTTGCACCGTGGGGAAAAAGTGAGTTCGATCTTGAACGAAACGATCGGCATTGGAACTTCCGGTAGTCAAGTCTCGCATTTGATCGCCGCTGGAGCTATATTGCCCTGTCAATCCACCGTCCGAACTTTCGAAGTCGACAAAAGCGGATCAAGAGGCCTGAGAATCCCCCTATACCTCGGACGAAGAACAGACATGAACCCTCCGAATCGTCAAATTTCGGATCGAGTGTTTGAATTCGACCGGCCGCTGGATCGGGGCGAAGAAATCTCGATCCAGATATCAGTGGATGAAAGCAATGTCATCAAGCTCAAAGGTTGGTTCACGAAAGACCCGAAACAAACTTTCGAAGACATTACTTACAGAAGCGGGGGGCGTCCGTATACGGCGCCCTCGGCATCCAATAGAGAAGCAGGAATAACTGCATCTACCAATTCGAAGGCCTCCACGGAAAAACAAACCATCCCCCCTGGGTGGCAAAATATCGCCAAATCTTACACCAAAGAACTGCAGAGAAATTTGGAGGAATACAAAAAAACTGGGAATACGGAAGACAAAGGAATGTGGATGAAAAAAATCAAAGCGGCAGAAAATATACTAATGAAAGCCCGGAATGCAGATGAAGTCGCGCAATGGCTTCTCGGGATTTATTACCAGAGCTACAGTTTCGCGAAAGGAAGGATACTTCGCATCATCGGGACCCTCGCGCCTCATCTCTCCGAATCGGTAAAAGAGACCGTTTATACGCTTTGTTGCCGGGAGTGTGATGCCCTCCATATCTCGATCGCAAACCCCGCTATGATCAACGATCTCATCCTTCCCGCAATCGTTTTTATGTCAAAAAGCAATCACCGCAACGCGATCGCCCAGATCGAGAAAATGTTGCGCCAACCCCCATTTAAAGAATTGTACGGTTCTCTATTCATCGCTTACGGAAAAGTGGCGCCTTCCAATCGTGGGCTCGGTTTCTTAGCCTCTAACCTCAATCTGTACAGCGAACTCACGAAGGTCGGGTATATCGTCAATTTCTTCTGGATGCTCGGAAAACTGGGAAGCAGAGAAACCGCCGCCGATGCAACTATGGTTGACACCAAACCTTTTCTGGACTTGATACTTACAAAACTACAACAAGAAAAGCACGTGGATGCGCTGAGCAAAATGCTTTATGCCTTAGGAGAGTTGGCCGACCAGCGAAACCCGTCAATACCACGCCTCTGTCCAGAATGGAAAAGGAAAACTTTAGGAATTCTTTCGGGCATCGAAAAATAGAAATTCTTAGATCAGTATCGAAACCCGGCTCACCAATTTCAGATAACGAAATTCGCCGCCTTAGCCCGAAAAATGATCGAAGGAACACCGCTAACGCTCGAAGAAACCGCAATGCTGACCGAAAGCCGCGCGATGCTCGTCGAAGTCTCTTGACGGGAAAACCCGAGAATCTTTCCGGCTCCTAAAAAACCCTTCCGACGGTAGTTTATGAACCCACGGAAGGGTTATTTTTTCTTCATCGTGAAGTGTGTATTAAAACTCGAAAGAGCAGTGATTACGAAAAAGAGGGGGGAACAAGCGTTGTTGGCTAAC
>CAZMHO010000028.1:19163-23628 GCA_964566085.1 uncultured Thermotogaceae bacterium | reverse complement strand
TACGAACAAGGAGAAAAACTGGAACGACTTTTCAATCGTTTCGTAACCGGAGCAGGCAACCCAAATACCCGAATCAATCAACTGCGTGAAGAATTTGCCGAACAAAGAGAAAATGGAGTACAATCTCAACGTCTGAAACAGTTGAAAGAAGGAATTCAAAAAAGGGTGGGGGGCCAAGAAGGCCAGCCGCGTATCGTCGCAAAAACCCCTCAAGTTCTGAATCACTTAACGATGAGTTTCCTGACCGATTGGGGTATGGAATTGATCGAACGTTTTATCGTTGCGAAGTAGTCTCTTTCAACGGACCAAAGGGGGATACAGTTGAAGGTTCTGTTAGTGGAAGATGAAAAAACCTTATCCCGTCTCATTTCAGAAGCTCTATCCCACCAGCTTTTCACTGTCGAAGCAGCCTACGATGGAGAGGAAGCCCTGTTCAGGATAAATAATTACGCTTATGATGCGATCGTCTTAGACATTCTTCTTCCGAAACGGTCCGGTTGGGAGGTCCTCAACGAAGCGCGGAAAACGGGGGTTAAGACCCCCGTTTTATTATTGACGGCTTTGTCTCAAGTGGAGGATAAAGTTCGCGGACTCAATACCGGCGCGGATGACTATCTCGTAAAGCCCTTCGACATTCGCGAACTGGTTGCGAGAGTTCAGACATTGATTAGGAGAAGCGTGCAGGGCCATAACGAAGGAGAAGTTTTACGATGCGGCGATCTGGAAGTGAATACCGTAAAAAGAACCGTCAAACGCGAGGACCAGATGATCGACCTGACAAAAAAAGAATACCAGATATTAGAATACCTCCTATATCATCGAGGGGAAGTGGTTACGAAAGAAACGCTGGAAGAGCGGCTGTGGGGAGATGAAGATACCTTGTGGTCTGATGTGCTTCGAAGCCACATGAAAAATCTCAGGAAGAAGCTGGACCATAAGCATCGCCGGCCGCTAATCAAAACCGTCCGAGGTGAAGGGTATGTCTGCGATGACGCGTGACGGCGCGCTCTTCAAAAAGGCGCGTTTGAAGTGGAATTTCATCTTTACCTTGACGATCACCGCCCTGTTTTTTGTGGCCTCGGTAATTGTTTACGTCTCCTTTTTAAACATCCACACCGTTCAGTTTGACAACGGGCTTCGGCAACTGTCGGGGGAAGTAGAAAAACGCATTATGAATCTGCCCGCCTTAATCAGAGAGAGGCTGCTGACACTCGGAGAAAGCCGCCCTCCTCTTTATATCTCTACGGAGGAAGTGCTCCAAATTTTCGATCTCGAAGGCAAGAAGGTGTATGATATCGGCATCGATTTTCCCGACCCGCCACTCTTTCGCGAAGGCTTTTCCAACGAAAACGATTTCAGATTCTTCACCAGGATTCTAAAAAACGCCCGTGGGATTCCAATCGCCTTCGTCCGAATCGGTAGAAACGTCAACGGCATTACCCGCAATCTCCGAGATTTGATCAATCTGCTGTTACTCCTATTTGGAGTCATCGTCACCGGTTCTTGGCTGCTCAGCAACTTCCTGTCCTTTTACGTCTTGAAGCCTTTGCGCACGAGTTATGAACAGCTCAAGCAGTTCACGAGCGATGCCTCGCACGAATTGAAAACCCCGTTGTCGGTTTTGAGGACTTCCTTGGACATGATCCCTCCTGAGGAATCGCCCCCACTGACCCGAGAAAAATTAGGATATATGGACTTATCCGTGAGAAAGATGCAGTCGCTCGTCGACCAGCTCATCCAACTGGCCAAAAGCGGAGCGCGAGACGGAAAGGTTTTGAAAACCGAGAAAATTGCCCTCAAACCGTTTCTTTCTTCTCTTGTGTCTCAGAATCATGTGTTGATTGAACGCAAGAACCTCCAGGTGCGACTGAGCGCAGATCCGACGGCTGAATGCCGCACCTCTCGCGAGTCTTTGCGGATCATTCTCGGCAATCTGTTCGACAACGCCGTAAAGTTTACTCCCGAGGGGGGGGCTATTACGGTTGGAATGGTCAAGCGCGGCAAAGTATGTCACTTCTTTGTGGAAGATACGGGAATCGGGATAGACGAGCGGGAACACAAACGTATCTTCGAACGCTTCTATAAAATCGAAGGAAGCCGATCAGAAGACGCGGGCTCCGGGATGGGGTTGGCGATCGCGAAAGAGTACGCGCAACTCATCGGGGCAGAGTTATCGGTCAAGAGTCACTTGAATGAGGGCAGCCGCTTCGAGCTCACCTTCGCGGAAGCGGGCTAGGGCACGCGACGATGGGTTCACCGCCAGTCAAAGAAGTCCATTTACGACGGCGGACTTGTTTCGATTTCACACGACCATCCTGTATACTCAGAAATCAATCCAAGCGGAAATACTTGAAAAGCGACATTTTTGAGATTTTGAGACGACGATCGAAAAAATCGCCTTATTCGTGTCTCATGAGAATCCAGTCATGCCGGGGAGATTTTTTGTCTATGAATTTAAAAGGGGAGTGAACCGGCGCCGTTAACGTGACGCTTCGCCCAGGAGGAGAAAGAAATGGAGAGTTCAGTGCTATTCGCGTTTGCGTTGACGTTGTTCGCGGGTTTATCGACGGGTATTGGCAGCTTGATCGGGTTTCTTTCGAAGAAATTCAACCCGAAACTCTTAACGATCTCTTTAGGTTTTTCTGCCGGTGTGATGATCTATGTGTCTATGATAGAGATTTTCGCAAAGGCGAAAGACTCTCTGAGCATCGCTCTTGGAGAAAAACCCGGTTATCTTTGGACCGTCGTCTCGTTTTTTACGGGTATGTTTGCCATCGCCTTGATTGACAAAATCATCCCCTCGTATGAAAACCCGCACGAGCTGAATGTCGGTAAAAAAATTGAGAACGCATCGGAGAAGGACAAAGCGAAACTGCTCCGAATGGGTATGTTTTCAGCCTTGGCCATCGGTATTCACAACTTTCCCGAAGGGTTGGCCACCTTTATGAGCGGGCTTACCAATCCGACGCTGGGGATCAGTATCGCCGCGGCGATCGCCATTCACAACATCCCGGAAGGATTAGCGGTATCGGCGCCTGTTTATTATGCGACTAAAAGCAGAAGGAAAGCGTTCGCGTTATCTTTCCTGTCGGGTTTAGCGGAACCCATCGGCGCTATCATCGGCTATTTCATCCTGCGATCGTTTTTCAACGAAACGATGTTCGGGGTTATCTTTGCGGCGGTAGCGGGCATTATGGTCTATATCTCTCTTGACGAGTTGCTGCCGACGGCGGAAGAGTATGGAGAACACCATTTAGCCATCGGTGGCCTCATTGCGGGTATGATCGTGATGGCGATAAGTCTGTTGTTGTTTGATTGAGTCAACAACCCTTTCCGCCAGGCTTCGCGATTGTTTCGGGGTTAACTCCTTCCCGTTCAACCAATTCTTCCTTACAAGACCCGGTATCGCGAAAGCGGTTGTCGAAAGCGATTCGCAGCTCAGAGTTTCATAGAGGCCGATAGGGTTATGTAAAGCCTATGTATTAGGAACTCTGGATCATCTGATAGATTTTTTTCATTTTCTCAAGAGTATCTTCAAAAACCGCCTTGTCAGAGACTTCTTGCCGAAGGAACCCGTTAATCGCGGAGATGTGTTTCTTCGCCTGGTCGATCTTGATGTCACTGCCTTCTTTGTAGGCGCCGACATCGATGAGGTCTTTGGCGCCGTAAAAGGTAGAGATTAGGTCTTTCAGCGCCCGCGAGGCTTTCAAGTGCTCTTTATCGGCTACTTCTGGCATCAGACGGCTGATGCTGGCCAAGACGTCTATCGCCGGAAAATGATTGCCTTCCGCGAGCTTCCGAGATAGGATGATATGCCCGTCGACGATACCGCGAACCGTGTCCGAAATCGGTTCGTTGAAGTCGTCCCCTTCCACTAAAACCGTATAGATACCGGTGATGCTCCCTTTATCCGAGTTGCCCGCCCTCTCCAACACTTTCGGCAGTCCTGCGAAGACGCTCGGAGGGTAGCCTCGCGTTGTCGGAGGCTCTCCGATCGCCAAGCCCAACTCCCGTTGGGCCATCGACCATCGGGTGAGGGAATCGACCATTAACATCACGTTCAATCCGCGATCTCGAAAGTATTCGGCGATCGACGTGCTGGTATTGAGCGCTTTTACTCTCATCAACGCTGGCTGATCCGATGTCGAAACGACGACCGTGCTTCTGCGCAATCCTTCTTCTCCCAAATCCCGTTCGATAAATTCGCGGACTTCGCGACCCCGTTCGCCGATGAGGCCGATCACATTGACATCGGCGCGGGTGTTACGGGCGATCATTCCCAACAAGGTGGATTTTCCCACCCCGGAGCCGGCGAAGATACCCAGCCGTTGTCCCTTGCCTACGGGAAGAAGCCCGTCTATGGCGCGGACTCCCGTTGTTATCCGTTCCTTGATCCGTTTTCGTTTGAGGGGATCGGGTGGAGCTGCCACCGCGGGATACCGCACCAGCGATTCTATGTCGCCCT
>CAZMHO010000028.1:7197-19153 GCA_964566085.1 uncultured Thermotogaceae bacterium | reverse complement strand
TTTCCGACGCCGCTGCCCGAAAAAATCCCGATGCGTTGGCCCCGCCCCAGCGTGGTAAAGGCGTCGATCGCGCGAACGCCAACAGGAAGCGGTTCCTTGATTCTGGCGCGCACAAGCGGATTGGGCGGAGAATTATTGAGTGAAACATAGTGTTTCGGATAAAAGGGTTTACCGTCGATAGGCCGGCCAATGCCGTCAAAGATTCTGGAAAGCATGTCTTCGCCGACGCCCACATCGAGCGTGTGCTTTGTACCGGACACCGGACATCCCAGCGAAACCCCTTCGAACTCCTCCAGCGGCATCAAAATGATGCGATTGTCTTTAAAACCGACAACCTCGCAGAGGATCCGGATTCCTTCCAGATTCCGGATCACGCAGACTTCGCCAAGGAACACTTCCGGCCCGGCCGATTCGATCGTTAGCCCGATAATCTTCTCCACCTTTCCGTTCAATGTGATGAAGTCCGTCTGACTCAGGGCTTCTTGTAGCCATTGTATCGGCGAGAAGACATCCGGCTTCATGAGGGTTCGTTCTCCAATGCTTGAGAGACGATCTCTTGGAAGAGCTGATACTGGCTCTCGATCGTTGCGTCGAACGTCCCGAAATCCGTATCGACCAAAATGCCACCGGGAGAAATTTTCGGATCAGGCCGAAATTCGACGTCCGGAATCATGGTCTTCACGCTTTGAAGCAGGGGTGGGGGGGAATGCTCCAAGTCTTTGGGATTAAAGCGCATGACGACTTTTTTATAATCGACCACGCGTTGCACCAATTCGTGAACTTTATGCTCGAAAACCTCCGACTCTTTTTTTTCCAGGACGATAAACAGCATCTTTTCCACAACCGTTTTCGCCAGAAGGAAAATCTGTTGGGAGCTGAGCGTAATGAACTCGTCTTTACTCTTTTGAAGGTTTTGCTGCAGCGCTTGAACGGAGCGAACCGCGGTATCGAGTTGGTTCTTCCATTTCTTTTCTATCTCTTGTTCTTTACTCTTAAGCAGCTGGTCCATCTCCGTCTTTTTTTGATCCGCCTGCTTTTGGGCCGCGACGGTTACGGCTTCCGCTTCCTTCCCGATCTGTTCGGCCCGTCTTCTCGCGTCTTCAATGATGGACTTGGCCCTTTCTCGCGCCAAAGTCACTTCCGGGTGGATTTCGATCAGTTCTTCCGTTTTCTTCTCGTCGGGTTCATCGGCTTTTATCTCCGCTTTTTCATCTACCTGCGCGGAATCGCCGGAGTTGATCTTTCGACGCTCTTTTTCGTCGATGGTGACGAGCGTTCGCTTGATCAGGTTATACAATGAGCTCCTCACCTCCGCCGCGGGCGATGAAAATCTCGCCGCTCTCCTCCAACCGGCGGATCACGGTGACAATCTTCTGTTGCGCTTCCTCTACGTCAACCACCCGCAACGGACCCATAAACTCGATCTCTTCTTTTAACAATTGTCCCGCGCGTTTCGAGAGGTTGTTCGTGATTTTGAGCAAAATCTCCTCCGAAGACCCCTTCAAGGCGCGGCTCAAGTCTTTCGTGTCTACTTCACGAAGCACCATTTGGACCGATCGGTCATCCAGTTTAACGATGTCTTCAAAAACGAACATATGCCGCCGTATCTCTTCGGCCAGTTCCGGATCCGTCTCGGAAAGTTTATCCAATATCTCCTTCTCCGTCGTGCGATCAAGGCTGTTCATGAACTCGACAACCGTATCCAACCCGCCGACCTGGGCAAAGTCCTGGGTCACGAAGGTCGAAACCTTTCTTTCCAAAACGCGTTCCACTTCGCGTACCACCTCGGGGTTCGCCTTATCGAGCATCGCGATGCGTTTCACAACCTCCGCCTTCAAACCTTCCGGAAGGGAGCCGATCACTTGGGCCGCCTGTTTTGGAAGCAAATAGCACAGGATCAACGATATCGTCTGCGGATGCTCATTTTGTAAGACGTTAACCAACTGCATCGGATCCGTCTTTTTCAAGAAATCGAAGGGTTTGACCTGGAGATTGCTCGTCAAACGCTCGAGGATGTCCAAAGCCTTTTCGATCCCCACCGCCTTTTCAAGCATATCTCGCGCATACTCGATACCGCCGGAAGCCATAAACCCTCGGGCGCGGAAGTTCGTGACGAACTCGGACAACACGGTTTTTTTCTCGTTGTCGTTCACCTTCTCCAGTTTCGCCAGTTCCAGGGTCAGACGTTCGATGTCTTCATCGCTCATATGTTTGAGAATCTTCGAAGCCTTATCCGAACCCAGCGTCAGTAAAAGGACTGAAGCTTTCCGCACACCCGAATTCGCGCTTTCCGCCATTCTCTCTCCTTCGATTCCGACAGGTTTCTTTCTCTCCCGGCCGTCCACCCGTCGTCAGTTACTCTAGGGGTGGCCGAGATAACGATGATCGACATTATAGCACGAACCTGCGGGCACTTCATGAATTTCATCCGCTATTAACAGGATTGCCGGATTATTTACACTTACATATTTACAGTTTCGGGGGGTGCGTCATTTCACCGTTGAGAAACGCTTTCATTTTGCCAAGCGCCCGCGCTGACTTAAGGGATCGGACCTGTCTCTTTTTCCCTTTTACGGGCGGAAGAATACCGAAATTCGCGTACATCGGCCGGAGGGGATCGGCTTGGGTGATATACGCGATCAACGCGCCGACCATCGTGTCGACAGGGTAGTCCAGCGGGGGGCGCCCTTGAAACCGTCGCAAAATATGTTCCGCGACGACCAACCCGCCGACCGCGCTTTCCATATACCCTTCCATACCGCTCATTTGGCCGGCGACAAACAAATTGGGCTGTGTTTTCGATTCCAAATGCCCGTCGAACAGCCTTGGCGTATTGAGATAGGTGTTTCGGTGCATAACCCCGTCACGCACGATCCCCACTTCTCGATGAGGGGGAATCAACCGCAGCAACCGTTTCTGTTCGTCCCATTTCAAACGCGTTTGGAAGCCAACCAGGTTGTAAAGGTTTTTCGCCGCGTTCTCCTGGCGCAATTGGATCGCGGCATAGGGCTGTCGGTTCGTTTTCGGATCGATCAACCCAACCGGCTTCATCGGCCCGTAGCGGAGGGCGTCGTACCCCCCGCGCGCAATCTCTTCGATCGGTTGGCAGCGGTCGAATAAGTATTTCCGCTCAAAATCCGGAACCGCTATCTTTTCGGCTTCGATAAGGGTACGATAAAATCGGTCGTAAAGTTCCTCGTCCAGCGGCAGGTTCAAGTAGGCGCCGCTTTCTTCCTCCTGATAGCGATCGGCCTCGAAAGCGCAGGAGAAATCGATCGTATCGCTATCCACGATCGGCGCGACGGCATCGAAGAAAAAGAGTTCGGAAGTGTTTAAAAATCGAGAAATAGACCGCATGAGACGTTCGGAAGTCAACGGGCCGGAACAGATCACCACTGCCGTCCGTTCAAAGTTTTCGGATTCCAACTGCGCGTACTCTTCCCGAATGACTCGAACAGCGGAAGTGGCGATGCGCCGGTTAATCATTTCGGAGAAGCGTTTGCGATCGACGGCTAAGGCCGAACCAGCGGGCACCCGGCATTCTTCGGCGATCGGCAAAAGACGGCTCTTTAAGAGCCGCATCTCTTCTTTGAGCAAACCGGAAGCGGTTTGCGGATCGGTGGATTTTAAGGAGTTAGAACAAACCAACTCCGCGAGGTCTCCGGTTTCGTGAACCTCCGTCGCGCGCGACGGTCTCATCTCGTAGAGCGTTACGGGCACTTTGTGGTCGGAGAGGTATAAGGCTGCTTCGCAACCGGCCAGCCCTCCTTCGATAATCTTAACCTGTTCGATCATCTTTGTCAGCCAATCGGAAATGCTTCTTCATCGTCAATCGGTTGCCGCTGCCGTCATCGCGCGGGGAATAGATGACCTCATCCATCATGCTTTTTATGATGTAAACGCCTAATCCGTGATCCTTCAAATCTTCCAGATCGCGAGAGAATATCGTTTCCGGCCGTACCGTCTTTCCAGAATCTTCCAGGATGAACGTGCAATGACGCTCTTCTTCTTCCCAAAGGATCGTCAACTGTACACGCTGTGTCGTATCGAATCGATACGTATGCTTGATGACATTGACGACGGCTTCGCTAAGGGCAAGCTCGGCGTCGAATATCTGCGCGGGCCCGATGTTTTTAAGCCTGAAGAAAGACCGTAGCGCCCCTCGCATGACACGAATATTATCAATGATTGCGTTAAACTCGATCGACAATCGCTCCGTCAAGTTTATCTCCCACCCGGCGCCAAATTCCGGCAAAAGTTAAAAACGTACTCCTGAGCATACCCTGCGTAGTCGCCAAACGCAGTTTGACCCCACGCCGTCAATCGATCGTGAGCGCCGTCGATATCGAACACTTCTTTTATCCACCGAGAGATCCAGATATCGACCGGAAAGGCTTTCATGACGGAGTACCCGAATAAAAGGATACAATGGGCCACCTTATAGCCGATTCCGGGAAATGACAACAAAAAACTCAATTGGCGCTCATATGTTTCCGTCCGAAGAGAATGAAATTCCGATTCGTTGAACCTTTTGACCAATTGGCAAAGCCACGCGCTGCGGTACCCGAATCCGAGGCGCTTGAAATCATCCTCACAAAGCGTAGCCAATGCCGCTTTTGTTGGAAATCGGTAAAACGACTCTCCCTCAAAGCGGATCTCATTTTCTGGGAACCGCCGACAAAGCGAAGCCAACTTTTGCTCTAATGCGGGAATATTGGTCTGTGTGGACAATAAAAAACTAACCGCGACTTCCCACACATCTTGTCGAAGAATCCGTAAACCGAGACTCTCCGAAAAAATCTCATCGAATTTGCGAGCGAACCAATTATACCCGTTTTCTCTCAAGTTCGACAGGATCGACTCCCGGATCGCGCTGAGAGAGTCATTGAGTCCGAAGTAACGCTCTACCTGGAGCCGGTTCTCCTCCTCGTATCCCCCGGGCGCTTTAGCGGTGTCGCGCGTTATCCGGAGCGTTCGGATGGTTTTATCCGACGCATCATACTCGATTCGATAAAGATTGTCGTTGATAAACCCGAACCAGTGGTTCCCGCGCTTTTTCCACCGGAAGGCTTGTCCACAGTTCAGGCAATAATCGATATGAAAAGGCACCTGTATTTTCCAGCTCTCTTGTTGCGGCTCCATTCTCATCATCTTCCCGCTTGGGCAGCGCGCGTCTGCTCCTTCGAATCGGCCCTCTGCAGCGAGTAAGGGCACCCGCAGTAAGTTTGACGGTAGAGGTCCAGCTCCCTTGAGCGCCACACGCTTTCATCAAACCCGCCCCCCCGCCGGAAGGGTTCGTAGAAAAAGGGGACCGCCGCCTCTTTGCCGATCTGGTATCCCAATGCCTCTACCAATCTCAGATCTTTCATCCGACTGGTAAACAAAGAAGTGGAAAACCACCCGAACCCTAACGCTTTCGCCAGAATCGCCGTTTGACGGAGGTTATGCGCGATGCAAAGCCGGCACCGCTCCCCGCCTTCGGGTTCGGCCTCGTATCCGCGAGTCAATGCCAACCAGGTTTCGCTATCGTAATCGCCCTCGACCAGCGCGAAGTCCCACGTTTGAGCGAGGTGGCGCGCCCCAGAAAGCCGCTTCCGAAATTCTTCTTCGGGGAAAATGTTCGGATTGTAGAAGTACCCTTCGACGGCAAACCGCTCCTTGAGCTTTAAGAACGCGACGGTCGCGTCCGGCGCGCAACATATATGCAAGAGTAACCGTTGCCTCCCCATCGTCGTCCTTCTACCGTTTTGAATCGATGAGAATCGTGACGGGTCCCTCGTTTAACAGATCGATCGCCATCACCGCGCCGAAAACCCCTGTACTCACCGGGACACCGAACTCGGCGATCTTCCGCCCGATTGCTTCGTAGAAAGCGTTGGCTTTTTCGGGTTTGGCCGCTTCGGAGTAGGAAGGCCTTCTCCCTTTTTGAGCCTCTCCGTATAAAGTGAATTGGGAGACGAGAAGAATAGCCCCCCCAGTATCTATTACAGAACGGTTCATCTTTTCGTTTTCATCCTCAAAGATCCGCAAATGCACGATTTTTTCGGCCATCCATTCCGTGTCGGAGGATTCGTCGGACTCCCCGATGCCGAGAAAGACCAACAATCCCGGGCCTATCGAGGAGACGATTTGGCCCTCGACTGTCACGGACGCGCGTTTCACACGCTGCAAAACTGCTTTCATCCTTCACCTCTGGTTCGATAAACGTTTACAATACCGTTTTGTTTTCTCCAATACTCCAGCATTTCTTCGAGCTGCGCCAACGATTTGACATAGATCGAAAGGCGGTAGGTCATATGGTTTATTTCATCCAATTTCGTGTTAACTTCTGTAATCTGATAACTCCGTTCTTTTGCCGATTGACAGATGTTTTTTAGGAGATTGCCCGAATGATCGTTGCTTTCCAGGACCACTTGGGTCATATACCGCTCTTGCTCCGTATTCCCCCACTGAACGGAAACCATTTCTCCCATTAAGATATTTTCGGCGTTGGGACAGTCCTTTTGGTGTATCGTGATCCCTTTTTTGCTGATGACTCCGATGATAGGGTCTCCGGGAACGGGGAGGCAGCATTTCGCCATCTTCACTTCGATACCGAGCTGGCCGTCCACCACGATGGTTTTGGATTGGACCTGTTTTTTGTCCGGTTGTCCCAATACGGGAGGCTGCTCGGCCGCCAGCGGCTGGAACAACGCGACGATCTCTTCGGCGCTATGCTCTTTTTCTCCGATTCTCAACAACAGATCCTTATCGTTGACTTGTCTGTCTGTTCCGAGATACTGTTTGAGAACGTCGGAATTGAGAAGGTCCTCCATCGACTTTTGTAGTTTTTTCGCGACTTGCCGAAGAATGTCTTTTCCTTCTTCGATCAACGCCTGGGCATCTTTCTCTTTGAAGAAGCGCCGGATCTTGGCGCGTGTGCTAGACGACTTTGCGAATTTCAGCCAATCCAGGCTGGGGCCCGGGTTGTTTTTGTTGACGATGATTTCGACGATATCCCCGTTTTGAAGCTCATAACCGATCGGAACGATCTTTCCGTTGACCTTCGCCCCCGCGTAATGATGCCCGACCTCGGTGTGGACAGAATAGGCGAAGTCGATCGTGGTCGCGCCTTTTTGGGTATGCTTCAACTCCCCTTTGGGGGTAAAAATGTAGACATCTTCAAGCTGAATCTCTTTCTGGAACTCATTCAGGCCGGTTACGCCCTGCTCGTAGTCTTGATGCCATTCCTGCAACTTTTTCAACCAGGTTTGCTGGTACTTTTGCATCTTCCCTTCTTTATAAATCCAGTGGGCGGCTAAACCGAACTCCGCTTCGTTGTGCATCTCCTTATCGCGTATCTGGATTTCAAGAGGTTCCCCCCGGTGCGTGATGACCGTCGTGTGCAGCGAACGATAACCGTTTGACTTCGGGGTGGCGATGTAGTCTTTTACCCGTCCGGGGATCGGTTTCCAAAGATTATGAACCAACCCCAGTACGTAATAGCATTCTTTGTCGGTGCTGGTGATGACGCGAACGGCGATGAGGTCATAGATCTCGTCAAAGTTTTTGCCCTTTTCGTTCATCTTTTTCCAGATGGAGTAGAAGTGTTTTTCTCTGCCCGATATCTCACATTGGATTCCGTTTCGCGCCAACGTCAATTGGAGCAGGCTCAAATACTCTTGCGCGATCAACTCCCGATCGGAGCGTTTTGAGTCGACTAATGAAGAGATATACGCGTACTCTTCCGGATATAGGTACTTGAACGAAAGGTCTTCCAACTGCCACTTTATCGTATAGATTCCTAATCGGTGCGCGATCGGAGTAAATATCTGTAAGGTTTCTTTCGCTTTTTTCTTTTGGTTTTCCGTAGATTGGAACTCCATCGTTCGCATGTTGTGAAGCCGATCAGCCAGCTTCACCATGATCACCCGGATGTCTTCGGACATGGCGAAAAACATCTTCAACACCGTTTCAGCCTTCTGATCGAAGTTCTTTTGATCGATCTTGAGGCGATCGATCTTGGTCACGCCGTCGACAATGCGGGCGACTTCTTTCCCAAAGCGCTGTTCGATTTCGAGCAAGGGGGTTGCCGTATCCTCCACGACATCGTGCAACAGACCGGCTTTGATGCTGACGGTATCAAGCTTCATTTCGGCGAGTATCTGCGCAACTTTCAGGGGATGGATGATATACGGTTCGCCGCTTTTGCGGAATTGTTCGGCGTGCCTAAGCTTCGCGAACTCGTAGGCTTCGAGAACGTTCTTCAGTTCTTCCTCCGTATAGTTTTTATACAAAAAGCCAAAGACCCTGCGCATCTCTTCTGGCAAATTAACCGTTCGTAAGCGCTCCATCCTTACTCCTTTCTCTATTGCCTCGATTCTACCATAAAGCGGAGCCCAAGACGATGGAAACCTTGCAGTCCGATGGGCTGTCGGAGTCAAAGGAGGGGAACTTTCCGGATTTATGTTAAAATGAGTAGTTCTATCAGATAAGTCGGGGGTGACAGGTGTGTTTTCGTTGTTTCAAGCGCAGAAAATGATGAGAAAGGTTCTCCTCTCTCTGCTGCCCATTGTGATTTTTTCTATTTACGCGTACGGCTACCGGGTTCTCTGGCTAGGATTATTTGTTTTTACCGCCGGTATCCTAACCGAATGGATAATGGAACGCCGGAACAAAAAAAAGGTAAGCGAAGCGGTATTGGTTACATGCTTGCTTTTCACCCTGTCCCTGCCTCCGATTACGCCTTGGTGGGTCGCTGTTTTGGGGATCGTATTCGGGGTGTTTTTCGCTAAGGAGGT
This sequence comes from uncultured Thermotogaceae bacterium, assembly GCA_964566085.1. Lineage (GTDB taxonomy): Bacteria > Thermotogota > Thermotogae > MWEM01 > MWEM01 > MWEM01. The sequence goes on along the minus strand of CAZMHO010000028.1, from coordinate 10,373 downwards.
CTACGGAGGCTTTGGACGTAACGTATTTAATCCGGCGATCGTTTCGAGGTTATTCGTTTACCTGGCCTTTCCCAATCTCCTGACGACCGGATGGATATCCGCCGGTGGTTTCGGCGCGAATCCTGCCGGCATTTCTACCCCGCTCGGCATTTCTACCCCGCTCGGCATTTCTACCCCGCTAACGGCAGCCACCCCGTTGGCGCTTCTAAAAGCCGGGGAAATCCCCGAGCTTTCCGCTCTTTTTTTCGGTTTTCGAGCGGGTTCGTTGGGTGAAGGACCGATTTTTTTAATCTTGGCGGCCGCTATCTATCTCGTTTTGACAAAAACAGCCTCATGGCGTATCATGCTTTCCACCGTTCTCAGCGGACTGCTTCTTACCTTCCTCTTTGATGGGTTGAACGTTCCGGGAGCCCTGGATTCGTTGCCCGCCATTCTGTCGGGCAGTTTTCTCTTCGTCGCCGTCTTTATGGCAACCGATCCGGTTTCCGCCGCGAAGAAACCCGCTTCTTTATGGGTTTATGGATCCATTATCGGGGTATCTTCCGTTCTCATCCGTACTTTCTCTGTCTTCCCGGAAGGAATGAGTTTTGGCGTTTTGATCGGAAACACCTTCGCGCCGCTGCTGGACATGCTTTTATCCAAAAAGAAGGCGGTGGTTCGTTCATGAAGCCGACCACTTCTTTCTCAAAAGACAGCAAAGGGTACCTGGTGAGTTTTGTCGTTTTGGTCACCTTCGCCTTCGTACTCCTGCTATCTTTCGTAAATGAGCTGACGAAAGAAAGGGTCGCGAAGAACCAGGAACTGTTCCTGATACGCGCCGTTCTTGAAGCGATGCGTCTGCCTTTTTTAAGCGATCAGGAGGCGTTAGATCTCTTCCGATCAAAAGTCGCGTCAAAAGAGATCCGAGGCCAAATCTATTTTTTAACGCCCGCCTCCGAAGAATCGAAGTACGCCCTGTTGTTTTCAGGAAATGGTCTCTGGAGCGTGATTCAGGGGGTTATCGCCGTTAACGGCGATTTTTCGCGGGTCCTCGGCATATCCTTCGTTGAGCAAAACGAAACCCCGGGATTAGGGGGGAGAATAGAAGAATCGTGGTTTAAGGAGCAGTTTCAAGACGAAAAACTCATCCAAGGGACGATCGGTTTTCGAACCGGACAGGCGGATCCCGGAGACCCGGACAAAGAAAACGGGAGGGTAGACGCGGTAACGGGAGCGACATCGACGTCAAAATCCCTGGAAGCCATTCTCAAAGCGGCACTCAGAGACTTGGAAGCACGCGTGAAGGAGGGAAGCATATGACCGGCAACGCCCAGAACAGCGCTCAGAGCATTCTAAAAAACAATCTGTTCCACCATAACCCCGTCGCTTCTCAAATCATCGGAATCTGTTCCGCGCTTGCCGTTACCAACAACTTGGTTAACACCTTCATCATGGGCGTGGGAGTCGCGCTTTCGACCGCATTTTCCAGTTTAACGCTTTCGATCATGAAAGCCTGGATTCCGCAGAAGGTCCGAATGATCATACAGGTGTTGGTTCTATCTTTCTACGTCATTCTGCTCGATATGATCCTGCGGGCTTTCATCCCCGACATCGCAAAGGCTTTAGGCCCGTATATCGGCCTAATCATCACCAACTGCATTCTGATGGGGCGCGCCGAGGCTTTCGCGCAGGCCCATCCCCCCTTCGCCGCTTTTTGGGACGGGCTGACCTCCGGGATCGGGTATTTGATGGTGTTGATGATCGTGGCGTTCTTCCGGGAGTTGCTGGGGTTCGGAACGCTCTTCGGACTCTCTGTCTTCCCGGACGGCTTCATCCCGTGGACGATTATGGTCATGGCTCCGAGCGCCTTTTTCGTGCTTTCTCTCTATATATGGGCCCATAATACCTTACTAACGAAGAAAAGGAAGTGAGACGATGACCCCGGATGTTCACCCTGTGGCGCTGCTCATCGCTTCAGTCTTTACGAACAATATTTTGCTTTCGCTCTTTTTGGGTATGTGCTCTTTTATTTCCATCTCCAAAGACCTGAAGGCTTCCAATGGGTTAGGGATGGCTGTAACGTTGGTCCTCACGATCACCACTCTCATCAACTGGTTGGTCTATCGCTGGATTATCCTGCCGTTCGAACTCGTCTACCTGCGGTATATCGTGTTTATTATCGTGATCGCGGCAGTTGTACAGGTTTTGGAAATGGTAATCGAACGGGTTTCACCCGTTCTTTATAGAAGTCTCGGTATCTTTTTGCCCCTGATTACGGTCAATTGCGCGATTATGGGAGTCTCTCTGTTTATGCAACTTAGGAATTACGATCTGTTGCAGTCGGCCTTTTTCGGCGCGGGTTCGGGACTGGGTTGGTGGTTGGCGATCGTTCTTTTAGCCGCTATCCGTCAACGGATAGAGAAGAACCCTATTCCGGCGGGATTGAAAGGCGCCGGCATTACTTTGATCACGATTGGGATTATTGGGATGGCTTTCCTGGGGTTTGCCGGAATGCTCAAAGTTCAATAAAGACTACGAAAGGGGGACAGTCATGTGGATCGCTCCTGTAATCATTAGCGCCATCAGCGCGGTATTGGCGATCATGATCGCGATTATCGACGGTTTTGTCAATAATTACGGTCCGGTTGTCATTACGATCAACGAGGGACAGAAAGCACTCTCCGTGAAAGGGGGGAGCCCCTTATTATCGACACTATCCTCGAACGGCATCTTCGTGCCTTCCGCTTGCGGCGGAAAAGGCAGCTGCGGCGCCTGTAAAGTGAAAGTGCTATCCGATATCGGTCCGCATTTGCCGACAGAGCTTCCATATATGTCCCCCGAAGAGATCAAGAACAACATCCGCCTCTCCTGCCAGGTTAAACTCAAGTCCGATATTCGGATACGGTTGCCGGAGGAGTTGTTTTCGGTAAAACAGCTGAACGGGGTTGTAGAAGGGTTGAAAGAGGTGACCTACGACATAAAAGAGCTAAGGATCCGGTTGGCCAAGAGCGCTTCCATCGATTTCAAAGCCGGGCAGTATATGCAACTCGTCATACCCCCTTACGGTGATATCAAAGAAAGCGCGCAGAGAGCTTACTCGATCTCGTCCAAGCCCTCGGAAAAAGAGAACGTGGAGTTCTTGATCCGGTTGGTCCCAAACGGCATCGCGACGACATATGTACACCGGGTGTTGAAAG
>CAZMHO010000028.1:0-7187 GCA_964566085.1 uncultured Thermotogaceae bacterium | reverse complement strand
GAGAAACAACCGATCAGCGTCGTCGGACCCTTCGGCGATTTTTATGTGCGGGAAACCGACGCCGATATGTTCTGCGTGGCCGGCGGTTCCGGGATGGCGCCGATACGCTCGATTTTGCTGGACATGCACGAAAAGAAGGTGCAGCATCGAAAGATCTGGTACTTCTTCGGGGCGCGCAGTCGGAGGGATCTCTACTACCTTGAAGAGTTCAGACGACTCGAAGCCCTATGGACGTGTTTTCATTTCATCCCCGCTCTCTCCGAACCCCTTCCGGAAGATCATTGGGATGGGGAGACCGGTCTCGTCACCGATGTACTGGACAGGTACATGAAAGCGAAAGTGGATCCCTCGAAATCGAATGAGGGGTATCTTTGCGGCAGCCCGGGGATGATCGGCGCTTGTTTGAAGGTAATGATGGCTAACGGTATACCGGAAGACAAGATCTATTACGATAAATTCGCGTAGTCTGCGCGACTGAAAAGGAGGGAAGCGATGAAGATGACTCCGGAAATGCTCCGAGCGCAGGAGAGGATGGCGCCCGGCGTGATCACGGCCCAGGGTTTTTTGGGATACGACCCGCGCAATGTTGCCGAGATCATTGCGGAAGATGAATACTACTGCGCGCTTCACGATATCGAGATCGATCGGCTGGTAGCGAAAATGCGGGAGCTTCAGGAAGCGGGCCAAATGGGTTTGGGAGAAGCGATCACAGTAGCGCCCTACTGGGAGGTTCGCGTGAACGAAGCCAGAGGCGTTTTACCCTGCCCCTTTTCTGATGGGGTTTACGGGAAGATCAACACCATCGTCAAGGACAAACAAAGCGGGAGGGAGCTTGTTTTCAGCGACCTGACCACGCATTTGATCGAAGCGCATCACTTCTTCCAAGGTAAAGGCTCCCCGTTTCGAAACGAGCCAGAGGACTATGTTCGGATACTACGCCTCTAAGGAAATCGGTGCGAGTTCGGCTGTCAAAAGAGGTTTCCTTGCTCTTTTGGCAACTCTGTTTATTTCCGGTTCGGGGGTTCTCTTGGTTGGCGATGAAGATGGAAAGTTGCGCTCTTCAACTTACCCCTGAATCACGCGAATCCAGTTAGAAAGGCAACCCGGGAAAGAGAAGGTGAAACATGAAAATTCTCGTCGTGGAGGACCATCGAAAAATAGCCGAATCGATTAAGACCGGTCTTGAGAAAGAGGGGTTCGAAGTTGTTTGCGCCTATAACGGGGGATCGGCTTTAGATTCCTTGGAATCGGTATCTTTCGATTGCGTGCTCTTGGACATTATGCTTCCCGACATCTCGGGATATGAGCTGTGCCGGTATATTCGCAACGATCTCGCCAACTCCGTCCCCATTATTATGCTAACCGCATTGGACTCCCTGGAAAACAAAGTCGAAGGGTTCAATTGCGGCGCTGACGACTATATCCCGAAACCGTTCTACTTCAAAGAGGTAGAAGCGCGCATCAGAGCCGTCATTCGCAGAAATATCCGTCAAGCCCGCGACATCATCCAGTACGGCCCCTTCTCCTATGATCCTTACAAACGGTTATTGCTGATCAACGAGGTGGAAGTCCGAATGAGCAAACGGGAGCTGGAGCTGATGGAGTTATTCTTGAAAAACCCTCAGAAGGTGCTTTCTCGAGATTTTATCAAAGGAGAAATCTGGGGAGAGGACGAAGAAGGAAGAAGCAATATCGTGGACGTCTATATACTCTACCTGCGTAAACGCTTGAAACCCTTCGGGCTGGAAAAAAGCATCAAAACCTATCCTCAAGTCGGTTATATCCTGGACATCGCCTGATATGCGTTCTATTCAGACGACTATCTCTCTGTGGTACTTTCTCAGTTTTACCGTCCTGTTTCTTGTTTTCTTAGTCGCCGCTTTTTACCTCTTCCGCCACGTCATTTACAATCATTTCGATAGCCGGCTTCAATCACTTTCTGAAGAGTTTTCGGATTTCTTCGAACGGAACGATCCGGAGGATAACCCTCTGATCGCTCTGGCCGGAAAAGAGAAGATCGTCTTGGAAGTCTATCAGAAGAAACGGCTATACCTCTCTTTCCAAGTGAGACCCGGGTATTTCAGCGAATGGGCGGCGAAAGAAACGAGTGGGGTAGAAATGCCGGACGGATTTTTCTCTACCGACACGTTGCGCGCCTTTATCAAAAGGATACCCCTTTCCGATCTGGTCATCATTGTCGGGATAGACAGGCGGTATTATTTTGGGGACGTCCCGATCCTGATATTCGGGATCCTATGCGTCATCATACTGTGCATCCTTTCGATCTATCTTATCGGCAGGGCTATCTCGAAGCGGCTGCTATACCCGTTGGAGGTTATCGGAGAGGAGCTTTTGGATACGGTCAACCAGAATATTGAAGGAAAGCGTATCGCGGTTCCCGTGACCGGCAAGGAGATCAGTAATCTGGTCTTCGCGATCAATCTTTCTCTCGGCAAGCTCGAGAAGTACCTGAAAGAGATCAAAGGCTTTTCGGACTACCTCGCCCACGAACTGCGCACGCCGCTGACTTTGGTGAAAATGACCCTGCAGAACCTGAAAACCTCCGAATATCGCACTTCCTCATTGAAAAGCATCGAGGAGGCTGACCAGGAAGTTGAAGAAGCGGTTCAATTCCTAAATGACCTTCTGCTCCTTTCGAATCTGGAAAAAGGGATCATCGAACGATTCCAGGACTTCGACCTCGGGGAGGTCCTCTTGCAGAACTTCGAAAAAGCGAGCAAACTTTACCCGAAAAAGAGACTTGACGTGGATATTTCCGCCTTGCTGCTCTATCGGGGGGCCGCTCAACTCATCTCTCACGCCGTTTACATCCTCCTCGAGAACGCTTGTAAATATAGCGAAGAGGACCTGGTGACAATTCGGTTATTCCAAAGCGTGCGCCCCCTAAGCGATGATGCGCCGGTGAATGTCATACAGATCGACAGTATCGGGAGGAGGGTTCAATGGGACGAACTCAAGAAGATACCTATCCAGAAAGGCCACGGGATCGGACTGAACCTTTGCCGGCGTATCGCCCAAGTCCATAATGGCACCTTATCCTACTCCTTTCAAGAGACGCACGGTGAGGAGCGGGTGAAAAACACCTTCGAGTTGAAGCTTCCCTGAAGGAACGATCGTCCGAGGAAGCGGCCTTTTTCATCCCAGCCCTATCGCACACTCGCGTACAAATGTTCGCAAAGCTTTTGGACTTCTTCAGACTCTTTGATCCACTCGGGATGTGATGGTTGGCCCATAGCGAAGAGAAGGAGCTCTTTGGCTTCGGCTTTTCGGTTTTGTCGAAGCAGCAAGAGTGACAAATCATAATACGCATTGAGATAATCAGGCGCTATCCGGATCGTTTTCCGATAATAATCCTCCGCTTTTTTCTCATCCTTCATCGGCCAAGGAGCGTCTCGATAGCGCATCGCGAAGGCATAGTACGCCAGGTAAAAATCAGGGTCCTTGGATAAGGCCAGTTGCAGATGCGACTCGAATTTTTTGAGCAAATCCAAAGCCCCCAAACCGCCTTCTCTTTCGGCAATACGGCCACAGGAAAGGGCGTAGGCATAGTGCGACAATACATCATCGGGAGCATAACGGACCGCTTTTTCTCCCACCTCGATCGCTTGACGGTAGGTTCGATTCCTCTCAGCTTCCGATACGATTCCCCAGTCAGCATATCGAAAAAGCGCCGAACACAAGACGGGGTATAGATTCGGTTGCGATAAAACCTGTTTCTGAAGCTGTTGAATAAACCCTTCCATCCCTTCTCTTTCTCGGAGGCTATTCAACTCGATAAACCGCTGAACCCCCTCTTCAACAGGCCATACCGATCCGCTATTCGCAAAACTCAAACTGGCCACTACACTAATCAGAAGAACGCTGGCGAACTGTTTGAACCCTTTCATCTTTCTTCCTCCTGTACCGAGCGGTTTTGACTGGAAATGGGAGGCGCCACCGGAGCAGCGCCGGCAAAAAGACCAAGGTGGATAACACGCCAACCGCTATGCCCAGTACCATCAGCTGCGCGATCTTCACATAGACCATCATAGGCGAGGTCAGCAAGACGGCGAAACAGCCGATCAAACTCGCCCCGTTGAACAGGATGGGCGAAGCCGTTTTCAGAAAAGCGTCTTCAACCTTTTGTGTTTTCTTATACCAAAACATAAAGTGAATCGCATAGTCAATCACCAAGCCTTGAAGCATACCGGCAACGATAGCGGTTGGAATGTCCAAAGAGATTCTCAATACCGACATGAACAGGAAGTTGAAGATCACGGTAATCGCGATTGGAATTGAAGAAAACAGGGCCGTTTTCACGCTTCGAAAGCTGATAAACAAAAGGAGAAGGATCAACCCGAAGGCGATCAGGGTACTCTCGACCTGATTATTGACGACCAAAGCGCTGAGTTCCGCCCATATCAAAGGCGCGCCGGTGAGCTGAATCGTATAGTCATCGCTCAGTCCGGAGTCTTCCCAGGCACTCTCGATACCGGCTCTCGCCTCTTTAGCGGCGGTGCTGTCGTTGGAAGCCAGAAACAGCATCACGCGAAAACTGTCTTCATTGAGTAAAGAACGAACCAGTTCCCTTCCCTGCGAGCTCAATCGCGTCGCTGCGACTAACAAAGGGGTTGGGATCATCAAGGATTCGCTCAACTTTATAATACTCATCTGATTGACAATTTGGGGGATTTCACCAATCCTATCCAGAAAAGCTTTGAACTGCTGAGCCTCTTCGTTTTGTATCGATAACGGGGTTTTTTCAAGGGTTTCGAAAACCAAAACCATATTAGAAGACCATCCAAAATCGGATTTCAACTGATTGGCCGACTGCCTGATCGGAGAGTCCTCCTTGAAGTAACGATAAGAATCCAGCTCTAAAGAGACTTTTGGGATCAGAAACGGGGAGAACCCGATACCAACCAAAGTGAAACCGATGAACGCCCCTTTGATATACCGGCCGATCGGTCGAATCCGCCGTTTTGCCGCAGGAGACAACATTTCCTTCTTTCGCAACGGCTCCTTTTTGTAGAAGGCGAGAAACGACGGCGTTACGACCATCGTAAAAATCCCGCAAAGAAAGATTCCCAAAGAAGCGAAGATACCCATATCCCGGAAGGCTTCCATCTTCAGGAAAATGTTGGACGCAAAGCCCGCCATGGTCGTTAAGGAAGAAAACAGAATCGGCATCCACTCTTCTTTTGAAGCTCTTTTTACGATGGCTGTTCGATCCCAAAACGATGAAGACCGCTCCTTCACGCTTGTATCGGTGTGATGGGATTCCTCCCGAATCTTCAAAAATCTAGAAAGGTAGTGCATCCCATAAGCCGACCCGATAATGATGATAAAGGTCGGAATTAACACGGTTAAGCTGTTGATGTTCCGGTGGAAGACAAGCATGAAAAAATATACCCAGACAGAAGAAAGCAGAGGGGGAACCAACGTGAGGAAAGACAGATAGAGGCTTTTGAATTTCACTAAGAATATGCCCAGCACGACGAGCCCGATCAAAGGGGTATAAACTAAGGCCAAAACCTTCACGGAATCAAACAACTCCGCATCCACTATCTCTTCGCCGATTAGCTTGAAGGGAACCGACGTCACCAATCGTATTTCGGATCGAATCCGTTCGCTCAATTCGATCGCCTGAACCTTCATTTCTGCCGTTTTACGCAACATCACGGTCACAGACCGCCCGTCTTCCGAGATCAACACACCGACATAAGCCGGATCCTTCAATATCGACGGGTCAAAGGCATAGCGTCTGTCCTCGGGGTTTTCAGGGTTCTCCGTTACCGTCACGTAGGGTTGGAATCGGATAAACGGCGCCCCAAGTAAGAGCCCTCCGTTCTTCTGGGCGTTGAATATCGATTCGACCGATTGTACGAAGGGAATCTTCTGCATCGCGCGAACCACTTTGTCGACCTCTCTCAAACTTTCTTCCGCGCGCTCGGGATCGAAAGGCAAGAGAACCATGATCGTCGTCGTATCCCCATACTTCTTGGCGATCGCCTCGCTCGCGATCAGGGTCGGACTGGTTCTATCCAAGAAGGCGTAAAAAGTAGAATCGAAGTACATGTTTTTCCCGACGTAAATACCGAATAGCGCCGTCGTCACCAGAATGATCACGGTAAATACGACGGTGAGATTTCGTGTCTTTTTCAAAAGGCCGCCCCTCCCTATCCGCAAAATGGTCCCAGCGTTCGATCGCTTGAACCGTTTTTCCCCGTTTCTCCGCCGCCGGTTCTCGAACTCTCATCATTCGGCTACTAACCTTGACGGGGAATCCACCATTTTTATTTCAATTTCTGAACTATTAATTTCTTATACTATTTCGCCTCGCTGCTGGGAACCGACCAAAGAGGAGCGAGGAAAATCTCCTCGCCTTCGAAACAGGAGCGTTTTATTCCAATGTCTTTTGAAACCACTCGATCGTTTCCGCGATCAATTCGTCCAGGATCGCCGTTTCTGTGAAAAGGTTGAAGATGTGGTCGCAGGAAAATACCAAAATAGATTCTTCCCCCGGATGATAGGTGATGAAAAGCTCTCCGTTTTGCGGCTGGGGAGATACGATCGGATCTTCCCTCCCGACAGCCACGAGAAGCGGATTCCGATAGGAAGCGATCTCGGCGACGGGGTCCACCTCAAACAACTCCCTAAAAAACGCGCTGTTCAATTCCGTCGTTCCGCCCCAAGCGACCGGGGCAGTGAGTGTCTCATCGGTTTGAAGAGCCTTCTCCAGGGTGGCATAACTGAGCAGGTTTCCATAGGTGTGAATGGGGTTGGCAACCGGGGACCACAGCGCGATACTGCCGATCCGTTTATCCCTCGCCCCCAAACAGGCGGCCACCAAACCGCCTTGACTGAGGCCGATCGCGCCGATTTTATCCGGATCCACCCACACCTGTTTTGACAAGTATTCGATCGCGGCCTGCGCGTCCAGGATTTGCCCCGAAAAGGTCGTTTCTTGCCAGCGTCCGTCACTCTCTCCCGATCCTCTAAAATCAAAGCGCAGCGTACCGATACCGGCTTCGGCGAAGTGACGGGCGACGACCTGGAAGAGTCCCTCCGTCGTCCCATAGACCTGTAAGTCGTTTTTATGGCCTAAGAACCCGTGGAGGAGCATTACCGCAGAAGACAACGCGCTTTTTTCCGCCGGCATTGTGAGAACGCCCCGTATCCTCTGA
>CAZMHO010000027.1:9775-23818 GCA_964566085.1 uncultured Thermotogaceae bacterium | reverse complement strand
GGTATTTGTCCCGATTAACCAATCCGATTCTATCAGAAAGGACACTCTCGATTCTACCATTTTTTCGCGACCGCGCAAAAGCGAAAACATAATTCCTCAAAGACCGCTTCAATCGACTTCTTTACCTTCGTCGTCTTTGAAAACGGGGGCTTCGTATACTCCATTTTGGCGCGAATAATGTTATAATCCGTAGATAGTTTTTGTGCCGGCAGGTTAGAAGCCTGTTCGCCCGTGAAAAAACGGGCAGGAGCAGGCGGAAGCTGAGTGGAAAAAGAGAGTGGTCTCAAAAGGAGGAACGCCTCTGGAATCAAATGTACTCGGGACAATGAATGCGCTTTACTGGAATCTCAGCGAAAAAGAGGCTGAGGAGATTTGCGTGTTGGATATGCAAACGACACCGATACCGACGGACTATTTCGCGATTTGCACCGCGAATTCTCAGACGCATATGGCCGCTTTGAGAGATGCTGTCGTAGACTTTTTCGACAGGCAAGGCATTGCGTTGATCTTTTACGATAAAGGCAAGAACTACGATTGGTTGGTTGTCGACGCCGGTATCATTATCGTGCACATCTTTTCAAAAAAGGGCAGAGAATTTTTCGCTCTTGAGGATCTGTGGATTAGAGCCGAACGCGTTCAATTCGGCGGTTAACCGTTTAAGTCAGGAGGAAGTTGCAGGCCATGGATTTCTTTAAGAAGGTCATCGATTGGTTCAAGAACTTCCCGGAAAATTACTGGAAAAAATTCACCCGTTCGCAAAAGACACTCTTCATCGGAACCGCGGCGACGATCATCATTACCTTGCTGGTGCTGGTGACGATACTTTCGAATCCCAGTTACGCGCTGTTGATCGGGGGGCTTAACCAAGCTCAATCCGGAAGCGTGATACAAGCGCTGGAAGAGCAAGGGATTCCTTATCGGACGACGGCGGCGGGCAGTATCTATATCCCGGCTTCATATCAACCCGACGCGCTGAGAATGAAGCTGTTTACCCAAGGCGTTCTCGGCGACAGTTCGCAGGGGTTCGAGATATTCGAGTCGCAACCGCTCGGCGCGACCAGTTTCGATAAGCAGGTGCGATACCAAATCGCTTTGCAAGGGTCGTTGGAGCGGTCGATCACCTCGATCGACGGAATAGAGTATGCTAAGATTCACCTGACGGTGCCCAAGTTTACTTACTATACCCGCGGGGAGGAAAGCGACACGAAGGCGTCGGTCATGATTGGCCTCAGGCCAGGCGTTTCGTTGAGCCCGGATAAAGTGAAAGCGATTATGGAGTTAGTGGCGGCCGCAGTCGAAGGATTGGACTACAAGAACGTGAGGGTCGTGGACAATCTCTCGCGATTGTTGAGCGATTCCGTTTCCGGAGACGCGTCGATGGGGTTCGCCACCAGTCGGATGGAGATACAAAAACTGACGGAGAATTACTATACCTCAAAAGTCCGTAGCAGTTTGGAGCAAGTGTTCGGCTATGGGCGCGTGGTTGTGATCTCCGAGATTCTATTGAACTGGGAAACGATCGAGAGAGAGTCGAAAGCCTACACGCCTGTCACCCGCAGTACCGGGATCGTCCAAAGCGAACAACTCGAAAAAGAGAAGTCCGTGGATCGAGGCGTCGGCGCGCCGGTTGGCGTAGACTCCAACGTTCCGCCAACCTATGAATCGACGATTGTGACCGCCCTGGGAGAGTACGAGCGGGAAAAGACCATCCGCAACTATAGTATCAATGAAGCCTACGAGCATGTTCTCCAAAACAAGCAAGGGGAGATACTCGCAAAAAACATAACCGTGCTGCTGGATTCCACCGCGGTTTCAACGAGCGTGAACAAAGACGTGATCAAAAACCTGGTGGCCAATGCGATCAGCGCGACAGTGACGAATGTGGAAGTAGACTTTTTGGCCTTCGACCGCTCGGTGGAGCAGCAATTCGAGTCTGAGCTCCAAATCGCGAGCCGCCAGCAAAAGTTTGTCCAGCTCACGATCGGGTTTATTTTACTCATCGGCGCCTTGATGCTCCTGTTTTATCTCCTCTTAAGTCGGTTACGGCTTCGGAAGCAGCGTCAAGAGATATTGAACCGGCGCCAAAGATTCGAGGAAGAGTTGCTGGCTGCTGTGCCAGAAGAAAAGTTAACGCCCGAAGAATCGGAGTTGGTCACCATGATGGAGACCCTTTTCAACGCCGCAGAAAACCAACCCGAAGAAGTTGCTTTGTTGCTGAGGGTGTGGCTGAATGAGTAAGTAACGGTTTCGAGTCAAAGACTTTATTTTTGGGGGTTATGCTTTGTCTGATCCGGAAAAAATCCGCAATATCAGCATCATTGCGCATATTGACCACGGGAAAACCACCCTCACCGACCGCATCTTGGAGCTAACCCATTCGGTAGAGGCTCGGCTTATGAAAGAGCAGTTCCTGGATTCGATGGATCTGGAGCGAGAACGGGGCATCACGATCAAAGCGCATCCGGTAACGATCCATTACGACGCGAACGACGGGAAGACTTACGAAATTAACATCATCGACACCCCGGGGCACGTGGACTTCTCATACGAGGTCTCACGGTCACTTGCGGCCTGCGAGGGCGCATTGCTGCTGGTGGACAGCTCTCAGGGCGTGGAAGCCCAAACGGTTGCAAACGCCTATCTTGCCATCGATAATAGTCTTGAAATCATCCCAGTGATCAATAAAATCGACATGCCCAGCGCCAACATCGAAGAAACGCGCAGGGAAATCGAGGATTTATTGGGTCTCGACGGTTCGCGTTGCCTTTTATCCAGCGGCAAAACCGGGCAAGGAATCCCCGAGATCTTGGAAGCGATTGTCCACAAGATTCCGTCGCCGGGCGATAAAATAAAAGACCGGCTGGAAGCGCTGATCTTCGACGCGCATTTTGACAAATACCAGGGCGTCGTCGTCCACGTTCGGGTTTTCAGCGGAACGGTCAAACCATCGGATAAAATTATACTGATGCACCTCGGTGAGGTGCTGGAGGTCTCTCAAGTGGGTGTCTTTTCTCCGAAAATGACACCCACTAAAGAACTGTCGGCGGGGAGCGTGGGATACATCATCGCGGGAATGAAAGAAGTTCGACAAGCGCGGGTCGGTGATACCGTCACATCCGCTTCATCCCCGGCGTTAAAACCGCTTTCGGGATACCAGGAAGCGAAGCCGATGGTCTTTGCGGGGATGTACCCGGGGACTCCCGAGTACTACGAAGATTTGAGAAAGGCCCTCGATAAATTGAAGTTGAACGACGCCGCCTTGATCTTCGAACCCGATAACTCCCCGGCGCTCGGTTTTGGTTTTCGCTGCGGGTTTTTGGGTTTGCTGCATATGGACATTGTCAAAGAGCGTTTGGAAAGAGAGTTCGAGATGACCGTCATCCTGACGGCGCCGAATGTTATCTTGAAGATCGCGGGTCCCGACGGCGAAGAAGAGGTGACGAATCCGACGAAATTTCCGGAGGAAGCCCAGGGAGTCTACGAACCGTACGTCAGGCTGTCGATCATTACGCCTTCCGAGTATATGGGAAACCTGATGGGATTCATCCAGCAGGAACGCCGCGGGCTTTTCCACCATATGGAGAATGCCGGTAAAGATCGGATCATGATCTCCTACGACATTCCGTTATCCGAATTGATCTTTGATTTCTTCGACAAGCTGAAAGCGAAGACCAGAGGCTTCGGGTCCATGGACTATGATTTTTTGGACTACCGGGAGACCCAGATGGCGAAACTCTCCATCATTTTGAACAGAGAACCGGTGGACGCCTTGACTACTGTCGTCCACGAAAGCAAAAAGGAGTATTTTGCCAGGGAACTGGCGCTCAAACTGAAAGATCTGATCCCGAAGCACCAATTTGAGATTCCGATTCAGATAAGGTGCGGAAGCCGTATCATCGCCCGAGAAACGATCAAAGCCTTCCGGAAGGATGTGATCGCGAAGTGTTACGGCGGCGACGTGACCCGGAAGATGAAGCTCTTGGATCGGCAAAAAGAAGGCAAACGGAAGATGAGAGACATCGGCAGCGTTAATGTGCCCCAGGAAGCCTTCCTGGCGATTCTACGCGTAGGGGAGGAAGAGTGAGAAGGATAGCGGCCGTCGTAGCCTATGACGGTACCCATTTCAGCGGGTTTCAGTTGCAGGAAGGCGTACGGACCGTGGAGGAAGAGATCGACCGCGCCCTCGCCCGTATCTTCAAAGAACCGATAACGATTGATTTTGCCGGCAGAACCGACACCGGCGTGCACGCGTTAGGGCAAGTAATCAGCTTCCCGGTCAAGTACGACACGATGGAAGACCATGATGTGAAAAACGCCTTAAATGCCAACCTGCCGCCGGATATTTATACCCGAAGGGTTTGGACTGTCGAAGCGAATTTCAACCCGCGGTTTGCGGCGACTCGGCGCATCTATCACTACTATGTGCTGAACTCACGCGATCCGGATCTGTTTTCGAGAAATCGATACTGGTGGTTTCCGTATCCCCTCGATATCCCGAGGATGCGAGAAGGTTCGAAGTATTTGGAGGGCATCCACGATTTTTCGACCTTTATGAAAAAGGACAAGCACGAGGACAAGAATCCGGTCCGCGTATTGTTTCGGGTGCGTATCGTCACCCTTCGCCGGCCAGGATTGATACTCATTCGGGTGGAAGGCCAGTCTTTTTTGCGAAGAATGGTGCGCAATATCGTCGGAGCGCTTGTGCGGGTAGGAACGGGACAGTGGGAGCCGAAAAAAATCGAAGAGATCATACGAGAAAGAACCCGAACGGCCTTAAACACGACAGCGCCTCCGGAAGGTTTATACCTTTATTGTGTCGACTTTAAGCCGGTTCCGGTTGTGGATTACCTATCAAAGGCCTATTGGTCAGAGAACCACTTAAGGGAGGACTTGTATTGTTCGAGAGCGGACTCATAGGGATCATCCTGATTATCGCTGTCGCGGCGTTCGTTGTCTTTTCCGCAACGGCGAAGAGACAGAAAGAGAAGAAATATATCCGCATATTCGAAGATCGGGTACACGAGTATATCTATCAGCAAAAAATCCTGAATCCTTTTACGATATATCGGGATATGGAGAGCTCTCCCGATGTCCCGAGAGAGGTGTTAAGGAAATTGAACGCTTTCGACTATATCGATCGTGAAGTGAAGAAAGCGAAGGCCGAAAAGGGGGATGGATCTGGCATCCTTTAAAAACCTGCATCCGTGGAAGATTAACGCTGAAGAAGCGAAAGAACTGCAGAAAAAGCTCGCCGGAGAGTTGAAGTTTACGGTGCTGGGGAAACTGCCGCGTTTGATTGCGGGAGTGGACTCCGCGTTTATTCGGAGCGGTGAAGAAGAGTACATCATCACGGTGATCGCCGTTCTCTCTTTTCCTGAGCTCGAAATGGTAGAAAAAAAGTTTTTAACGAACAAGGTTTCTTTTCCCTATGTCCCGACTCTGTTAACCTTTCGTGAGGGCCCTTCATTCATTAAAACGTGGAAGCGGCTGAATCATGAACCGGAGATCGTGTTCTTTGACGGGCAAGGAATCGCCCATCCCCGATTACTGGGAATGGCGGCCCATTTGGGACTGTGGATCGACCGGCCCACGATTGGGGTGGCCAAATCCCGGCTTTTTGGCATCGAAGAGCAAACGCCGGTCAAAAAAGGAGAATGGTATCCGCTGTTTCACCCCGAGGACCGACGGATTATCGGGGCGACTGTCTGCACCAAAGAAACCTCCGCGCCGCTGTATATCTCCCAGGGAAACTATATTACGCTGGAAGACTCGATACGCCTCGTTTTGTCGTGCGTGAACAAGCAACGCCTGCCGGAACCGACGCGATTGGCGCATCTCTTGACAGAAAAAGTGAAGAAAGAAAAGAAAACATTGGACGCGTTAGGAAGTGACCTTCTTCCTAACTCAGAGGAGTAACCTTTCTCGTTCTCGACACGCATCATAGCGTGGCCAGTGTCTTGTGTTACCTGTTAATCCCGATTTCGATTGTTCCGCCGGTTTTTTCCGGTGCGTTTTCGTGAACGTGCCCGAAAATCATTTGAGCGGATATCGCTCAGTCCGCTCTTGGAAGAATGGCGCTGAACAGCAGTTGGGCTCCTTTCTCTTTTTCTTTCTTGCTGTTGCGGTAACTGATAACTTTGGCTTCCACTCCATACGTAGAATCAAGGCCAAATGTGCCCAACTACAGTTGGGCGCTCCAAAGCGAGAGGACTTCGTTGACGATTCGAAGTCCCGCGATCCCCAAAGGGGCCGATTGCTCCGCCGGTTTTTTCCGGGTTCGCATCAAGCGGTTTCGCTTTTTTGACCGATCCGAATTCCGGTTGGTTATATCTTCAGGATGCGTTTTAGGCAGGAAAGCGTGCGGTTCCATCGCTGCCATCCGATTTTTTCACTCAAAACCAGTATCATCTTCCCGGAAGCTTCCATGTCAAAACCTAACTGGATCAATTCTTTGATCAAATCTTCACGACCCTCTTCTCGCAAGGCTTCGAGAGCTGATTCCGGAAGGCCGATCACATCGCAAAAGGGGGCGATCAAGGACTGGGTATGGGTTCTCGGGTGCATTTCCAGAAGCGCCTTTCCATCGGGAGATTCTATGGCGAATCCCACATCGTGGTCTAAGTTGACGGAGAGATCGAAAGAAAACTCCACCATATGCAAGATTTCCCGGAAAAACTTTTGGTTGGTTTCTTTCGTCTCGCGCAATACGTCATCCAACGTCCGCGGGGCGGATTTGATCGTCGTTGAGAAGGCGGGCATCTGGTCTCCGGAAACGAGATAGACAGGAATATTGTGAAGCTCGTCGATCCCCCGCATCGGAAAATGCTTGAGAGCGCTCTTAAAAAATTCTTTCGAAGAAATCGCCCTTAGCAGCCTTTCCAACCCGTCATACCAGCGTGTTTCCCCGATGTAATCCATTGCGGATCCACCCAGCACGTCGATCTTTCTTCTTAGGTAATACCGACAAACCCATTGATAATCGAATGGGTTTCCATTCGGGATTCGGGAATAGGCAGAGATGAGAGAGAGGTTTTTAAATGCGTAGGCGAGTTTTATATCCGTCAGGATAGCCTTGAATTCTTCTTCCTGGGAAAGTGCGAGATAGTCCGTTGTTGTCAATTGGAGCTGTTTGTTGCGGTAAAGCTCGCTTTCCACGAGGTGTTCGAAGTATCCGACCATCAGATTCGCCCAAAAGACCACCATCAGAACGTCCGTCGCGATCTCTTTGGCGCCGCGGTTATCGCAAAAGGAATCGCGGACATGCGCGAACAACAAGGCGGCTTCATTGAGGAGGCTTTGTTGGTCGAACGCAATGCCATAAGCGCTGATCTGAGAGTGGAAGGGGCGGTACTGGTACGAAAACTCTTTTGGAAACAGAGGCCGGTTGGTTCCGTTGTAAGACTTTTCGATCTTCTCCACGAACGCGTGGCCCAGAACTGTCGAATCCGCTTTCATGGGGAAGATGCGCTTCGGGCCCGTGATGGAGCGCAATTCTTCCACAAAGGGATCGTTCATCCCCGTAACCATCTCTTTTACTTTACTTAAAAAAACGTTTTTTACAGGCAAAGGAATCACTCCTTAGGAGGTTAATTTTTTTTAAGCGACGATTCGCTACGCTGTACTTTCGACAGCCGGTATCCCAGGAAAAATCCGAGGATCAAAAAACCAGTGCTTAGCAAGATATCGACGGGGGTGTGACCGGAATCGACTTTCCATAGGGGAACGAGGGAAACCAGCATCAACCCGATCACGAAAAAATACGTTTGGTTTCGAAAACGGTTTATGCAATAGTGTATCGCTTTTGCCGAAATCAACATCCCGGCGATCACGCCGAGACCGATGACCAGAATGGATAGGAGCTCGCGGTGATTGATGGCGCCCAGGATATCGTTGTACAAGCCGAAGATGATCAGCATCATCGACCCGCTGATGCCGGGCAATACCATAAAGACAGCGCTGATGAACCCGCCGGTGAAGAATCTCAACGCATTTCCCGCTCCCGGGTGGGAGGATACCGAAACTTGCGAGGATACCCAGAAGACGAGGGAAAAAGCGGCAATACCCACGCCTATCCAGAGCATTTCGCCCTTGTTCCGAAGCGTAACGGACTTAAAGACGAAAAGGAGAGAGGATAACAGAATCCCGATGAGGAAGAAGTAGGTGAAAAGCTCAAAACGGGCCAACAAAAACGCCATGACCGGAGCGAAGCCGAATACGCCGACCAAAGTGCCGGTTCCTAAAACGGCTAGGAACTTCCAAGCTTCCGGCGAGAACAAAAACCCCTTCCCTTTCAAATGGAAAGAAGAGAGAGCGGCGACAAACCTTTCATACACTTTCAAAATCACCAGTATCGTCCCGCCGCTGACGCCGGGGATGATATTCGCGATTCCCATGGCGATACCGCTCAGAAGTACGCCCACAAATGAAACCAACCAAACGCTCCTTCGGGTTCGCGGTTCTTTCTCGCTCTTCCCATAGACTTTCCCGATTATAACACACGCCCCGGTCCACCGCTATGAGAGAAACCATCTCCCGTACCTAAGACGAATTTTCGGATAAAGTAGATTGGAAGAGCGGGCGGCGCAAAGGGCCGAACAGAGCGAAAACGAGGATGAGGTTCAGGATAGAAGCGGCGCTGAACAGCCCCCACTTGGGGTCCCCGGAAGAAACGCTTCCCACATAGGTATACAGCTTGACGCTGAGCGGGTACTTGGCGTCGTCGTTGAGAAAGATCATCGGCGCGAGAAACCCGTTCCAGGCATTTAAGAAGGCATGGATCATGGAGGTGGCGATGGGGGATAGGCTCAACGGAAAAAGCACCTTCCATAGGTAACCCCGCTCCGACATCCCCTCTAAACGCGCCAACTCGTAAAACGAAGGGGGGAAGTGTTCGAGATACGTCTTCAAGGTCAGAAGGGAAAAGGGTATGGCATGGGAGAGGTAGATTAGGATCAACGGGAGATAGCTATCGGTCAGTCGAAAAATCCGGAAAAACACGAACAACGGGATCAGCGCATGCACGCCGGAAAGCACCGTAGAAAGATTCACGACCGTAAGGATCGTCGTCTGCTTCCTGAGCGAAATCCGCGTCATGGCGTAAGACGCGCCGAAGGTCAGCGCGGGAATGAGCAGCGCGCAAGACAGGCTGAGCCATAGACTGTTCGCATAGTAGCGAAGGATCCCCTCCTTCACGAAAAGGTCGGAAAAGTTCTGTGTGGTGAAAAACCGCGGGAAAAACGTATCGATATAGGTGGTGTCTACTTTCGAAAAGCTCATCCATATCAGCGCGTAAACGCTCAAAACCGTTCCGGCGCCGACGATGGCGATCACGGGAAAAGACCCGAAATGAAGGCCGAAAGCGGCGCCTCTTCTTGCGAGATCAAGGGAAGCCATACCGAACCGCCGGCGTGTTTTAGGGACTGGTATAGCCTCTTTCTTAGCCCGTTTCTGGGATTGGTACCAGAGGAGCATCAAGGTGAGAATCAAAAGCCCCATGATAAAGGAGAAGGCAGAGGGAATACCGATATCTCGAGCTGTTTCAAACAGGTCATAAAGGAAGACTTCCGCGGTGGTCGTCGCGCCGAGAATACTCCTTTCGGTGATCAATTGGGGCATCGGAGGCCCGCCCCCGGTCATTAAGAAAATGACTGTGAAGTCTTTGAGGAATTTTACGAGATTGAGGACGGTGACGGTGATCACGGC
This sequence comes from uncultured Thermotogaceae bacterium, assembly GCA_964566085.1. Taxonomy (GTDB): domain Bacteria; phylum Thermotogota; class Thermotogae; order MWEM01; family MWEM01; genus MWEM01. The sequence continues at coordinate 14,116 of CAZMHO010000027.1, read as the reverse complement.
CGGTTTCATGAGCGGTAGAAGGATATCGGAAAGCAGCCGGCGGTGATTCGCGCCATCGATCTTGGCCGCGTCGACAATATCTTGAGGGATTTTTTTCAGATGCCCGACAAAGATGAACGCGGTAAATGGAAGGGCCATCCAAAAGCTCACCCATAACGTGGCGATGAAGGCGCCACCCGGCTGGGTGATCAGATTCACGGAGATGCCGGTCAGCAATTTCAGAAGAGAGTTCCCACTGCTTCCGTGTATCAGGGCGCGCCAAATCGGGACGGCCATGTAGGCGGGAATACCCCAAGGAACAAAGAGGAGAAAAATGGCAAGGGAAGTGACCCGCTTCCTACCTTTCTTAAAGAGGAAAAGGGCGGCGCTTAAGCCGCCGTATATCATCAAGGCCGTGCTCGCGACCGCCCAGATCACCGTGATCCCTAAACTAAGCCAAAACCCCTCGTCCGAAAAAAGGTAAACGTAATTGTCGAACCCGGCAAACGATTTTTCTCCGTAGATGTCGTGAATGAACGAATCCTTGAAAGAAACGGCCAGGGGGAAGAAGCTCATCAGCAGGATAACCCCCAGCAGGGGAACTAAAAATCGTTTCAATCGATAATAACCTCGATGCCGGACACTTGTTTCACACCTTTGATGTTCGCCGGGATTCGCGCGCCGTCGAACTGCCAAACCAGGATCATCGGCCATTCGCCTTCCGGCAACTCTTCCCCGTTTTTAATCGTTGCGATAATGACCTCCTCATTCATGTCCAACTCCTCGGAGCGAAGCGTAACCGCGTATCCGTCAAGCGCGGTGATTTTCACGGAGTACCCGCTTTTCGCGAGATCTCGATTGTAGGAAATGATCGAAGAGTCCTGCTTGTGAGGGGCCAGCAACGGGTCGTCCGAGTAAGCGAGCAGTCTCCAGAGAGGAATGCCGGTGTACTCGGCTGTTCCGGACTTCGATTTGTAGGTAACCGTTTTTTTATGGCAGCTGACGCCGCTTTCGATCGTTTGGCGATCGAGATCGAAGTCTATCAACCCTTTCAAGGAAAGGGTATAAGCCTTGAAAGGCTTTCCCGCCAATTCGATACGTTTGACTAACTTTGCCGAAAGATGGCCATCGATATTCGGATTGTTGTCACCCACTTTCATCGTTCGCACAGGGCCGGGTTCTTCGGGCATCGGCTCTCCGTCTTTAATGAAGGCGAAGATCCACACGCCGTCTGAGGTGTCCGCCATATCCGCCATCGAATAAGTCATCTCATAACCATCGAGGGCGATCACTTTCAACGTGTCTTCGGTCGTGACATGAGCCGTCTCGCGTAAAAACTCATAAATCGGTATTCCGCCGTAGACGCCGGAATAGGTGGTTCCCGCAGAGGTCGTGTACCGTCCAGGTTTTTCGACAAAATACTTGGAATCTTTTAATGTCTCCAACGAATAGCGATACTCCGTCCCCGCAACCAAGAACTCCAGCTCATAAGCGTAAGGGGATTTCTGCTGCGCCATCAGATCCGGAATCATGATCTCTATCGCTGCCAAATCCTTGACCATATACTTCGTCGAAACGTTGCCCACGATCGACGAAGCGATCTTCTCGCCGTTCTTCCGGTCGGCGAGGTAAAGCTGCCCGACCGGCATCTCGGTGGTGTCGAAGGTCACAGAATAACCGTCAGAAGAGACCAAAGTCACCTCATAACCGGCTTCCCATCGATCCAGGTCGAATTTGTATGGATGTGCCGACTCGTTGCCGTCCACCATAGCGATCAGAAGCCAAAGAGGCATCCCATGGTACCGGTTGAACCCGCTTTTTTCGGTGATACCGATTTCGATGTAATGGGTCAGGTGTTCCTTCATGGAATCAAAATAACTTTCGCTGACCGTATCCTCTCTTACCCCCTGCAGCGAAATGGGCCAACCAAACATAGAAGATACTGCCAAAGTGATCAAGAGACTGATTAACAACGCTTTCCTCAAAATAATCCTCCTTTATGCTTCAGGGCAAAAAACCCTAGTTATGGTTCCTAATCTTGCAAACTGACTATCGCGTCATAACCCCTTATGAGCGCCTTTTTTGGAGCGCCCGACTTTAGTCGGGCATGAGATGTTTCGGTGACGATGGCGTTTCGCCCAGACGAAAACGCATAAGTATTCGAAATTATCTTTCCTCTCGTTTTTACCGACGGAATGGGGATTACCTAATCAAACCCATGCCGAACTGAAGTCTCACCTACTGAAAAAACGTAGCTGCGGCGTTCCAAAAAAGCTTGCCTAGAGAATTTCTTATTTTTACGTCATTAAACTTTAGTTCGGCGCCTTTATCCTTTCCTTGTAAAAAAGTTTACGGCATGTTCGCATCAATGATCCGCTGCCCCTTTTCCAATACTTCCGATATCGGCATCTGATCTAAGAACACAAAGCGCAGGAGCTTCCAAAGCGTGTTCTTATAGAGGTCGTAGGCATTAAGAGCCGGCACGAAGGTTCCCACATCCAAAGCGTGTTGATAAAGTTGATACAGCGCGTCTCCCGATTCGAGCCGATCCATAAGAACCGACCGGTTGACCGGTATCTTTTTCATCGGGATACAAAATGCCGATTGTACGCCGGGCCCGGTCAGATACTCCAATAAAGCCATCGACAGGATCGGTTCGCGGGTTTTGCGCGTGATGCCGAATCCTTTGAAATCCAACATCGGGGAGATCCATCGGCCGGTTTGCGCGTCATAAGGATAGGAGGCCACGCCAAAAGGGATCCCCAGCTCTTCAAAACCGGGTATCGAATAGGATCCGCTCAGAATCATCGCGATTTTTCCGGAGGCAAAGAACGAAACCATCGCGTCGCGCTCCAACGGAAGGGCGATCTTTCGATCCACCCAGGATTTTAAAAAGGCAAGGGCTTTCTCGGTTGCCTGATCTTTTATCTTTACACTGCCATCCGGTTCGAGGAGGCTGTCTTTGCCGAATCCGATCTGGAAAGGAGCGAACCAATACACCGAATACAGGTTCCACCCTAACCCCAAAGAATCGCCGACGCTGAGCGATAAAGCGAGAGATTCAAGCGCTTGGAGGGACAACGGATCCGGCAGTTCCGGTATCCGGTCTTTACGGTAAAAGAGGAGTTGTGTATCCCCATAAAACGGAACGGCCCACGTTTTTCCGTCCAAAGAGAAAATATCCGAAGCATACAGCGTCTCGAGACCGTCATACACTGCGTCGATGTTTTGAAAGGCTTTGGACAGCACGAGCTCTTCAAACCCTTCGCTCTGAATCATCACGAGGTCCGGAACCTTTCCGCCGGCTTTCAGCACCGAAAGCAGTTTCGTCGCCGTATTCGGCACTTCCAGAACCTTCACGGGGATGCCGTAGATATCGGAAAACCTTTGCATCAAGGCTTTCAGGGTCGGAACCCCTTCCCAGCAAACCCATACCTCTAAAACCCCTTTCGGGGCGATCTCCCCTGAAAGCGACAAACCGGAAAAAGGGAATAGACGCGCGCCGTCGCAAAACAGCCACGTGTCGGGTTCTTCCGGGGAGCGGGCCACGAAAAACGGGAGCATACCGCGATGAACGGGTTCGTAAACCGTTTCTTGGCCATCCGAAGATCTGACGACGGTTAGCCGATCGATGGACTCCATAATCGGGAGAAGCTCTTTTAGCGGAATGGCGGCATATTTTTTTCCTTCAAAAGAGAGAGCGAAAGAAACGTCGACAGATGAATCGAAAGGCAGGGTCCGATAAGGTTTCGCGTTCACGGAAAACGTCAGGTTACTCGAAAAACCAGTCACAAAAAAACAAAACAGGATAACAAACATGAATACCCGTTTCATTTCTCCTCCTTTCCGAATTCGGGAGGCAAGACCGTTTCCAGTCCTACCCTGTGGTAGAAATCAGGACAGATCGCCGGTTTAAATCCCTATGGCACTCGCGGGCGGTTAAACTCGGAGGTGAAACAGCTCTATTGTATCACAAAAAAACGGAAATGTCCTGTCTGGCGCGGCGCAAACCATGTCCTACCATCGCGAACTTCCGCGACGCGGGCTAACCCGGCCAACAGAACATTCCCGAAAAAAAACGGACAAAATGTCCGAGTTACCGTAAGGCTCCCTGACAAACGAATGCCCTAAAGATAAGAGAGCAAACGAACCGACCCGGTTTGGAACGGCGAACGACCGTTTCTAAGCCTTCTCTTGACCCTACGTTCGGCTCCTTGATCTTTTCTTTTCACCCTAACCGACGGGACCGCGCGATCCTGTTTTCTGAGGCCAACGTAAGCGTTGGCGCTCTGCCTAAGGCGCGTCGCGAGCTGTAACCCCCGAGTATCATTCTTTGTTTTTATCGTACGGCCTGACAAACAA
>CAZMHO010000027.1:4867-9765 GCA_964566085.1 uncultured Thermotogaceae bacterium | reverse complement strand
CTCACGGCCGGCTAGACCCAGGGCACGCTCCAGGTCTCGGGTGGCGTCCCGGCAAGAACCCCCCGTGACCCCCGAAAGGGGGTTTTGTTTATAAAATCGAGATGCGTTCTAAAAGCAACGCTGTAGCGTATACCACGAGATCAGATGGGGGTGCCCCCCCCGCTCAGAAAAAGCGATTTTTAACCCGAGAAAGGCCGGAGGGCTTTCAGATAAATATCGAAGTTCGCTGGAGAGAAGATAAAGGAACAGAGAATGGAAAGCCGGGGCGAAAAAGGGAACGGGTTAAAACCGTACTCGGCACTCCACGACCTTACCGACCAATTCGCACGACTCCACCCAATCGGCTTGGGAGAAAAAGACAGGCGTATGGGCTTTATTCTCGCTGATCAGCCAAACCCCTTCCTTGTGGAAATGCACGTATTTGACCAAGGACTCTTCGTGGCGGACGATCACGACGCCGATATCGTTATTCTTGAACTTGTTCGGGAGGACTTTTTTCACGAGAACGACAGAACGATCGGTCAGGATCGGCGACATGCTGTCTCCGTGCACCTTCAGCGCGAAATCCGCCTCGCAGTCGGAAACCAATATCTCTTCGATATTTTCTTCCGCGTAGGCGCCAGTGCCGGCGGAGGCGCGCCCCAGGAGCGGGATGTTGTATGCTTTTAAAAAACCTTCCATCCCATGATCCAAAGCGGAAACGTTCAACAAGCTGTCCGTCGTCACGTTGAAAAAACAGGCGAGCGTTTTCAAAACGTTGCGCGACGGATGCCGGATCCCCCTTTCATAACTCGAGATGGTCGATTCATCCACCAGCAGGATTTTCGCCAGATCCTTCTGACGAATGCCCTGCTCTTTCCTCAATTGCTTCAGAGTAGCTCCGAAAGTCATCCCTTTCATGAGTCCCTCCCCCCCGTCGGAATGAAAACTTAACGCTCATACGCGTTCTGAGCCTTGTTAATTATAACATAACGAGGCTAACTCATACAAGATGTACGGTTTTTTCATTCCAGACGTCGGGCCCCCTTACTAAATGGAGGGTTTAAAACGCCTGTACTCGAAAGGCTGACAGAGGCTTCTGTCTCTTCGACTTGACAATTTGTCCGATTCAGGGTATAATGAAACCAAGAAACAAAGGGAAAAAGACACAGAGAATTTCCCCCATAAGAACCCCTAACCCCCGTCCGGGGGTTTTTTTATTGGTTTATGATCGCTTGCCGGTTCTTGCGCGACGCCGTGATTTTCCGCTTCCGATGACGGATCAGCGAATTATAGATACAGGCGCATGCTCGTGTCCGCTTTAAAACCTGCTTTTTCATAGATGCGCCTTCCGGCATCGCTGGCATGAAGTTCGGCCAAAAAGAAACCGGCGGTCTTCAGTTCATCGAGAAGCGCTCTCATCAACCGCGTGCATAATCCCATTCTTCTGTATTCGGGTTCGACGTAAACGCTGTGGATATACGCCCTCTCGGAGTCCGCGTGCAGGGGGGAGGGTATCCACTCTACAAAAGTCACGCACCCGCTCGCGACGATTGTTTCATCCGCGATGAGCAGTCTCCCCCATAATGTCTTCCTTGGAATCTGAATTGCAAGGTATTGCTCATAGCGGGAAGACATATCTGCCATTTTAATCGGATCATAAACCGTTCCTTCCGCGATGGCGATATCTTCAAACATCTTCCTGCGGTGGGCCACCAATATCGGAATATCTAAAACCGTTGCTTCCCTTAACGCACCATTTTCTACCATCTTTCCTCCCCCTTGATTCTTTGTCGCCTTTCAATAAGGAAAGGTTTAGGCACTCACACCCTTTACCATTTACGAGGATCGCAAACCGTTAGAGGCACAGCGGCAAAGGTTTTTTCGATTGTCCCAAAGAGTTCGTCCGGAATCGGTTTCTTGAAGGCTTCAAGGTTCTCGCGAAGCTGCGTGACGGATTCCACACCGATCAACATGCTATCGGGGTCGGCGCGCTGGCGCACATACCCCAACGCTATCTCGCGGACACCGATCCCGTACTTTGCTGACAGCGCCCTCAACTGGCGAAGGAATGGGCCTGCTTCGCAGAGTTTGTTCGATAGGGTATCCGGAGGCAGAAAGAACAATCCCTGCAGAAACACGCTTCGTGTAAAAATCAAAAATCCCGCTTCCTTTAACCGATCAAGCAAACGGTTTTCCAAAAACCTCCGATCGAACAGGTTCAATGGAATCTGCAGCGCGTCGAGCGCTGGACCGTCTCGCCGAAAACATAAAATCTCCTCAGCCTCTTCGGGGGAGTAAAGGGATACCCCCGCCCAACGAATCTGCCCCTGTTCTTTTGCTTGCCGAAAAAAGGCGGCGTAGGCTTTGGGATAGCGGCGAAGGTCTTCGTAACGGTGCGCCATATAGAGAGGAACGGTCCGAAGGCGCAAAGACACTTTCGAAGCCTCCAACTGCTCGAACAAGCTTCTTTCGCATGCTTCTTCCGTAAGCGTGGATGCTGGCTTAAGAGAACCTTTCGTTGCGATCAATAAAAGAGGAATACGTTCGGGATGTTTTTCGACAAAGAAGCCGATGCGTTTCTCGCTTTGCCCATAAGCTGCCGCCGTATCGAAGGAGGTAACGCCGTTGCGCCAGGCTTCTTCCAGTATGTCCTGCGCCAGGGCTTCATCAGGCATTCCGCTTTGATTTGCGATACCGTAGGGGATGCCTAATTGAACGGTGCCCAAGGTTAGTTTCGATAACCCTTCCATCGATTTATCCATCCCTGCCTCCCTCCAAAAGCATTTCCATCTCTCTGACGAGATGGCGAACCCCCTGGCCGTCGAAGCGTGAGAAAAGGTTCCGGTATGTTTGGGCTAGGAGATCTTTTTCCGCCGCAGCGACCGAAATGGCATGAAGGACTTGTTCATCGGAAATCGACTCGTACCATCCCAGATTCCGGATGCCCGCGTCGCGTAAAACCTTCCCGATCAGCTTTTGGTTCTCTGCCAACTCAAAGATGACGGGAATGCGACACAGCCGAAGAACCTCGTAGACGGTCGAGCCGGCTGCCGTTAAAACAACGCCGGACTGTTGAATATAAGCCTTTAGGGAAGACGGGGAAAACGCCAGTTCAAACGTTTGAGAAAATAATCGAATAAGCCGCTGAATCTCGGACGGTTCGAAAGCGGGACCGATCACCAAGGTTTTACGATGGGGATACGATTCCAACGCGTGAGCCATCTTTTCCATCAAATGGAGCGGATCCGCGCCGCCGACAGTCACGAGAACGCGAGAATCGGAAGGTTCCTCGATCGCGTCCATTTCCCAGTACGCTTCCTTCATCGGTAAGTAGAATGGTCCGAGCCACCGTTTGGCCTTAGGCAAGGTTTCTTCGTAAGCAAGCCGTTCGGCGTGAAGATTGCCGTTGATGACGGCGTCCACGGCTTCCGAAGTGTATTGATCATTGTTATCGTCTATGAGAATCAATTTTTTCGTCAGGGATTTGAGGAACGAAAGATAGGAATGATCGGCGCCATAAGCGTCGAAGAGAACGCAGTCCGGTTCCATTTTACGGAAGAGACCTTCTTCTTCCGACGAAAAACGCTCCGACTGGAAAGCTCGAAACCCTTTTTGTTCAATGAAAGGAACACTCTCTGCGTTGACGATCCATTCAACGGCGATAGGCGATTTTTCCGTATACCGTTTGAATCCCTGCGCGATCGACAGGCAACGCATCAGGTGACCCAGCCCGATTCCACGGCCTCCGTGCGTTCGAATAACGACCCTTTTCATACTTAACGACAGATCGCTTGAATACTCGAAATCACATAGGCGACTTCTTCGTCGGACATCTTTGGATACATAGGGATGCTGATCTCTCGTTGATAGAAGGCTTCAGCAACTGGATAGTCGCCGGACTTGCATTCGAAATGCTCTCTGTAGTAGGGCTGCAGGTGAACGGGGATATAGTGGACTTGACCGGAGATCCCTTTTTCCTTCAAGGACAGGTACACTTCTTTCCGGTTCTTTTCCGTAAACAGCACTGGAAACAAATGAAAGGCGTGGGTCGTATCCTTATTTTTCGGAAGGGGAGGTAACGTGATGCCTGTTTGGCCGCTCAACAACTCGTAGTATTGATCTGCGATTTGTCTCCGGCGGGCAAGGGAAGCCGGTAATTTGCGGAGCTGCGAAATCCCGAGTGCGCATTGGAAATCGGTGATCCGATAGTTGAATCCCAAAACTTGCATCTCGTAGTACCAAGGCCCCTCGTTTTCCCCCAAAAAGGAGGAAGACTCTTTCGTGATTCCGTGCGTACGGAAAACCCGCATCCTTTTATCAAAGATTTCGTTATCGGTAACCATGACTCCGCCTTCTCCGGTTGTGATATGTTTCACGGGGTGAAAACTAAACATGGTCATATCGGCTTGCGTTCCGACTTTACGGCCGTTTCGTTCTGCTCCCAGAGCGTGGGCGGCATCCTCTATCACCACGATCCCCTTTTCTTTGGCTATCGCCATGATCGCTTCGATATCCACAGGATAACCGGCGTAATCAACCGGAGCGATCACCTTCGTCGCGGGCGAGATCGCGTCTTCTATCTTCGACACATCGATACAACCGGTTTCGGGATCGATGTCTACGAATCTCGGAGTCGCCCCAAGATAAAGCGCGGCATTGGAAGTGGCGACGAATGTAATGGGAGTCGTAATCACGTCGTCCCCAGGCTGCACGTCGGCGGCGTACATAGCTGCATGAAGGGCTGCCGTTCCGGAATTGAAAGCGACGCAATACCTTGCGCCCACGTAACCGGCGACGGCCTGTTCAAAGGCGTCCACCGTCGGCCCCTGTGTCAGCCAGTCTCCCTTCAGGACCTTCGTGACCATTTCGATATCATCTTCCTCAATCCATTGTCTGGCGTAAGGGATATTCATGTT
>CAZMHO010000027.1:0-4767 GCA_964566085.1 uncultured Thermotogaceae bacterium | reverse complement strand
CCATTTCGATATCATCTTCCTCAATCCATTGTCTGGCGTAAGGGATATTCATGTTTTCTACTCCTTTCGGGTTTTCGCCGGGCGCGCGTTTGCACAGGTTTATACCCTCTTTCTCACTTTTTTCGGAGCGCCCGACTTTAGTCGGGCATGCTTTTTTACAAACTGAAAAAATAGGCGCTTTACTTCTATCGAATAATGAGTCTTTATGCGTATCTTTCTTATAACACTCATGCCGAACTAAAGTTCGGCGTTCCTAAAAACACGATGCCTTACTCGCCCCGTCTTGCCTGCTTTCTCACAATCCTTTTTTCACATTTCGGGATTTTCTCGAATCCATTCTGTCGTTTCTTCCAATCCTTTTTCCAACGAATAGGTCGGTTCCCACCCTAACAGCAATTTCGCTTTGCGGGCGTTGCATTTCAACTTTTGTATTTCCGCCTGCGGGTGAATGTGCGGCCCGTGAACGATCTGCCCGGTCTCTTTTGCGATCACTCTTGCGAGATCATTAACCGCAATATCTTCGCCCGTCCCCGCGTTCACAATCTGCCCGAGCGCTTTCGGGTTTGTTCCCGCTTTCACGATAAAATCGACGCAATCCTTCACATACAGCAAATCCCGCGTTTGGGATCCTTCTCCATAAATGCGTAAGGGTAACCCCTTTAATTGGTTTTTGATGAAGATCGCGACGACGCCGCCTTCTCCGTTCGTCTTTTGAAAAGGCCCGTAGGTGTTGAAAGGCCGGATGACAACGGTCGGCAATTGATAAGCGTGGTAGTACGACAACACGAGCGCCTCCCCACTGAGTTTTGCGGCGGCGTAAGGCGAAGCTGGCTTCGTCGGGTGTAATTCATCGATTCCGGTATCGGATTGGCTGCGGTCATAGACCATACAGGTAGACATAAAAACCAGTTTCGTTCCAAATTTCCGGCATTCTTCCAATATATTGAACGTCCCCAAAATATCACGTTCTACCGTTTGCCTTGGGTCGTCAATCGATTTTTGAACATTGATCTCCGCCGCGAGATGGTAGACGAGATCGTAAGGCGTTTCAAATACCTTCATCAATACGCCGCTATCGCGGATATCGCCTTCGATCATCGTAAAATTAGGGTTGCCAAAGCATTCGGAGAGGTTCTCCACGCGCCCGTTGGAAAAATCATCGACGACAGTCAGGTGGTGGTTATCCGCGAGCAGCCGTTTTGTCAGCCATCGGCCGATGAAACCTGCCCCGCCCGTTATCAGGGTTTTCATGCGCCGCCTCCTCTTTGTGCAAAATGCGCCAAATCATATCTTTTACCTCCAGATAGCTCAAAGCCGGCTCATCTTCCGTTGAATACTGACGGATCGCGGCAGAGGCGGCCAGGTCTTTATAAAAGCGTTCGTATTCAACTTTTTCCCCGAAGAAGGGCAAAATCCCAAACATCTCGTCGAACTCCAGGGCGCGCATACTCTCCTCTTCGGTCATCAACTCCTCGTACAGTTTCTCCCCGGGACGTTTTCCGATCACTTCAACATGGTTAATCTCATAAAACTCCCCAACCGCCCGAGCCACATCGCCCATTTTTACGACCGGCATCTTCAAGACGAAGGTTTCGCCCCCCAAAGAGATTTGCGCCGCTTTCAGAATCAACTCGACCGCGCGCTCCTTGGTCATCACGAATCGGGTCATCGACGGATCGGTCAAGGTCAAGGGTTTCCCTTTCTTGCTTTGCTCGATAAAGAGAGGTAAAACGCTCCCACGGCTCATCAGGATATTCCCAAACCGCACGGTGGCAAATTTCGTTTTCGAAGGCCCGCGTGTGAACTGCGCCGCGCTCATAATCCGTTCAGCGAGCAATTTCGTCGCGCCCATCGTGTTGGTTGGGGAAGCGGCCTTGTCGGTACTCGTGTAAACGACGGCCTCCACCCCCAGCTTCAACGCGCACTCGATCACATTCTGGACGCCGATGACGTTGGTCTTGACGGCTTCAAAAGGGTTGTACTCACAAGCAGGAACATGCTTCATCGCGGCAACGTTGAACACGATATCGATCCCTTCCATCGCGCGGGAAACCCGGTCCTTGTCGCGCACATCCCCTATGAGAAAGCGGACTTTATTAACAGTGGGGATAGAATGCCCGTTTTCATACAGGCTGAAAAGCTGCAAGTCGTGTTCGATTTCGAACTGCTTGAATTCATCCCGAGAAAAAATGCGGATGACATTCGGATTGTAAGCCAACAACGTATCGAGAAGTGTGCGCCCTACGCTTCCGGTTCCACCGATAATCAAGATATTCTTGTTTTCAAACATCTCCGGCACCTTCTTTCCTGATTTAATCCCGCGTTCATTTATCGGAACGGGAGCAGCGAAACTTAAGATCGACGCGTTTCCGAACTTACCTGTCCGGAAGTCGGAGCAATCGTGAAAACAACGCTCGCAAAAAACATCGGGATTAGTAGATATACCTTACTATACCGTTTATGTTAAGGGGGCTCCTTAACGCGGCTGAGCCGATCGGAAAGAACCTCTATATTTGAGAGGCGTAAGATTTTGTTGAGTGCCCCGAAACAGCTGATGAACGTTGTTTTCGCTCTAAGGCGCGGCTCGAAAGAGATTAAGTGTTAAAACACCTTGACCTGGTTACCTGTTCTCAATTTATTCGGAAACTCTTTTCTTTTTCGGCTTGGGTATCTCTCTTTTCAAACGCTGGTAGAGTTTTTCATCCTCCGCGCGGTCAGAGACTCTGATCGGATGTTCTAATAGTGTGTTAGCCCATTCTGCCGCTTTTCTCATCTGACCTTTTGATATTTCGCCGTGAACGACGGCTTGTAGGGGAAAGCGGCTTTCGATTAGCAAGGCAATGGCTAAAATATAGTTGTGATAATCGTATCCTTGGGTTTTGGCATCAAAGATATGCCCATATGCGATCTCAAGATCTTTGACTGATTCCGTTTCATCCAGTTCACGCAGCAAGGCTACAAGAATTTCCCCGCAAGATAGCGATTGATTCGTATCTCCGTTTTGCGGTCCCGATTTGTTGTAGTAGGAAAGATCTTTGATAAGCATGAACTGCTCGGCGCGGTCCATCGACTCTAAGTCTCCGAACAGAGTCCAGCCTTGCGATCCGATTTCAGGTATATACCGATCCTTAGCCCGATCCAAATACTTCCAAACACTTCTCGACTCTTTATCGCCAAATTCACCCGGTTCTTCTTCTTTTCTATTTGCGAAGCGCTCATAATCCCAGATTTCGTCCATAAAGGGGTAGGCATCGAGGAGAAGAAGGCTTTCGTCGTAGACCTTCTTCCGAGATTCTTCCGAGATTCGATCCGTATCTACGAACAACCTGATTTGGATTCCCATAACAATCCACCGTCCCTTACAATCTTGTTTTCGTAAATTTCTCGAGTCGGTCAGAAAGATCGGTCTGGTTGCCCGACTAACGCGAAAATCGGCTCATTGACGTTGCCTTATCTGTATAGCGAATTAGGATGTGCTGATCCCTCTGAAACTTAAAAACTTTTATCCATAATCCGCCTTAATCCGAGTCTTAAGTTTTTTGTCTTCTGCGACAGCTTTTTCTCTTCTCCAGTTTGGAAAAGGCACAGCATAAGCCACGACATTCTGAATCTTTCTTTTTTATATTAAGAGGTGCTGTTTACGGCTATTTTCGGCAATACTCCAGGATACTTTTCTGGCATCTCGAACAACACTTACACCAGGTGAAGTGTTTACGGAATTATAGCATATCCATTCGCAAAGAAGCGGAGGGAGGGGTGTGTGGGCTTCTATATGCCATAATCCTGACAGACGATTTGAAAGCGGGTGAGCGCGATGTTTATGAAGCCCGAAACGATAACGTACGCCTTGCCGGAGCAGATCGGTGACTACGAACTCTTTGTCCAACGAAAAAAGGAATTCGATTGCTTCATCGAAGACTGGTACCGCTTTCTAATCAATAACATGGCGGTAAACCGGGTAATTGCCGCATACACTCGTATTCGCATTCGCCGATTATTAGTGTTATACTATGCGTGATTGTTGCATACGGATTCTTTCGCGGAGTATCTTCCAGCATTATCAAAACGGGAAAAATACGGAGGTGGTTGTATGAAAAGAGTTGTGTTAGGTTCTCTTCTTGTTTTACTTGGTGCGATGTTCTTCTGTTCAAGTTTTAAAGCTGTTGAAAGCCCTGTGATGATCGCCCGGGAAGGATTGGTGATGAGAGGAATTCTCACCATGCCCGAGGGACTGGAAGGAATGGCGCCGACTATGGTCATTTTCCACGGATTTACCGGACAAAAAAATGAAATGGACATCGTCGGTGTCGATGAAGCCTTGTTTGAGAGAGCAGCTCGGATATTCGCCGAAAACGGTATCGCCAGTTTGCGTATCGACTTCATCGGTTCCGGAGAAAGTGAAGGGAAATGGGAAGACACGACATTCACAGGGCAAATCAACGACGCGATCGCGGCCATTGACTACTTATGCTCGCAAACGAAAATCAACCCTTCGCGAATCGGGGTCATCGGATTAAGCCAAGGCGGACTGGTTGCTGCCTGCACGGCCGCACGGGATAGAAGAGTGAAAACCGCCATACTTTGGTCGCCGGTTGCCGTACCCGGATTCACCTACACAAACCTTCTCGGAATGGATACCGTCTTGAAAGCGCTACAGTCGGATTCCGATGAAGTGTTGGTAGCAACCCTTCCCTGGGGAGCAACCACCCAGCTAAAAAAACCATTCTTCAGAGAATTGTTCCGAGTCGATCCCGTCGCCGAGATCGC
>CAZMHO010000026.1:7798-24509 GCA_964566085.1 uncultured Thermotogaceae bacterium | reverse complement strand
GCCGTGGTTCCTCCTAGGTTAATCCCCCCATCGGGTTTAAACGTTTTAGCGTCGAACCGCTGCCTCTTAGGCCAATCTCTTCCTGCACCACGAAGGCGAAGATCACGTTGTAATCCAGAACCGGCAATTCGCGGTACAACGCCATCAGAATCGCGCAACCCCCGCGATCGTCCAGCGCTTTCCCAACGTATCGATTCTCGTACTCTTCGAAGGCGCTGTAAAAATGGATGTAGTCGCCTAAGCTGACCGACTTCTGGGCCTCCTCTTTTTTTTGAGCTCCGATATCGACTCGAACCTTATCCCAATCGGGAATTGTTTTGAAATCTTCTTTCTGCAGATGAATCGCCTTGTATCCGATGACCCCGGGAATGTTTTTTTCTCCGACCCAGACACGTTTACCCGGCAAAACCCTCGGATCGACGCCTCCGACCGGGGAAACCGCCAACAGACCGTCGTCCAGTATGTTCGTCACCATCAAACCGACTTCGTCCATATGCGCTAAGAGAAGGATCGTTTTTTCCGACTTCCCATTTCCCTTTCTCTCGAAGAAAAGATTGCCCAAAACGTCAACTTCCCCGGGTTGGTCGGGGCTTTTCAGATGCTCCTGTATATAGATTCGAACGTTGTCTTCGTTGCCGGAAGCGCCATGGATCTCACATAAGTCCTTTAAATACATCTTATACGACACCTTCCTTTAGCGCCGAAACGAAAAGCGCAAGCAGCCTCGCGCTCTCTTCGATATCTTTGACGCAGATTTGCTCGTACGGCGTGTGCATGTAGCGAAGCGGCAAAGAAACGACTCCCGTCGCGATCGTCTCCAATTGGATTTGATCGCCGTCGGTACCCGTCCGGGAAGGCGCCGGTTCTATCTGATACGGAATGCCGTTTCGCTTGGCCGTTTCAATCAAGAGATTAGAAATCTTTCTGTGAGGAATCGCGCCGACGGAGATCGCCGGACCTTTCCCAAACTCATTCTTTGGGTAGTTCGGATGGGAATCGACTGCATGCGTTACATCCAATGCGATCCCGATATCCGGCCGTAAGGCGTAGGAAGCCGTTCGCGCTCCAAATGCGCCGATCTCTTCTCGGGACGAAAAGGCGGCGAAAACATCGAAATCGTGCTTGAGAGTGGTAAGCCTTTCCAACATCTTGACGATAATGACGCCGCAGGAACGGTCGTCCAAAGATTTGCCATAGAAAAAATCCCCAACCGAAAAACTCTCGTTGTCGAAGGTCGCAAAATCGCCCACGGAGATTTCCGAATAGTCAGACATCGATACATCCACGAACAAGTCTTCAAACCCGTTCAGTTTGCCTCGCGTCTCTTCCGTCTGCAAGTGCGGGGCCAGCATGCCGATGACGCCGCGCAGCCGTTTGCCGGAACGCGTATGAATCCATACCTTCTGGGCGGGAAGCAGTTTCGGGTCGACTCCGATTCCCTCCAGGCGCAAGAAACCGTCGGGGAGTACTTTGGAGACGAGAAAACATACTTCGTCCATATGGGCAGAAAAAAATACGGTTCCTTTGTGTTGGCCGTATTTCTTAACGATCAGGTTTCCGCTGGTATCTTCGTAAACCTCATCCACTAATCCGTTCACATATTCTTTGAAAAGTTCGCGGACCTCTTTCTCTCGCCCAGGAGGTCCGTAAGCCGCCGATAAGCTTTTTAAAAGCGCGAAAGTATCCAAACTCACACTATCTCACCCTTCCTATTTTCCCGAAATCGTTCGGAATCTCTTGTTTCGTTATCGGTATCAGATGAATTCTTCCGTTTCTAACAACACACGTGGTGCGCAGATCGCTCTCGACAGAGTACGAGAAGACCTCCCCGATTTTTAGGTAGGCGTTCAGCAAGCTGTTCGAAGCGATGAAGGATTGGTCAGGATCAGCGGCTCCAGCGTGTACAGACCCTTTGATCGTACCGCACACGATAACGCTTCCCGCCGCCTTAATCTCGGAACCGTGGTGAATATCTCCCATCACAAGAACATGCCCGTCATAGTCCTCGGACTGTCCGGAGCGCAAAGAGCCTTCAATAACTTTCACCGGCTTTAAAGCCGGCGTTTCCCGAACTTTGGCTTCTTGCGAAAGGATATGCCTGCAGGGAATTTGGGTAAGGGTGGCAGCCTGGTGCCGGGCGAGGGGTTTCTCGAAAGAATAGGCTTTTATCGAAAGCCCCGCTTGACGCAAATGATCACCGATGGATTGTATCTGACCGGGTTTCTCCGCTTCGTCTTCAAACCAAACAGTAACCTTGCTTGCCGCATTATTGAAGTTTTTTAAAAGCCCTATTTTTTCTTCGAGAAAAGCCTCCAGCTCATTTGTCTCCGTGGTCGATCCGACAAACAAGATAAGGTCTTCCCCGTCGAAGCGAAAATCAACCATATTTCCCCTCTTTCATTTAGCGTTATTTTTAATTATATCATATCCACGCCGAAGAACCGACACAAGGTTCAGCCGCATACGACACCGGTCAGTCGCCATTTCGCTGACAACAGGAACATAACCGAAGGAAAGGCGCCCTGCCGAATGCCAAACGGAACGTTCGAGATCAAAGAAGGGGCGCATCGGAGCTCGAATATGGTAGAATACGGTCAGAAAGAGAAGAGTAAATCACGGGTGCGGTAAGGAGGGCTCGATGAAAGTACATTTCATTGGTATCAGCGGAATAGGAATGAGCGCCGCTGCCTTACTGGCGAAAGATCTGGGTTTTACCGTATCCGGAAGCGCCGATGCCGACAATGATCGGACCGCCCTTCTCAGTAATCGGGGAATGGAGATCTGCATCGGCCATCGTTCGGCCAACGTAAAAGCTCCCGATTTCGTCGTCTACACAAATGCGATCCAAGCTTCAAACGAAGAATTGAAAACCGTTAGGGAGAAGGGTATCTCCGCTTTTCCCCGATTGGTTTTCCTCGGGAAAATACTCCCCCAATATCCGAAAACCGTAATCGGCATTACCGGGACGGATGGAAAGAGCACGACGACCGCGATGGTGGCGCATATGCTCATAAAAAACGGAGAAGATCCCACCGTCTTGCTGGGGGGGTTGCATCCGGATTTGGAGGAAGGGAACTATCGGCAGGGAACCGGCCCGCTGGTGATGGAAGTCGATGAGAGCGACGGGTACTTAAGGGACTTTTCGGTCGACGTCGCTTGTTTTACGAATATCCACGGAGATCACCTGGAACACTATGAAAAGGATTTTTCGCGTTACCGGAACGCTATCTTCGATTTCCTTGGGCATGCGCGCGAACGAGTCTTTCCCGCCAGTTACGACGCGGCCTATCGGGATTTCTGTATTTCAAAAGCGACCGTTCCCGGAAGAGCGCACCGATTCGAACTGGACCCCGACATCGAGCGTCGCTATCACCGAGAGATCCCCGGTATTCATAATCGCGTGAACGCCTCTTGCGCGTTGAAGGTCTGCGAAGCTTACGGTCTCTCGCGCGAAATAGCGATCGCCAGTTTGGATCATTTTCGTTTTGTGGACCGTCGTTTCTCAATACGATACGCTGCGCCCCAGGTGATCGTCATCGACGATTACGCGCACACGCCAAGAGAAATCGAATCCGTTCTACAAGCCGTCAATGAGCGATTTCCGCATTTCCCTCCGCGTATCGTCTTCGAAGCCCACCGCTATTCGCGACTCGAGCGGGAATTTCACGACTTCATCGCTGTCTTAAGTTCGAGGCAGATCCGAAAAGCCTATGTGTTGCCGATCTTCTCAGCTTATGAAGAAACAAAACCAGAGCTCTTTGACCGGTTCATCGAGGCACTGCGGGAAAAACGGCCCGACACGACGTTTATAAGAGATATTGCGGAGATCGTCCCGTCGATACCGACTGACCCGAAAGAGCCCGCCGTATTTTTATTCGTAGGCGCAGGAAATAGCTCCCGCCAATCAAAAACCTTGGCTTCGCTTTTAGAAAAACTTCTTCCGCAGAAAGAATCCCAACCCGAACGTCGCTAATGAATGTCGGTGTGACTGTCCAAGTCATTTACGGGATCTTCGATCGTTTCCATTTTCAACAATGCCTTGGAACTTTTTCGAGAATACGCATGCATCCTGTGGAGCAGATAGCGCGCGTATAGGATTTGGAAAGGAAGCCACCAGGAATGGCCGGTCGGAAGGATATACCGGTTTGCGCCTTTCATCTCGCGGTACAGGAGTTGGCGACTCGTCCGAGGCAAGGTTTTATCGAAAAAGGCTTCGATGAAAGTCACTTGGTTTTTATTCAACAGGTGCGCGTAAGCAATCGGATCGATACGAAACAGGGGATGAATCTTATCGCTGGTGAGCAGCGTCTCCAAATCCGCTTTCTTAACGAAGCCAAACTGTTCTTGGTAGATCGAAAAAAGGGTTTTCGGATCGTGAAGAGAGTAGTCCGTTTGGTACCCTTCGCGGAATAGCTTTCTGGCGAACCGTGTCGCGCTGGACTCATAGATAATTTTCGGAAAATAGCCGCCGGTGGCGATCATCACCGTTTGGTGGATCCGTTTGTCGAGGACAGGGACGATCGAAGCCAACATCCCCCCCAGACAATAGCCGCTGATACAGTTGTTCTCCAACCATAAGCCCTGCTGTTCCAAGAAGTCGATCGTTGTTTGGATGTCTACGACCGCGTGTTCCCAAAACCGATACATCACGGGAATATCCGGCCAAACATAACTGCGGCCGCTCATCGAGTCTTTTTCCACACGGGTATAGTTGCCGGGCAGAATCAGGACCTCGGCGTTCATACCCGCCGCAGCCAAATGCATGCCCATCCAAAGAAGGAATTTGATGTTGCCGCTTCCCAGTCCGTGAAGGATGAGAATCGTTGCCTTCGCCTTCGTTTTTGGATGGAAATGGTAGAGACTGACCGTTTCGGTCCCTGGAGAGGGATTGCGATACAAGGTATCAAATCGGATGTAGCTGCACCGGTAATTGATCCCCTTAAAAATGTAACCGGATAGGTAGGAGATGTTTTGCTTGGTGTATGAGAAATCAATTTTCATAAAATTTCCTCAACTCCTCGTTCAGATGAGAAGGCTTTTGGTTTCGATCCTTCAGATTCGCCCGGATGAAACGAACTGTCTGCTCCAAGATCCAATCCGTTTGGACGTCTTTTCTCGAAAATTCGAAGGTATGATTGCCCGATTGATGCACGAGAAAGCGAAACGGCACTTTCATGCGTTTGAGCGCCCGCGCGAAATTGACGCTCGAGTTGAAGGGGACCGTCGTGTCTTCTTTTCCGTGAACCAGAAGCGTCGGCCGCATCCTCTCGCTGAGCCAACGGATGGGAGAGTATTCCTCATACAACTCCTCGACGCCCGCGGGAGTTCCCCTCAGCGTCAATAAAGCCGCGAATCGCGCGAAAAAGGATTTGCTGTCTTTTTCGAACAAATCCTTCAAATTTGTTGGGGCGTAGAAGGCGACGACACCCCGGATCCCTTTCAGTCGATCCCGATTGTTGTGGAAGGTTTGGTAGGCGGTGTACAACAAAGCCAAATGTCCTCCTGCCGACAAGCCCATCAAAAAGATACGTTCGGGATCGACGCGGAGTTCTGCGGCGTTCTCGCGCGCGTACGCGATAGCGTCGGAAAAGTCGGACATGATCTCGTCTATCGATTTAACGATGCCCAACCGATACCCGACGGAGGCGGCGCAGAATCCTTTTGAAGCCAAGTAATGGCACCAGGACACATTGTTGGGCTGGTTCCTGAACCCGGAAATCCATCCGCCGCCGTGCGCGTAGATCACAAGCGGGCTTGGCGCGCGCTCGTTCTCGGGATACCATAAATCTAGTTTCAAGTCCCCGACGTCGGTTTTCTTATAGACAACCACTTGTTTTTGAAATTCCTTCAACGGGTCTAAAGGGACTTTTTGGGTGAGAATCCGTATGAGGAATAGAAATGAATACGCGAGAAAACCGATGATCGCGCCCGAAAAATCGTATATGAGGAAGAACAGAAACGGTATCAGCAGGTGCAGTTTATTAACGAAAAACCATGACTTTTTAAACGCGGCGATCGCGGTTTTCAGCATACTGCCCCTATTGTACCAAAAAATTCGAAGCGGTGGACCGATTTTTGTAAGTTCGGCTTTTCTGGCTTTTTTTGATTGACTTTTATATAAAAACGTGTATAATATGGTCGATTTCGAGAGATTGACACAGATAAACATAAAAAAAAGCGTAAATATCGCCTAAATTTACGGAATAGCGAAAACGGATGGGTCATAAGGTGACGGAAAAGAAGAAAGGACTTGTCGTATGCGGCGCGCAGCAATCGCGATCGATGTCTCGGCATGAAACGGACTTCATCGGTCGGTTTGATTATTTCGTGGCAGTGGACGGAGGATTGCGATACTATAAGAACCTGGACCGGGCCCCGGATCTATGGATCGGAGACGGGGACTCCGTTTCAAAAATGGACATCGCGTGGGCTTGCGGCAAACAGGTGAAGATACACCTTTTTCCTTTTAACAAAGACTACTTAGACAGCGAATTGGCGATACGAACGATCTCGGATTGTTGTTCGGAGATTGGGTTGTCGGGCGTTTGGGGTTCACGTCCAGATCAATCGTTTTCGGTAATCTCACTGTTATTGTTGGCAACCCGCCTTGGACTTTCCGCGGAGGCATTCTTAAGCGCGCAGGCGACAGAAACGGTTATGGGAATATGCCGAGGTCCGATGGAACGCGTTTTCCCAAGCGCGCCCGACGACCGATGGTCGTTCATGGCCTTAACGGAATGTCGCGACGTAACCCTTCGCGGTTTTGTGTACGCTTTGAACGGCGAACCGGTATTCCGAGACCAAACGCGAACCATCAGCAACCGCGCGGCGGTAGAGAATGTCGGAATTTCGATCGGGAAAGGGGATTTGCTCTATTTTCATCTTTTAGATGTCGCGAAAAAAAGTCGCGAACCGGAAAAAACAGCCGGATCGCAAACTGTTTTATAGCAGGAGGGAGAGGGAATGTCCGAAGAATTGGAGAAAAAATCAGTGGAGGAGCTTAAGGAAATGGCTAAAAAAGTTAAGATCAAAGGGTACTACAAAATGAGGAAGTCCGAGCTGATCGAAGCGCTAAGCGACGAGCGGTTCAATAGCGTGGACGAAGATTCAAGAAAGTTGATCCTGTCTGAGATCGAGAAGAATCCGAAAATTTTTGAGTTACGCAATATCGCCAAACGGTTAGGGATTACTTTCCAGAGGAACGCTCGAAAGGACGAGCTTAAAGAACGTATCCTTCGGCTACTGGCCCGTCCGGGATTAGAGGTTAAGCGGTTCGGAATCTCTTCTGGACCCGCCCCGGAAAAGAGCGTCCCCGTTTCGAGTTCGAGCTCGGCCGAGCTCCCCGCTTCATATTTCAGAGATACCCTGCAAGGCCTTCCGGTAAACCCTTCCTGGCTTTCCTTCTATTGGGACTTTTCAAAGCAGATGTCCGCGCTGATCGACAGGCTCACCCGAGATAACAAGCCCACCGTGCTTCGGGTGTACGATGTCACCTTCCTGATATTCAACGGATCGAATGCCCATCGGGTGTGGGAGTACCCCATCAACGGCAAAGAGAAAAAGCATTACGTCCAGGTAACCTCTCCGGCCGCCAGTTATCTGGCAGAGATCGGGTACTACAATGATGCGGGTGTCTTTGTTCCCTTGCTCCGTAGCAACCTGGTAAACACCCCGGCCGGCAGCCTCTCTAATCGTCAGGAGGAAAAGTGGATCGATCTCCGAAAACACCTACGGTTCACGCAAACCCATACCTCCCTGGTTTCACGTCCGAACCTGCTTCCCACCGGGCTTTCTTCCCTATCATCCGAAGAAATGCGGGGCAGCCTCTCGTCAGTTCTGCTCTCTTCTCGAGAAGCGCAGAAAACCAGTCCGGGCAAGCGGTCCAAGGAATAGGGGGAGAGTCGTATGACGAAAGGATATCTAACGCTTGTGTTACACGCCCATTTACCCTACGTCCGGCATCCTGAGTTCGAAGAATTTATGGAAGAACGATGGTTGTTTGAGGCGATGACCGAGACCTATATCCCTTTGCTCAGAAGTTTCGATTCTCTGGAAAAGGACGGTATCCCATTTCGCATCACGATGTCCATCACCCCTCCTTTAATGGAGATGCTGGAAGCGAAAGACCTTCAGGAGAAGTACGTCCGCCATCTCGAAAAACTGATCGCGCTTTCTCAAAAAGAGGTGGATCGGACCAGCGGGGAACACCCGGCGAAACACGAGATGGCACAATACTACCTGAAAGATTTTCAAGAAACGCTGGTTTATTTTCGAGACCACGTTCACTCCCGGTTGCTTGAAGGGTTCAAACACTTCCAGGATAACGGATTCCTGGAAATTATTACGTGTAACGCCACTCACGGTTTTCTCCCTCTGATGAACCGATATCCCCAAGCGGTGAAAGCCCAAATCAACCAAGGGGTCAAAACCTATGAAAAGTATCTGGGGCGAAAACCCGACGGAATTTGGTTGGCCGAATGCGGGTATGTGAAAGGGATCGAAAAACCCTTGGCCGACGAAGGCCTCTCCTTCTTTTTTGTGGATTCCCACGGGTTGTGGTATGCGGAGAACCCCCCGCGCTATGGTGTCTACCGTCCCGTTATGACGGAATCTGGCGTCTTCGCTTTCGGTCGGGATCCCGAATCGAGCGAACAGGTATGGAGCGGAGACATCGGTTACCCCGGCGACTTCCGCTATCGCGAGTTCTACCGTGATGTGGGGTTTGATCGCGAATCGGAGTACATCGCCCCGTATATCGACCGCAGCGGAGCACGCGTCAACACCGGCATCAAATATCACCGTGTCACCGGCAAAAACATAGAGCTTGGCAATAAAGATTTCTACGATGTTGAAGAAGCCCACCGGGTAGCATACGAACACGCGAAAGACTTCATCGGCAAAAAAAGCGCGAAGGTAGAAGCCCTATACAACCAGTTCGCGGGAATCCAGCCGATTGTCGTGGCTCCCTGCGACGCCGAACTATTCGGGCATTGGTGGTTTGAGGGGCCAAAGTTCATTGAAAATCTCTTTCGCTGTATGAACGAAACCGAGGCGCTTAAGCCGATTACCCCGAAAGCCTTTATCGACACTATCCTCACCAGCGTTCAGATAACGACGCCGGCAGATTCCACATGGGGCGCAAACGGATATAACGAAGTGTGGATAAACGGAAGTAACGACTGGATTTACCCGCATTTGGACGAGATGACCGAGCGGATGACGCGATTAGCCAACGACTTCTTCGAAGAAACCGACCCCACGAAAATCCGCGCTTTGCAGCAAGCGATGCGGGAGTTGCTGTTGGCGCAATCGAGCGACTGGGCTTTCATTATGTCTACGGGAACGACGGTCGCTTACGCCGCCAATCGGACCAAGCAACATATCGTGCGCTTCAATCAGTTATACGAGGCCCTCTATAAAGGTCAGATAGACGAAAAATGTCTGGAACATTACGAATGGATAGACGGTATCTTTTCCGATCCGGACTATCGTCTTTACGCCGTGAGGTAAAACAGGGCTTCTTGACAACCATCGCAAAATATGATATATTTCGATGCTGTTTTGGAAAGCCCCAGTAGTTCAATGGATAGAACGGTGGATTCCTAATCCGCAGATGTAGGTTCGATTCCTACCCGGGGTACCAAAAACAGGTTGCGGGGACGTGGTGCAGTTGGTTAGCATGCCGGTCTGTCACACCGGTGGCCGCGAGTTCGAGTCTCGTCGTCCCCGCCAAATAGAGGGGTGAACCCCCTTTTTTTTCTCAAAGAGGTTGGCTTTCGTCTGCTGCCCCGTGTTTTCATTCGAAAAACAATTGCTATTTTTCCGTTCTGTGGTATAATCATGCCACTACCGAAAATATCTCCTTTTCACATCTTGTTTACTTTCAACATCATTCGAGGTGATACGATGAAGCTTTTCTTGGATACTGCAAATCTTCAACAGATACAAAAAGCAAAAGAGTGGGGCATTTTGGATGGCGTTACAACCAATCCTTCTCTCATCGCGAAAGAGGGGGTTCGGGATTTTCACGGCCATATCCGCCGTATCTGCGAGATCGTGCGGGGGCCGGTCAGCGCGGAAGTGATCGCCCTTGACGCCGAAGGAATGCTCAAGGAAGCCAGAGAATTGGCGAAGATACACGAGGACGTCGTGATAAAAATACCCGTCACGCCGGCAGGAATTCAAGCGGTTGGGGTTTTATCGAAGGAGAACATCCATACGAACGTCACATTGGTGTTTTCTGCCGGTCAAGCCTTATTGGCGATGAAAGCCGGAGCCACTTACATCAGCCCGTTTTTGGGGCGTGTGGATGACATTGGGTGGGAGTCGATGGACTTATTGGAAGACTTGTTAACGATTATCGATGCGTACGGGTTCGACACCGAAGTCATTGCAGCCAGCATCCGACACGCCAAACACGTCGTCGAAGCTGCACGGATGGGATGCCATATCGCGACCATTCCCTATCAAATCCTTGAAGCGCTCTTTCACCACCCGCAGACGGATAATGGAATCGATCGCTTCATCAAAGATTGGAATCAATTACAGGATAGACTGAGAAAGGAAGGATAGATGTGCCAAAAAAACAGAAAGGGACTGAGCGAGAGCTTGCTCCTGATGCCAAGGAAGGAATATCGGATTCCTCCGCTTCCCAAGTGAAACCTTCGAAAACAGAAGAAACGACACCGACATCGAGAACGAGAAAATCCCCCGGAAAACCCGCAAAAGGCGCAAACAAGGCAGAGATAACCAACGCGAACCCCGAAACAATAGCTTCCGAGGAAGAAAGTAATGCAACGGCAAAAAAACCTGCCGGGAGAGGAAGAAAGCATTCCCCTCAACCCTCTCTCTTTTCCCCAAAAGAAGAAGGCGTGGCGGACAAGACTCCAGAAGAAGGCTTTGCTCAACCGATCCAGGATACGATCGCCTTCGAACCGGAGGAGGAAACGGTGGCCGTGGAGCCATTGGAGAGCGAAGCGGTCGACGAGCAGTTGAGAACAACGATACAGGTGGAGCTGGAAGAACCAGTCGTATCCGTTCCCGCTAAACAAAGGGAAGAAGAAGCGGAAACGGCCTCGAAAGGCGAACCGGATCGAAAAGACAATATCCGGGAGATGGAGGTCGATATCCGCAAACTCAACAACATGAACATCAAAGACCTCTACACCCTCGCGAAAAAGTACAACATTAACGGGTATACCGGTATGCGGAAAAACGAGCTCGTATTCTCTATTCTTCAAGCTCAAGCGAAGAGTTTCGGTTATTTTTTCAA
This sequence comes from uncultured Thermotogaceae bacterium, assembly GCA_964566085.1. Taxonomy (GTDB): domain Bacteria; phylum Thermotogota; class Thermotogae; order MWEM01; family MWEM01; genus MWEM01. The sequence goes on along the minus strand of CAZMHO010000026.1, from coordinate 13,237 downwards.
CGAAGGGGTCCTCGATGTCATCCCGACCGAAGGGTATGGTTTTCTGAGAACCGGCAACTTGCTACCGGGCAATAACGAAGATATCTACGTTTCTCAGTCCCAGATCCGGAAGTTCAACCTCAACGCGGGGGATCTTGTATCCGGCCAAGTTCGGGCACCCAAAGAGGGTGAAAAGTTTTTTGCTCTGCTACGTATCGAAGCGATCAACCATAATCCTCCCGAAAGGATCTACGACCGTATCAATTTTGAGAACCTGACCGCGATTTACCCGATGACCAAGTTCAAGATAGAGAACGATCCCGAAAAACTATCGGCGCGCATCATAGACCTGTTCTGCCCGATCGGAAAAGGGCAGAGAGGATTGATCGTTTCTCCTCCGAAAGCCGGAAAGACGACGATCTTGAAGGATATCGCAAACGGTATCGCGAAGAACCATCCGGAAACGCTGCGTATCGTTTTGCTCATTGATGAGCGGCCTGAAGAGGTAACGGATATTACCCGTTCTGTCGATGCGCAAGTTTTGGCGGCGCCTTTCGATATGCCTCCGGAAAAACAAATAAAAGTCGCGCAATTAACCCTGCAGATGGCCAAGCGGTTGACGGAGTACAGATACGACGTCGTCATTCTGCTTGATAGCATCACCCGATTGGCGCGCGCTTACAACAACTATATCCCTCCCAGCGGAAAACTGCTCTCCGGCGGCGTCGACCCAAAAGCGCTTTACGGTCCGAAATACTTCTTCGGGGCCGCCCGGAACATCGAAGAGGGCGGTAGTTTGACGATCATCGCCACGGCTTTGGTCGACACGGGAAGCAAGATGGATGATGTCATCTTCGAAGAGTTTAAGGGAACCGGGAATATGGAACTGATACTCTCCCGTCAGTTAGCCGACCGGCGTATCTTTCCCGCGATCAACCTCCAGTTATCCAGTACCCGAAGAGAAGAGCTCCTTCTTTCGCCGGAAGAGCTGCGTAAGGTATGGATTTTGCGGAAAATGCTCTCCTCTATGGGGGAGGAAGAAGGACTGTCCCTCATCTTGAAGAAAATGAAGGAAACCAGTACGAATGATTTTTTCCTCACACTTCTCGACAAAGAGAGAAGCCGCTACTAATACTTGACAAAACCGGACATATCAGGTAAAATAACGACGCTTAGCCGAGATGGCGGAATTGGCAGACGCGTATGATTCAGGTTCATATGGGAGTATTCCTTTGCGGGTTCAAGTCCCGCTCTCGGCACCAGATGTCCGGAAACAGATCAAGACGATAAAAACGTATGAGGTTTGAGGAGGGAAAACCTTGCCCATCTACCGTTACAAATGTGATCAGTGCGAAAAAGAAACCGAAGTTTTCCAGGGTATCCACGACGATCCACTCACGACCTGCGAAGACTGTGGCGGTAGGCTCCGAAAAGTGATCGGTCGGGTCGGCATTAAGTTCAGCGGATCCGGTTATTACGTAACCGACGCGAAGAAATCCAACTTCGCCTCTTCGGTAGACACAAAGACGGATAGCAAAGACAAAGAAACAAAGAAAACCGCCGAAATCAAACCGGCGCCCACAACAGCCCAGTCCGATCCAGTAAAAAAGGAAGCGGTGTAGTCGGCGGGCTTCGTCGTGTCGCCTTTAAAGATTTGCCTTTATTGGATGAAATCGCCACTTCTTCAAAAAAAAAGAAGCCTTGCGGCTTCTTTTTTTCGGTATTTGGAGCGGTCGACGGGACTTGAACCCGCAACACCCAGCTTGGGAAGCTGGTGCTCTACCCTTGAAATACGACCGCAAACGCGCCCCTATTTTATACCAATCGTTTTTTTTTGTCAAGCCGAGAACGACATTCTTCATTTGGAAGCGTAGACGAGATTTCCTTCAAAAATCGTTTGGATAACGTTCCACTCCGAATCCAGCAACACGAGGTTCGCCTGATACCCTTCTCGGATCAAGCCGGTGTCGCCGTCTATTTTCAGCGCTTTCAAGGCGTTGTAGGAGGATACCTTCGCCAAGTCCGGCAAAGAACAGCCCGTGAATCGCGCAAAGTTTTTCACCGCTTGAGGAAACAACAGCGTGCTCCCTGCCAGCGTCCCGTCGGCTAAAACCGCCTTCCCGCTGTTGACGAAGACGGGTAACCCCCCCAGCTCATACTCCCCGTCAGGCATCCCGGCAGCCGCAATCGAATCCGTTACCAAAGAAATGCGATCCGCTCCTTTGATTCGGTAGACGAGGTCTATGAACTCAGGAGCCGTATGAATGCCGTCCACGATCATCTCAAGATCAAAATCCAAGTATAACGCGGCTCCGGTTGCGCCGATCTCCCGATGAGCCAGCGGCGAGAGCGCGTTCGGAAAGTGTGTAATCCTTCTGACCCCCGCTTGATATGCCGCTTTCATCACGCGAAAATCGGCATTGGTGTGGCCGATCGACACGAGAATCCCGTTTTCATGGCATTGCGCGATCAAGGATTCGAACCCCGGTATTTCAGGAGCGGTAGTGATCAATCGCACCGGTTCTATTAGGAGACCTCGAAGGTCTTTCCCTTCGGAAGGGAATATGTATCGCCCGTTTTGCGCTCCTTTTTTTGCGATGTTTATAAAAGGCCCTTCCAGATGAAATCCCGCCATAGACTCCGGGAAAGGGCCGGGGGTCGCAACCAGGGTCTCCAGGATATCCAAAGAAGCGGAAACGGTCGTCGGGAGAAAGGCCGTTACTCCTTGGGCGAAATTTTCCTCCGCCCAACGAAAGAGATTCTTATTGGACGCGCGCATCGTATCGATCCCTTTTAGGGCGTGCGTGTGCAAATCGACGAAACCGGGCATCAAAAGGTACTTTGGTGTACACGGTTTCTGAAGGACACGGACAATCTTCCCTTCGGACGCCTCTACCGTACCCGTGCACTCCCCGTTCGGGTCAACGATTCTTGCGTTTTCGAAAATCATATGACGACGGTTTTTGAAAGATTCTTCGGTCGGTCGGGATCCAATCCTTTCGAGAGCGCCTTTTGATACCCTAACCACAAAACGGGAAGGATCCGTAGCGGTAACTCGTCGTTCTCGGAGGTTCCGACATCAATATCCCCTGTGTTTCCCACCACGATTACTTCCGCTCCGTATCCTTTCAATTCGGCGACTAAATCGCGTTCATAGTCGGTTCCGTATGACTGAACCAAAACCAAACTGGAAGCAGTGAGCGTCGATTTGGGACCGTGCCGGTACTCTAACGGTTCTTGATAGTCGACCGATTCCAGGGCCATCTCCTGCAGCTTCAGCGCTCCTTCTTTGGACAGACCCAGCAACGCATTGAACCCTAAAAACACAAAATGGTTCAGTCGCTTCAAGTCCAGCCGCGCGATTACGCGCTTGGACGATTCCAAGACGGCGGTCGCCCTTTCGGAAAGGTTTGCGGGTTGAAAGGGTCCTAAGAGAGAGTCTAAAATCGCGGGGAAAGACCCCGTCATCACCACGCTTTCCTCGTAAGCGAAATCGTACAGCAGCGCCCGATCGCTGTTCCTAACGATGGAACTGTCCTTCTGACAGGTAACTCCGACCGTTTGGATACCGATTTCCCTCAACTGCTTCAGAACCCTTACTGTTTCGGTGGATTCCCCGGTCCGGGAGATCAGGATCGCGACATCCGTTTCTAAATTCAGTTCCGGTAAGTTGTTCGCGGCCAATATACTGCCTGCAGATCGTACAAAGCTCGGTATGTTGTGTCGATTCAAAGTCGAAGACACGATATACCCAAGGTTATAAGAAGACCCGCATCCGATAAACAGATAGCGTTTTCCGTTTTCGTATTGCATCTTCATCCGCGGCGTTTGGTTCAACAAAGTCGACACTCGGTTTATCTCTCTCTCTGTCGCGCTCACATTGCCCCTCCATTCTCGTAACAGCCGTCCGAAGAATCGGTCGAACGGCACGCGCTCTCTATCGACGCCTTTCGGAGCCATGATAACATCTTTGATCCAGGGTTGTCAACGAAATCGGACCTCAGGAAAGGATTTGGTAAACCGATAGCCGTAGTCTTCGAAAAGCGGTATAATTCGGTATTGAATATTGGGGGAGTGAGCGATGCAGGCTTTGAATACCCGAAATAAGACGCAAAAGGTTCCTCTCATCGAGGCGCTGTTTTCCGGCACCGCGCCGGATGGTGGGCTCTGGGTTCCGGAGGAATTCCCGTATTTTTCCATCCTGAGACCGCGGGGAACGCGACCCCGTTTTTTGGAAATCGGGCCGGAGATCCTAAATCTTTTTCTGCCGGAAGCGCCGAAAGAATGGCTCACCGAGCGCTTCGATCGGACTTATCCCCCTCGATTCGATCATCCCGAGATCACCCCGCTACGGGAGGTTGACGCGCCTAACCCGATCTATTATTTAGAACTGTTTCACGGGCCCACGTTAGCCTTTAAAGATATCGCCTTAACGCTTCTACCGCATACGATGCGATTTGCCCTGCAACGCTGCGGCCTGAGCGGGCGGTTGCTTGTATTGACCGCCACTTCGGGAGATACCGGCAAAGCCGCCTTAACGGCTTTTAGAGAGATTCCCGACACGCAGATATTCGTTCTATACCCGGAGGGCGGTATCTCTTCTATCCAACGGGAGATGATGCTGGAAGAGAAGGCGGCGAACACGCGGGTATTCGCGTTGAAAGGCGATTTCGACAATGCGCAGCGCCTCGTTAAATCGTTAATGGTCGATACCCAATGGAGGGTGGCGCTCGAAAATCGGGGGATATGGCTGTCCACCGCAAATTCTATCAACTTGGGGAGAATTCTTATCCAAGTGATTTATTACTTCTCTTCCTACCTGGAACTCGTTGATCGACAATGTCTGAAACCCGGTGAGCCCGTCAACTACTGCGTGCCTACCGGGAACTTCGGAAACATTCTGGCCGGATACTATGCCCTTCGGATGGGGTTGCCGATCCGTCGCCTCATCTGCGCTTCCAATCAGAACAGAATTTTGAGCGATTTTTTCCGTTCGGGCGTTTACGACCTCACAGCGCACGCGCCGGTCGTGAAAACATCCTCTCCTTCGATGGACATCTTGATCTCTTCCAATCTGGAACGCTGGATATTCGAGATGCTCGATAGAGAGGACCGGAAAACCGCCGAACGAATGGAGTCGCTGACGCGCTCTGGCCGCTTTTCGATGGAGTTGCCTGCCGAAAATGCCGGGAACCCTTTCTTTTCTGCATCTTGCGCTGATCCTCAAAGTTTGGAAACGATACGAGATACCTTCCGGACAAAAAACATTCTGATCGACCCACATACGGCTGTTGCGGCCAACGCGCTGGACCAATACCGCCAGGCAACCGGAGATCGCACGCCCTGTATCGTTCATTCGACAGCCAGCCCCTTCAAGTTCCCGAAAGCCATGATCAGGGCTCTTGAGCAGGACCGCTGCGCGCGCGATGATAACGCTCGTCTCGATCTTTTATGCAAAAT